>NATV01000109.1 GCA_003094535.1 gamma proteobacterium symbiont of Ctena orbiculata | reverse complement strand
GGGGGGTTCTGGGTGTGGGCCAGCCGTGACCTGCGACGGAGGCTGGATGAGGAGACCATACCCCGCTTGGCCGTGATCACGGCCTTGGCCTACGTGGTCGGTTTGGTGATGCTGCCGCTGCCGGGTGGCAGTTCGGGCCACCTGGTTGGAATCGGTATGTTGGCGATGCTGTTTGGTATCAGGCTCGCTTTTTTGGCCTACAGTCTGGTGCTGTTGCTGCAAGCCCTTCTGCTCGGTGCGGGAGGCATTACCGCGCTGCCGGTGAATGCCCTTGCGGTCGGGCTCGTCGGTGCCTCGGTGATGGCCTTCAGCATGCGTTGGCAACGGCAACGCTATCCACTGCCCTATCTCGCGGCAGGTGCCTTTCTGGCCGTAATCCTGCCCGCACTGTTGATCGCCTTGGTACTGGGTCTGCAACCGGCCATCGCCCATCGGGAAGACGGCACCCCCCTCTTTTTCCCCTTTGGCCCGGAGGTGGTTGTCCCTGCCATCCTGCTGCCTCACCTGGTTATCGGCGGGGTGGAGGCGCTGCTCACCCTGGCGGTATGGCGCTATGCCAGGAGAAGGGGGTGGCTGCATGCATGATCGCTACTGGCTGCTGCTCTATCTGCTTGCCGTGGTCGTGGTGACCCTGAGCCATCAACCCTACTTCCTGCTGCTTGGGCTGTTGGCGGTGATCCTGTTGTCAGGTCCGCTGCGCTGGCGCCTGCTGCGCAAGGGCCTGTTATCGATGCTGCTGTTCAATACCGCGGTATCCCTGGGCTACCTGGCGATCGCCCTGATGCGGGATGAGTTTCGCGCCGACTATCTGTTATTGATCAACGCCCGGGTGCTGCTGCTGGTGATGCTCGGTTTCTGGTTGAGTGCCAGGATCAATATCGCCAAGGCCTTGAGATTTTCATCGACCCTCTCTTTTCTGGCCACCCTGGCGGCCGGTCAGATTCAACTCATGAGCCGTCTGATCAACGACTACCGGATCGCCTTCGAAAGCCGTTGTGTAAAACGGCCGGACTGGCGAGAGCGCAGCCGTCTGGCGGTTGCCCAGACTGAAGCCCTGGTGGAACATTCCCATCATGCCGCGACGGAGATCAGCCAGGCGATGCGCTCCAGGGGTGTGTTCGATGATTGAACTCGACCAGGTCTGCTTCAACTGGCCAGACGGAGCGGAGGTTTTGAGGGATTTCTCCCTGCGGGTGGTGCCAGGGGAGAAGCTGGTGGTATTGGGCGCCAACGGATGCGGCAAATCAACCCTGCTGAAACTGTTGAACGGCCTGCTCTTCGCGACGACAGGAAGCTACCGCTATCGAGGGGATCCGGTCACCAGGCAGCGGTTTCGCAGCGCCCCCTGGGCCAACCGCTTTCGCCGTGAAACGGTACTGCTCTTTCAACACCCTGAAGCGATGCTGTTCAATCCCACGGTTGCCGATGAGATCGGATATGGCCTGCGCCAGATGGCGCATGCCGAATGCGATGGGCTGGTACTGCAGTGGGCCGAGCGATTGGGTATTCAGACACTGCTTGAAAATGCCCCCTACAGCCTGTCCGGGGGTGAGAAAAAGAAGGTGGCATTGGCCGCGCTGCTTGCCCTTGAGCCCCAATGCCTGCTGTTGGACGAGCCGATTGCCAATCTTGATCCTCGCAGCAGCGGATGGCTGGTGGACCATCTGCTGACCACCGAGGCGACAGTGATCGTCACCACCCACAATCTGAGCATGGCCGCCGAGCTTGGCGAGCGTTGCCTGATCATGGATGAACAGGGGGCGATCAGGTTTGACGGTCCGGTCCGGCAGGCATTGGCGGACATGGATCTGCTGCAGCAAGCCAATCTGGTGCATCGGCATCAGCATCGGCATGGATCATTCAGCCATTCGCACCCCCATGTCCACGACTGGGAGTAGAGGAAGCCATGACTGATAACAACGAACTTGCACGGGTCACCATATCCCTGCCCGAAGGATTGCTCAACGAACTGGACAAGCGGTTTATCGATCAGGGCTATGCTTCACGATCCGAACTGGTGCGGGATATGATCAGGGAGAAGCTGGTCGAGGAGCGTTGGGCCGACGAGCGCGAAGAGGTCTTCGGTGTATTGACCATCAGCTACGACCACCATCAGCGGGGTCTCACCGAAAAAATCAACCACACCCAGCACCACAGCTATATCAATGTCCTCTGCACCACCCATGTCCACCTGGATCACAACCACTGTCTGGAGACCATCATCGTTCGGGGTAAACCCAACGAGATCGAACAGCTGGCCACCAGGATAGGCGGTATGCGGGGAGTGAGATTCTCCAAACTGACCCGGGCTTCAATGCCGATACTCTGAATCGTCCAGAGCCGCATAGAGCATTGCTTAACTGATAATCGGCCATGCCATCATCCCGTGGTCATGATCTGTGTACATAGGTTGCAGATCTCCTGCTTCATTGATTGGTAAGGCAGGGCTACCCTCCAGATATGCTCCACCATTCGACAATTTGGCAAAGGGGGGAGGCGCCTCAAGCGCCGGGTTCAATCCTCAGTGTGTTGGGGTCCAGCCCCACCAACAAGGGAGAATGTGGCTAAAAAGCTTGGTTATTTATTCAGTGTCAACAATGGTTCAAGGAACAGGATATTTCTTCTATTGTAATCAGTAAGGGAATTGAACAAGCAGCTTCGAGGGGGGATTCAGGTGAACAGGGAGCTGGAAGAGCGAGTCCAAACCATCGGCCGTCAGCTATGGGCCGAAATGCAGGCGAGATCAGACAGTCACCCCCGCGGATGGATCGATCGCCTGCTAGCGCAGTTGTTGGCGGACGACAACTTTCGCCTGCAGGGATTGCGCTTTGTCGACACCGTGCCGATGCTCACCAACGACACCCAGTTGGTCAACCATTTCATGGAGTATTTCTCCGCAATCGATGTGGATCGGCTGCCGCCGCTGTTGGCCTGGGGTATCAGGCGCGGTACCACGATTAGGCTGCCGGCGCTGATGGCACCGGTGATCCGTGGCGCGGTACGGCGGGTCGCGCACCGCTTTATCGCCGCGGAGGATGCAGGCGGCATACTCGAATCGGTGGCCAAACTCCATGACAGGGGGATCAGCGCAAGCCTGGACATGCTGGGCGAAGCGACAGTGAGCGAGCTGGAGGCTCAGAACTATCAGCAGGCCTATCTCGAACTGATTGATGCGTCGCAGGGCATAGTGGCCTCGGCACCTGAGATTGATCTGAACCTCTCGGTGAAGGTCTCTTCGCTCTATTCGCAGATCTCTGCGCTGGACACCGAGGGCTGCATCAGTCAGCTGGCCGAACGTCTCAGGCCGATCTGCCACGCCGCCATGGGGGCCGGACTCAGTCTTACCCTCGATATGGAGCAGTACGACTACAAGGGGATCATCCTACAACTCTTCAAGCGGCTTGCCATGGAGGAGCCTCTGCGCCGCTGGGACGGGTTCGGGATTGCCATCCAGGCCTACCTGCGTGATGCGGACAGTGATCTGGACGACCTCCTGGCATGGGTCGAAGAGCGGGATACGCCAATCATGGTGCGCCTGGTGCGAGGTGCCTATTGGGATATGGAGACCGTGGTCGCGCTGCAGCAGGGGTGGGCGGTACCGGTGTGGACCAACAAGGACGATACCGATGCCTGTTACGAACGCGCTCTGGTGCGGCTTTTCGAATCACCCTCGATACGACCCGCGGTGGCCACCCACAACCTGCGCAGTATCGCCTGTGCCATGGCTTTGTCTGAGGCCGGGGGTAGGGATGGTTATGAGTTTCAGATGCTCCACGGCATGTCGGATGCGTTGGCGCCGTTGATTACCGAGCGCAATCTGAAACTGCGTCTCTACCTGCCGTTCGGCGAGCTGTTGCAGGGTGTCGCCTACCTGGTCAGGCGGCTGCTCGAGAATTCGTCGGATCAGTCGATTCTACCCATGATGCCGCAACTCGACATCGGGGAGATGCTGCAGCCGCCAACCGCAAGCAGAGAGGAAGAGAGGACGAAACAGCCGGGCTTCACCAATCTACCGCTGCATCGTTTCACCGCAAAGGCGGAGCGCGAGGCCTTCGCCTCGGCATTGGCGGCGGTGGAGGAAGAGCTGGGTAAAACCTACCCGTTGTTGTTGACGGGGCATATCGCTTTACGGGATCAGGTCATCGACTCCACCAATCCGGCCGATACCTCTCAGCTCATCGGCAGGGTCGTCAGTGCCGGCGCCGACGATGCTGAAATGGCGATCAGACAGACCCGGGCGGCCTGCAGGGAGTGGCGCGGCAAAAGTTTCAGCGAGCGGGCGGAATATCTCGATCGCATCGCCGGGGCACTGAGCGATCAACGCGATCGCTTTGCGGCCTGGGAGGTGAAGGAAGCGGGAAAGGGATGGGCGGAGGCGGATGCGGATGTGGCGGAGGCGATCGACTTTCTTCGCTACTACGCAGCGAGCGCACGAAAATTGGAAGCAGGATACAGTCCGTCTCTGCCCGGAGAAGAGAACAGACTCAGCTACCAGCCCCTCGGCATCGGCGTGGTGCTGCCGCCGTGGAATTTTCCCTTGGCGATCCCCGTGGGCATGGTGTCGGCCGCCATTGTTTGTGGCAACTGCGTGATTCTCAAGCCGGCATCTCAAACCCCTGTGGTCGCCTGGCACTTCTCCAGCCTGCTGCAGCAGATCGGACTTCCCGATGGGGTGGTGACCCTTCTCCCCGGCAGCGGGGCCGAGATCGGTGAAGCCCTGGTTCGCGATCCACGCACCCATTTTGTCGCCTTCACCGGGTCAAGGGAGGTCGGTCTGCATCTCCACAGCCTGATCGCTCAACCCGTCGAGGGCCAACGCCATATTAAGCGTCTGATTGCCGAAATGGGAGGCAAGAATGCGATCATCGTCGATGACGATGCCGATCTCGACGATGCCGTCAGCGGTGTCATCGAATCCAGTTTCGGTTACCAGGGTCAGAAGTGCAGCGCCTGTTCCAGGGTGATCTGCGTCGATTCGATCCACGACCGATTCGTGCAACGCCTGGTTGAGGCGACCCGCAGCCTGCGCATTGGGGATCCGGCAAATCCCGGAAACCGGGCCGGTCCCGTCATCAGCGCAGAGGCAAAGCAACGGATTCTCAAGCGTGTCGAGGAGGCCGGGATCACCGCGAAGCCCCACTATTTGGGGAAGTGGCGTTCGGAAAAGGGCCACTACATCGCCCCGGTCATCTTCATCGATGTGGAGGAGGAGTCACCACTGGCGCAAGAGGAGATATTCGGACCGGTACTGGCGATATTGCGGGCAAAGGATTTCAAGGATGCCTTGCGAATCGCCAACAGCACGGCCTATGCCCTTACCGGCGGCCTCTATTCCCGCTTGCCGTCTCACCTGGAGCAGGCCAAGCGTGAGTTTTCGGTGGGAAATCTCTATATCAATCGTAAAATCACCCGCGCCATGGTCCACCGTCAGCCCTTTGGCGGTTTCAAGCTGAGCGGCATGGGATTCAAAGCGGGTGGCCCCGACTATCTGCTGCAGTTCCTGCAGGCCAGAAATGTAACGGAAAACACACTGCGCAGAGGTTTTGCGCCCGTCGATTCCGCTACTGATAACTAATCCCGATCTAGCGACGTCAGCAGAGCTATTATTGTGGGAAGCAGGCAGTCCTCATGTTTATAATACCGGTGAAAATGTAGTAAATATTTCCATATGGATGCCGATCTCCTGTTTATTGCCCAATTCCGAAAGATCGGCATCGAAAATTTTCCCATTTAGGGGGGTGTATCAAGGAAAAGAATGAGGAGAACAGCCTAAACTATAATGATTTTAAGTAGATATGGAAAAAACGACCAACAAAACAATAATGGGTATTTACCCAAAATCAGAAGAAAAGGCGGGCGAGATTTTTCGCCTGACGGTCGCCTTTCTGGCCAAGCACGACCTGATCATCAATCCGGTCAATTTCAGCCTTGCCTACCACTATGTCAGTGGAGAGGACCCTGCGCTAAACCGGCGTCTGGATGAGTTGCTGCAGGCCGAGGGAGGCTGGGGTGATGAGCGTGTCGAGGCGCTGTTCAGACACTTTGTCTGCCTCTGCAATGAAGCAGTGCTCAGGGATCTGAGAGAGGAGTTGATGGATATCGTCGCCCATACCTTGGGCACCATGATCGATCTCACCGGCAAGACCTCCATCGCCAATGAAAAGATTCAGTCCCATATCAACACCCTGGCGGAAAGCAACAAGATCGAATCCGTAATGAAGGCGGTCTCCTCGATCATATCGGAGACCCGGACCTTGATTACCGAGACCTCCCAGTTCGAGACCGAGCTACTCAATTCGACGGAAGAGGTCGAGAAACTCAGGGAGGAGCTGAGTTACGCCAGGCAGGAGGCGATGCTGGATCCCTTGACGGGGGTATTGAACCGGCGCGGATTCGACCAGGCGCTGACGATGATAATCGGCGAGGTCGAACAGCAGCATATCGGAAATTTTTGCCTGGTACTGATGGATATCGACAATTTCAAGGAGGTCAACGACAACCATGGCCACATACTTGGCGACAAGGTGCTGCGCGCGGTGGCGGAGCTGTTGACCCGTCATACCAAGGGCAAGGATGCCTGCGCACGCTTCGGCGGCGATGAGTTTGCAATTTTGCTGCCGGATATCGGATCCAGCAATGCGCAGAATCTGGCCGAGTATATTCGCTCCGTTATCGAGAAGATCGTTCTCAAACGCCCGACCACGGGTACTGTTGTCGGCGGTATTTCCGCATCGATGGGCGTTGCCGCCTACCGCCATGGCGAAGCCTTTGAAGATTTTCTCAACCGCTGCGACGAGGCGCTCTATCGTTCAAAAACCCTGGGCAGAAACCGCGTTACCTTGGCGGACTGATGCCTGGTTCCAGGGACCTGCCAGCGGCTACGCCATATCGATCGATCGCGCAGCGTTGCTCGGCCTCGCTTTGATCAGCGGGACTGGGCGGCGGACAACTGCTCAAATGCTTTTTCCATCTCCTTGCGCATCGCCCTGTCAGGCAGTCTTCCGAAACCCGCACTCATGTTATCAAGCATGTGATGAACCTTCGAGGTCGCGGGAATGGCGCAGGTCAGCGCAGGATGGGAGACGATATATTTCAGGAAAAACTGTGCCCAACTGTTGCAGTCGAACTCATCCACCCAGTTTGGCATGGGTTTATCCTTGACCATTCTGAATAGATCGCCACGGGCGAAAGGGCGGTTGGCAATCACGGCGATCCCCCGATCCATCGCTAGCGGCAGCAACCTCTCTTCCACCCTCCGGTTTTTGATGTTGTAACTCAGTTGAACAAAGTCGAATGAGTGGTTGGAGAGGACCTCGTACAACTCATCATGGTCTCGACCATGTGACGTAGTGATGCCGATATAGCGGATCCTGCCCTCTGCCTTCATCGCTTTCAGTGTCTCCAGATGCGCCCGCCAGTCCCGTAGATTGTGGATCTGCATGAGGTCGAAGCGTTCGATACCCCACAATTTCCTCGACAGCTCCATCTGGGTGACGCCATTGGCCTTGCCGTCGGTCCAGACCTTGGTGGCGGCAAACAGCGATTCCGGTTCGATACGCTTGAGCAGGGTACCGATCACCTGTTCGGCGGAACCGTACATCGGCGATGAGTCGATCAGCGTGCCGCCCATCGCGAAAAACTGCGCCAGTACCTTTTCCAGGTTTGCGATCTTTTGCCTGTTGCCGGCCGAATCGAAGGTCCTGGAGGTTCCCATGCCGATCACCGGCAGGGATTCATTGCTGACAGGTATGTTTCTTTTGATCGGTGTGCGTTCGGCGGCCGGAAGCAGGCTGGGGGAGAGCCAGCTACTGCCGGCGAAACCGGCGATCAGTTTAAGCAGTGTCCTGCGTCCAATCCGGTTATCCGAGATTTTCATAACCATCTCCTCCAGCTTGAGAATAGGATCGTTTTGCCAATATAGCCTGCCGTCTACCCAGTTGAAATGCAATCCAGGCCCATACCAGGGCGATCGGCACACCGATCCAGGCGATGGCGGAGAGACTGAGACCGATCGCCTTGAATCCTGCGTAGATCCAGGAACTGACGGCATCCCCACCACGATAGACAAGGGTATCGATAAAATTCTTCGCCTTATATTTCTCTTCCCTGCTGAGGACTACATATAACATTTCGCGGGCCGGTCGCATGATGGCGTAGTTACCGGCGCGTCTCATCACCTGCACTGCGATCAATACCGGCAGTGTGGCGTGGAGTCCCAGCAGCATGAAGCCAAAAACAAGCAGCAGAGGAATCAGCGCCAAGGTGACTGCCAGGCCGACGCCTCTCACCAGACGCGATGTGACCAGGGTCTGTAACAGCAGGGTGAGCGTATTCACCGCCAGATCGATAGCGGCAAATACGGCTGTACGCGTCTCAGAGTCTGAAAAGGCCTCTTTTACGATCTGAGCCTGTTGAAAATAGAGAAAGGTGGAGAGCAGGGTGAAGAGTAGCATCAACAGGCCTATCCCCAACAGATAAGGGGAGGAGAGGGTCAGGCGGATACCGTCCAGGATTGCGCCCCCCAGCGGTTTATCTTTCATCCGCCGATGCGCTGTTTCGGCGCCCTGCTCCGATTGCCAGGCGATCAGTCTGTGGATACAGAAGACCGACAACCCAAGCAGTCCTGCCGATAACAGCAACATCGATGAAGTGCCGATGACCTGGACCAACAGGGTTGTCAGCAAAGGCCCTGTCACTGCGCCGATCGTACCCCCGGCAGCGATTACGGCAAACAGTCGTTTCGCCTCTTGATCGACAAACAGATCGGTCATGAAACTCCAGAAAACCGAAACCACGAAAAGATTGAATACACTCAGCCAGACGAAAAAGATGCGGGCGATGAAAACCTGAGAAAGTCCCGATTCGAACAATAGAAAGAAGATAAGGATGTTGCCGATGAAAAAGTAGTAGACATAGGGTAGAAACCGCCTGCGCGGCAGACGCGATGTCACGTAGCCAAACAACGGCACCACCAGCAGCATGGCGAAAAAGGTGGCTGTGAAGAGCCAATGCAGCTTCTCGACGCCGGCGAGGACGCCCATTTCGTCACGGATGGGACGGAGGATGTAGTAGCTGCTGAGGAGCGAGAAGAAATAGAGGAAGGACCAGGCGACGGCACGCCATTCACCCTTTTTGATATCGACCAAGCGTTGGATTTGGCTATACATGGTGAAATGAGCGAACGTTATCTTAAGTTGTAATAAATTACTCCATATATACAAATAGATATTATAGATATTTAATGTATTTTATATTTCTGTTGTTGTCCGGTTTCCTCGCTTCAGCCAGATGACGCTAAGACCCAGGGTATTCCTGTTGACAGTTTCGTTTTACCAATGCTCCATCCACTGTCCCGCTACGGTCCATTTCCAAGGTATTTGCGACATTGAAATCCACGACAGCGATTGTTGTCGACAGTTCCACGGATACCAGCCAATGTCGGCGGCAAAACAGGCCACTATTTTGTCAGCGATGCAAATGTAGCCGCAGGTTATCAAGCAGGTAGTGAGCCTGATCGATAAAGACCACCATCTCCTCGGGTTTCATGCGTTCATCTTGGCGGTAGAGGATTACCTGATCGCCCCGACTCTCGATCACCCAACCGGGGTTGAGCGCGAAATGGGCCAGCAGCTGCTCATTGAAGAGCGCTCTCACCTTTGCCTCTTCACGTGCGGCTAAGCGGTAGTGCTGAGTAAAATCCCCGGCATCATCGAAACCTACCGGCCTGAAGTCCCCAGGCAGGGTGCGTTTTGAATTATCGTTGGGGCTGAGGTCAAAATGGGGCAGGGGATCGATGTCTATAAACGCAACCACGGTCTGCATGTGGGTGAGGATCGTCCCCTCATCCGTCACACTTGGAATTTCCCGCCTGCCTTCGAAGCCCTCGGTGGCGACAAAGGTATAGTTGAAGAGCAACAGGCGATCGCTGTTGCGTGCGCCATCCATCATATTCTGGATCAGTGGTTCACCCTGAGTGAAGAGATAGAAACCTGCGGAATCGAGAGTTTGCGGAAGTCGGTGCTGGCCGGCTTCGAGCTTGAAGCCTATTCGTTGGGCAACCCTTCCCAGTCCCTCCCGCCGCTGGCTTTCGAAATACCAGGCAGCGATGAGAATGACCGCGACAATGATTAGAAATATCGTTAATTTCAATATCCTCTCCATTAGATTAGAGGAGGGTTTTGCAGAGGATTCTTTCCCGATCAGGAAAATATACCCTAAACGCCAGCGGCAATCCTAAAAATATGGATTTGTTTACCAAATCACGAAAAGAGATCAATAATTTGATTTTAATTCTGTGGTTAAAAAATTGTAAAAAAAAGCGCCCGTGGATTAGGATTCTAACAGGTGAGCGGCCCCGGCAGATGGGCAATCAACAAAAAGATCGTTGTCTGAATGAACGATGGAAGGTGTGCATTACTAGTGAGCAGTCTACAGATAGGAAAGTTATTTGAAGGGGATCTCGATCTTCGAAAGGTCCAGGGGATCAAACTACCTAAAACCCTGTTTGTTGATGGCAACCTCGACCTTTCCGGCAGTCATGATGTTCGCCTGCCCAAGCGTCTGCGAGTATCCGGAAGACTGGACCTCTCCGATACCCTTATCGAGGAGCTGCCTGCCAGGCTTCGCGTCGACGGCGATCTTTGCCTTTTCAGCACCAGGATTCGGAAGCTGCCAAAAGGCATCCGACTCGGGGCAGGGCTCGATCTGCGTGCGAGCGCAATCATTAAGCTTCCCAAGGGGCTGAAGGTACCGGGAAACCTGGAACTTTCCGCTACGCTGATCGATACCCTGGTTGAAAATCTCAGCGTGGGCGGCGATCTCTATCTGGGCAATTCCGAGTTGACCAGGCTGCCCGCCCGGCTCACAGTTGGCGGAGGCCTGGATCTCTCGGCAACACCCGTCAATGAGCTGCCGGACGGTCTCGAAGTAGGGCGCTGGTTGAATCTGGTGGGTACTTCGATCAGGCGTCTTCCCAAGGGGCTCCGCGTGGGCGACTGGCTCGACCTGCGGGCCCTGGACCTGAAGAAACTGCCCAAGGATCTTGAAGTGGGCGGCGACCTCTACCTGGCGGGTACGCGAATCAAGCGGGTACCTGGATCTGTCAAGGTCGGAGGGGATATCGAGTTTTAACAGATTGCACCCTGCCTAGTTGCAGAGTCCGTGCTTCTCGATTAACGCCTTTTGTAGAATTGGTTGCGCAAAGGATTGCAGGTCCTGATAGGCCTGCTCGGTGATATGGGACAGGTCTTCGGTATAGTAGCCCTGTTTGCGATTTCCCTCGGCGTTGGTCATCAGCCTTTCAATCTCCAAGATGCTGATTTCCTGCGCTTCAGCGTAATCCCTGAGCCACTCATTGATCGCCAGCACGTTGCTGCTGATGTAGTCCTGGTAGCTCCGCTTCCCCATGATGCTGCCGATCAACTGCATGATCCTCGATTTTATATCCGTGGGCATGCCGAATGTGATTTCCGTCGCCACCAGCGGTATGATTCCCGCTTCTCTGGCGCTCTCGATCATCTGTTTCAGATTGTCGATGGCAGTCTGCCGTGTTTGCAGCTCCTGTGCCATGGGTGCATTCGAGAAGTCGTTTATATGGCCCCAGATCAACACCGCAGCCGGCTTGGCCGAGATGACATCGGCATCGAAGCGTGCACGAACCTGGGTGGAGGTCTCACCGTTTACGCCTTTATTGACCACGGGCAGACAACCTATATTCTTCAAGGGCCACCCCTGTAAGTAGGATGCGCCTATCATTATCACTTGATTTGTGGCTGCTTGATCTATCTCTTTGACCTCTAAACCTGTCTCCGCGTATGCAGCGGTTGTGCAGGTGATCAGGATTGAACATATTAGAATGAGCGTTTTCATGAACTGGCAGTAACCCTTGTTAAATTCTCTGCAGGCACCCTATCTTAGCAGTGTTGTTGCATTTTAATACCTAATTCTGTAGGCGTTTATCTATTTCACACTTGGTTATTGTAAACAATGACGGTTTGCATAGTCACACCCAGTGTCTTGTTTCATTCAAAACAAGCTTCAAAAGTATTTCAGTTTCGCGTCAATCCTGTTGGAGACTTTCCAGCCAAATCTCTGCCTCCTCTCGCTGTTCTCTGGAGAAGGCTCTGATCTCGAGACCCGGTATCAGTGCGCCCTCGAATTCACTCACTTTCTTTATCCAGGTTTTGTCTGTGAGTACGGCAGCCTTTGTAAATCTCCTGATGAGCCCGAACATGGATGGCAGATGAGAAAACTCGATAACAATCGCCTGCAACGAAGGCAGGTGGAACTCGATTACATCGTAGAGCATTTTTCCTTTGTCTATGCCTTTAGACTTCTCTTCCAGCTCCTTGAGGGCGGTTCGCATCTGTGCGGAGTCCAACTTGCCGCTCAATTCTATATCCAGGCGATTTTTTCCATTCTGAGTAACCTTGAACATATTTTCACCTCAATGGCGAGACTATCACTGTGAACACTAGCCAATCAGCCGCGAACCGGCCGGGCTATGTTGACTATTTTTGCGTTCGTTTACGGATTGGCCGAACGATAAACCAGCTTGCAATCACAATTATGCCAAATACCGTGTAGACAAGCAGAAAGACCCAATCTGGCGCCTCGTAATAGAGAATCCTCTGCAACCAGTGCTGAATGAAAGCGCCGGTGTAGCTATCTTCACCGGCCTTCTCGCGCAGCCGCATTTCCCAGATGGTCAGCGGGCATAGAACACCGATCCAGGATTGAACCACCACAATGGCAATGCAGACCAGGTGGACAATTCGAAACCAAAAATTCCTTATCCACACCCAAGACAACCCATGGCCGATGTAGATCGCGACCAGGCCGAACACTACGAAGGCGACAAAAAGAAAATGGATTAGAAGAATTGCGTCCGCTGCGAACAAGTAGATGGAGTTAGTGGTGTGCACTTGTCAAAGCTTCTCTTCAGTGGTCGTGCCGTTGCCTGAGCGGCAGTCAGACAGGATCGCCTATGACGCGGTTTCCTTAGGATTGGTCACATACATCGTGCAGCCATTGGCGCATTATCTTGGCCTGACGGCGAACGATCTGTGACTCTTCATAGGCATGGGCCAGTACACTCGCGCCCTGTGCCATGACCATTAATTGCTCCGCCCGTGCCTGAGCCTGTTTCCGGGGCAGAAAGGAGCGGAATCTCGCCTCCAACCAGCGCAGGTAGAGGTCGAACATGGCCCTTGCGTGATCCTGCAGCCGGCGCTCGTGTTTGCCTAGTTCGCTGTTCAAACTGCCCATGGGGCAGCCGTGGAGGGAGAGGTTCTTGGCATTTTTCTCCACCATGGCGATGAAGCGCTCAATACAATCATAGGCGGTTCCGCAGTCGAGGGACCAGCTCTCCAGCTGTTCCCGGATATCCTGTATCTGTTGATCGACTGCTGCATGCAACAGATCCTCCTTGGCTTTGAAATGGTATTGGATATTGCCCTTGCCGAGGCCGGTCTCGTGGGCAATGTCTGCGTAGGAGGTGGAGCCGTAGCCATTGTGATAGATGTGGCGCCGGGCAGCATCGACGATTGTCAGGCGACTCCCTTTCATCTTAGTACTCACCGGGGATAGGGCGGGCCATCGACATCGGTTGGGTCTGGTGCTCGGCCATCTCGGCCAGTTGAGCGTCAATGGCCTCTTGCCAAGGGTGCTTGGGTTGATAGCCCAGGATTCGCGCCGCCCGGTCGTTGTCGACCGAGGTCTCTTGCAGCAGGTGGATGATGCTGCGGGTAACGAGGGGCTCCCAGGGCAGGATGGGATCGAGTTTCTCCATCACCCAGGCAAAGCCGAAGGCAACCGGAAAAGGAACGCTGAAGTGGGGGCGGGGTAGGCCATGTCGCTGGTGCAGGTAGTCGATGACATCGCGTACCTGCGGCACTTCGGGACCTACGACATTGAATCCTTGATAACCCACAAGTTCCGTTCGGGTTGCGGCCAACGCAACGCAGGTGCCGATATCGCGCCCATCGATGATGGTCATGCTGGTCTTGCCGCCGTCGACCCAGGGTACCAAGTGGGTCTTCAGACGCGGTGCCAGTATCGGCAGCAAGCCAAGTGCGTAACGTGAACCGGCGAACAGTCCAAGCCGCATGTTGACGGCGCAGAATCCATTCCCCGATAGCTCTCGCAGCCGATCCTCGATGGTGACGACATTGGCCTCGTGGGGCCAGTAGCTGCGCTTGATTCCCCTGCTCATTGGATCATTGGCCGCTTGAGAATCGGCGGCGCTGACCGTGCTGATGAAGACAAAGCGCTTTACTCTCCGTTGTCGGGCTGTCTCGATCAGCGCCAGGGAGGGGTTTAGAAAAAGCTCTTCGGAGGCTTTTTTATGTCCCCAGAGCGACGTCCATGCAGCGGCGTGGATGACGACGTCAACCTCATCGGTCAGGTCGTTCAGGTAGCTACTGTCCCGAAGGTCGCCAATCCTGGCCTCACCTTGAAAACCGTCCGGTAGCCTGGAGGGGTCGCGGCAGGCGGCAATGATTTCAACCTCCCGGTGCTTGGCCAGGGCCTGGATGCAATGACTACCGACAAATCCGGTTGCACCTGTTACAACTATTCGCATATGCTCTTCCTTTCACCGATAGATACGAGTGTATAAAAATAATAGTACAATCGTACAAAATTATCAATCTATGAAACTGTTGGCTGTTTGTATATCAAGGCGCAAACTGGGCAACTAAAAAAGAGACAAGATAATTGAAACGGCTTTCTGGCTGGTCTGCGATCAAGGTTGCTTTTTTCAGCGGTTGATCGCGCAGATGTGAAATCCGCGGGCCGATGTCAACTAGCAGCAGAAAGCAAGTGTGCGGAGAGCCTTGGGTGCAATGGGATTCTAGCTGTTCAGTGCTCAAATCAGGTAATTTATCGAACTGAAGTGGGTTACTGGAATTGGTCTCCCATGGTGTCTTGGAGGCCGTGAAAATAAGCTTTTCTGGTTGTTGAGGTGGATTGTTAACCCGATGGCTTCCTACGCATGGAGCAGTGGCGCGAAGCCGCATCTAGCAGAGTGCCAGCTGTAGGGTAAATGCTTTATCCGCGAGCGCATGAGCCAATGTCAGTCATTGTTGTCCCCTGGGTAACCCAATTGCCAACCGCTGGGATGGCAGCAGGCCTACTGTTTGGCCAGGGACTCCCTGATGAACAGCTTCCAATCGTCCATGCGCTTCTGCAACAGCAGCATTCCGTCGAAGTAGGGCACCACCTGGTTGTTGCGGATGATCTCCCGGCCCTTGGGACCCAGGGCAAAGCGGATGAAACGATCGGACTCCAGGCTGTTGGGAGAGGTCTTGCTGTGCACCAGATAGAGCGGGCGGTAGAGCAGGTAGTTGCCTGTGCGGATGTTCTCAAAATTGGGATCCCGGCCCTCCAGCTTGAGGATCTTGAAGTCCCTTTTGTGGGCGCTGGCAACGCCGGTAACCGAAATGGCATTCGGATTCTGTTCCACTGCCTTCTCCAGGGGGCCCGAGGAGGGGAATAGATGCTTGCTCTTGAAATCGACATCCTGGTCTTCGAACAGGTGTTGGCGCAGGGTATATCCGACCCCGGATATCTTTCCTTTGCGGATCAGCAGCTCCACTGGCCGATTCTTGCCGCCCAGTTGCGACCAGTTTGTGATCTTGCCCTGGTAGAGGCTGCGCAGCTGCTGCAGGCTGATGGATTCGATGGGATTGGATTTATGCACCACAACCACCAACGCGTCCCAGGCAACTGGAACCATGTGGGCTCCCGCCTCCTCCCGGCTCATATCCAGGGTGAAACGGCAGGCTCCGCCGATGTCGGCCTGCTTGCCGGTTATGGCGCGGATTCCCTTGGTGGCGCCACCACCGGCGATGCTGATGTTGACCCCGGTTTTCTCCGCGTAGGCAGCGGCGAGATCGGCCATAAAGGCATTTCGGGTGATGCCGCAGCCTACCCAGGAGAGCTCCAGCGCTTGGGCGCTTGAGGACAGGACTGCCAGGAACAACAGAAGGTATAGGAAATGATTACGCAAGGAGCCTCTCCATGTGTTCGTTAGAATATGTAGCTACCAATAGTAGACAAATTTTGTTATTGCATACTTAAGCGATAAGAATTAAATTCCCGCCTTTACAAGGAAACGTCAATAATTTGACCATCGACACAACCTGTCACAGGTAATCACTAATTCACTAAATTACTGATCTGCTCAAAGGATGACTGCATAGGCATCGGCAGTTGTGGCTGTTGGTTTTCCATACGATAATCGCGGTAATCGGGGCCGATGGATCCATGACATCATTGGCCGGCGCTGGAATGCGAATAGTGTCGATCCTGCCAGGGACCAGGCCGGCTCACTCCTCATCCATCCTTCGTGATTAAAATAGGGCATAAGTCTGTTGGCCGGATTGTGTATTCGTTGTCTTCAATCTCGGACCGATGCTGACAAGCAGATAAGTTAAGACAGGTCATAGAGGCACTATGATTCGGTGGATCCCACTCTTTTTCACACTCCTTCTTTTCACTTCGTTGGCCACATCGGATGATGCTGCTCGACATGACAGGACGCCGGAACTCAGCGCGGAACAGCCGGGCGGTGATTTCACCCTGCAATCGAGTCGCGGTGAGTTCGCGTTGAAGCAATTTAGGGGGAAAGTCGTATTGCTCTACTTTGGTTATGCCAAATGTCCCGATGTCTGCCCAACTTCTCTTGCCGTTCTGGCGCAGGCCTTGGGAGAGCTCAGTGATGATGAGTTGAAAATGGTCCAGGGGGTTTTTGTCAGTGTCGACCCTGACCGGGACAGTTTTCAGGTACTGGATGACTATGTCAGCTATTTTCACCCCAACCTGATCGGTGTTACCGGCACCGCAGCGGAGCTTGCGGAGGTGGCAGAGCTATATGGCGTGAAGTACAGCAAGGTAGACCTTGAGGACTCAGCTTTCGGTTATGCGGTTGACCACTCATCGACGACTTACCTGATAACTCCTGACGGTGAACTGCGTTTCATGTTTCCTCATCATACACCCTCGTTCGTCATCCTCGAAGCCATCCGCTATGTATTAACAGCCGACCTCTCCCGCTAAACCCAGAATTCGGAGGAATAGCGAAGTGCTGGTTGATTTGCTCCATCATCTTCCCTGTCCCTTACTAGTGAGTCCAATATCATGCTTGTGTGTAGTCCTTGCCGTTGTGTTTCCTTTAGCCGCAATGGCTTTTTCTGCTGTAAAAAATTCGGGGCTAAGGAATGAAGTTCGGATTTTGAAGGGCGTATAAAAAATAGCAACGGTTCTCTTTATTTTATTTTTCTATATGGGATAGTTTGATTGCGAATTTAAGATTGCTATAGAGATCAGGAAATGGACAGGGGAGTCATCAAGCAGATCGCACAACTTGCTCTAGTCGCTGTCGCAGCCTACCTGGGCGGCTGCGGCAGCAGTGACAATAACAGCGATCCGGTAACTGAATACCGTCCCTTTCTCTTGGGCTCAACCCCTTTTTTTACCCGCCATGACGGCAACAGCGTCGTCTTCCCTGACTGGCGCTTCGAAAATCTCGGCGACCGGGACCTGTTATCACTCCATGTGGATGACTTTTGGGGCGTACCCTGGGACTATTGCGATGCCGCCGCATGCACCAACCTGCCCCAACCCTGGGTAAATCAGTGGCAGCAGTTGGCGAACTCCGCCCATGCCAGCGGTAAAACGCTCTATCTCGCCGTATCACCATTAGGCGGCCGTCAGGCACTGGCGCCGAATGTTCAACCTGACGGCAGCACAGAGGAGAATTGGAATACCACTGTCGACGCTGATGGCTGTTACCTGTTCGATGGCGACCCCAATGCCGAACGCTATAAGGCGTCTTATATCACCTTTCTCAAATACCTCGTCGATCTGGTCAATCCGGACTACCTGAGCCCGGCGATTGAAATGAACATGCCCTTCACCAGGTGCGCAACACAGAAAGCGGCCTGGATAGACTGGTACAGCGATATCCATGCCGCACTCAAATCCACCTATCCGGAGTTGGTCGTGTTTGCAACCTTTCAGCTGGAGTATATGTACGGCAATGCGGAACCGGGTGCTGCCTGTCCCAGTGGTACCATGTCGGAGTGTTTCGAGACCCGGCTAAACGAAGCGCTTGCGATTCCGGGCGACCGCATCGCTTTCTCTTCTTATCCGGTCGCGTGGGTATACCATGCGGAGTTTGGCTACAGCTTCCCGCGCGATACCCTGAGCAAGACCGCGCAGGCGACAACACGCAAGATCTGGATCGCGGAGACGGGATGGCCGGCAGAGCCCTTGTTGAGTTCCTACCAGCACGGCATCAACGGCAGTTGCGGAAACGCAGTCTATCCGGCAACCCTGGAGATGCCCGGCATAGGTGCAGTCGATGTCGCCAATGAAACCGCTCAGAATGACTACATGAGCTGGATACTGGAGAGTGCGGATCAAAACAATCTGGAGGCGGTCGTCTGGTGGCTCAATCGCGACTATCTTGATGACAGCGTGACCGGCAACGAGGCTTGCCCCTGCTTGCCGGAAGGTGATAGCACCTGTATGTTTCTTGATGACATTTATACTGCCGGCGGAGAGGAGGTTGAAGTGCTGTTCCGGCTGTTCGGCAATATGGCCTTGCGCCGCTATGATGGCAGCCCGCGTCAAGCGTTAACTACCTGGCGTAGCTATCTGAGTATCACTCATCAACCATAAAGACTCTTGCAGCAACACAGATTCGCTTGAAAGATCCAGTCAGGTAGACCTTCCCGGAGCTAAATGGTGTCGGATGCATATTTGAATATCGCGCAACGCTTGAACGCGGTCTGCCCGCAGGATTACAAACGGGCCTGGATTGAGGCCGAGGTTGGTGATGAATGGGACAACCAGACAGCCTGGTGTGAAGGTCCAGCCGGCAAGATGCAACCGGAAATCCCGCCGGTTGAATCATTTGCGATCGGTGATGCACTGCGCGACCTGAGATCTCAGATGACCACTCCAGGAGACAAGCCATGGTCGCGCTGCACCTTCACTTTATACCCGGACGGTAAATTTAACTTTGCTGTCCAGTACGATGACTGAAGTAGCAGGAATTGCTCCATGCCTTGGTTTTCCGCGGTCATTCGGTGTCCTGACGATGTATTCCCAACTGTCAGGTCGATTCGAAGGCCTCGAGTACTTTACCGGTGATTGTTCTGAGCGCCTGATTGCGCTTCGCACGGGTAAGCGTATCGAGGGGTTTGGCGACGTCGTGAGGTGCTTGCTTGTCGTCAAGACCAATCTGGTCGTAGTGGCTGTCGCTGACCAGAATCCAGAAGAGCGTTAGATCGCCACGGTTGGCTGCCTCGAGAATTTTTGGTACTTCATGGTTGCGGATGAAGTCTGATGCGACGAACTCCGGGGTCACCAGCATAATCGCGACTTTGGTGCGATCCAGTGCGGATTGAATTCTTGGAAACCAGTCTGTGCCGACAGGGATATCTTCATCGCTCCAGACCTCGAGCCTCTCCCTCAGCCCCGCCAGCTGTATCTCGAGGCGGCGAAACCACTCAGGATTGGCATGACTGTAGCTGATAAAGACGCGGTCTCGCGCCACGGGTTCCGGTCTGGCCGTCGGGGATGATGCCGCATCCGTCGAATCGGTTAGGTCGGTGTCGACATCCAGTAGTTCGCTCAGGCGGACTTGGCCGTCTTCCAGGTGGCCAATGTACGACCATGGAATGAGTTTTGCGTCGATACCATCGTTGTTTTTCCATACCTGGAAGAGACGGTGAGCAGCGGGACTGGGGAGATCGAGGAGCGGTGATATAAAACGTACGGTCCTACGCCGGAAACCATGCCGCAGCGCATCGAGGTCCCGGGCCTTGTCGCCGTCGTTGAGTATCCAGCGTGGGACTTCCAGGAATACGATTTCCCAATCGTCGCCTCTGGCACAGGAATAGGTGCGCTTCAGCTGGATGTCAAAGAGATCTTCAACCTGCTCATCGCTGAGATTGCCGCCGATTTTCTGTAGATGACTTTCCAGCAGCGCGCGTCGGCTCTGCAGCTGCATGTCGCGCAGGGCTTCTGCCGGGTCGACTGCAACCGGTTCGCGATTCGCGGTGCCGAAGCTGAGGACATCGAGGCTGCTATGCATGCGATGCTCCTACAACCGGCATCAACTCCCGCGCCAATGAGGTCAGACGTGTGGCATCCTCTTTCGCATCCAGCACCTTCTTCACCAGGGCTTGCGGCACATGCGCGACATCGAACTCCTCGATATCGGCGAAGCGGCTTATGCTGGCGTCGATCTTATCGCTGACGAGGATCAGCAGCGGACGAAGCCGGGTCGATCCGGATGGCTGCGTGGCGAGCTTCTCTTCGAGGATACGCGCCGCGGTTTGCAGTCCGGAAGCCACCTTCCAGTCGACCTCTGCCGCGACAACCTCGACGAGGAGTGAATCGCCGTTGCGGCGAGCGATGAAATCGATCTCGTCGGTGAACGGGTCCACCTCCGGGTCGCCGCTTGCCTCGAGCGGCGCCATGCTCCAACCACAGGCGTCCACAAGCAACCGGGTGGCCTTCAGTCCCTGATTTCTACGCTGTTCACGCTTCTCGCCGGACTGGGCGATGGGAAAGCCGGTGTAGAACGGCACCGCGGAGCAGGCAAAAATCCAGTACCACTGGTGAAGGTTGAGACTGATCATGATAAGCAGAGCGGCTATGCCGGCGATAACCGCAAGCAGGATCCATTTGCGATTGGTGAGCCAGAGCGCGTAATAGGGCGAGCGTATTCCGGCCAGGCGCGGGTAGAGCCGGCGCGGCAGTTCGGCGGCAGTTATCAGCGAGACTGCGTACAGGGTTATTGCAAAAAAGACCGACACGGCCAGGCCCGTGGTCTCCGCCCAGGAGATATCCAGCTGCAGATTCACCAGTCCCAGCAGGTAGATGACAAGACGCATCAACCAATAAACGATGGCATAGTAAATCAACGAAAAGCTGATCATGGCGGCGTATGCGACCAGGCTCCAGGTGGCTGTGATCCATTCACCCGGGATTGGTTCGGACGTGGCATTGGTGCGCAGTTTACGGGCCTTTGCCCAGAGTGTGGCGGCGGCACCAATCGCCACCAGTGGCAGTACCCAGAGGGTATCGATGAAGAACAGATAGGGGGTGGCCCCGACGACGGCCGCCACAGCGGCAAGCAGCGCCAGAAGCGGGGCATTGGGTGTGATTTTGTCTGTTTCCAAGATCGTCCCCAGAGTAAAGGCGTAGCACCATTCGCCAAGCGACCCATTTTGTTTTAAGCGCTGCAGTGAAGTTTCCGCAGGTTGGCTGTTTATTCCCAATTATACATGGTTAATGAGAATTTTATGGGTATCCACTCTTGCTCTCCTGTTATCTCCGCTAGGGCAGTCAGGCATTGAGACCAAGGGAGACAAATTTGGGTATTTCACCGACCATCTATTAACGCTAAGGGCATAGCAGGCCATTAGGCTTTTTTTACTTCTTGCGGCTGATTCCAATGACCGCCGTTGCGCACCATTTCCTCTATGGCCGCTGCATCAACCGGGCGACTGAAGAAATAACCTTGTCCGCGTTGACAACCGTTACGCACTAGACATTGCCATTGTTCGCGACTCTCGATACCTTCGGCCAGGGCTCGCTTGTTTAGATTCTTGGCCAACTCTATGGTGGTCAAAACAATCTGTTCATCATCCTGTTCGGTCACAACGCCGTCGACGAAGGACTTATCGATCTTCAGGGTATCCACGGGCAGATTCTTCAGGCGGCTGAGGGAGGAGTGCCCGGTACCGAAGTCATCCAGGCAAAGTCCGATGCCCAGTTCATGGAGTCGCTGTAACCGGTCGATCACGATTGGGGAAGCGTGAAGCGTGGCCCCTTCGGTGATTTCGAGGATCAGCATCGATGCAGGGATTTGCGCGTCCTCCAGGGCCTGCAGTACGGTACTCTCCAGATCCTCGCGCTGCAGTTGCAGGGTCGATAGGTTGACCGCTACCCTAAGCTCCAGGTCCATAGCATACCATTCGGCCATCTGCTTGCAGGCGGTTTGCAAAACCCAGCGGCCGATGGGAAGAATCAAGCCGCACTCTTCTGCGACCGGGATGAATTCCACGGGTGAGACATCGCCCAGGGTGGCGGATTTCAATCTCAACAAGGCCTCCACCGCCAGAATCCTGCCATCGTTCAGGTCAACGATGGGCTGATAGACCAGGCGGAACTCATCCTTGATCAATGCCTGATTGAGCCCGGTCTGGAGCATATGGCGATACTGAATACGCTGGGCGAGATCGCCGGCATATAGAGCATAGGTATCCCGGCCGTCTCCTTTCGCGGTGTACATGGCCGCATCGGCATTTTTCAGTAGTTCCACTCTGTCTTTGGCATCCTCAGGAAACAGGCTAATGCCGATACTTGTTTTGATATAGTATGTACTACCGTCAACAAGGAAGGGATCGTGCATCACATCGAGTACCCGCTGGGCCAGGGCTGTGGCATTCAGGGCCAGTTGGCTCGCAATGTCCTCTATCTGCTGATCCTTGATCACCGGCACCATCAGGATGAGGAATTCGTCACCGCCTTGACGGGCCACAAAATCGGGTTGACGTATTTCATGCCGCAGACGTTTTGCCACCTGTCTCAGCAATTCGTCCCCGGTGGTATGGCCGGCACTATCGTTGATCACACCGAAATTATCCAGGTCAAGGTAGAGTAGGGCGAGGCCGTGGCCGTAGCGCCTTGCATTGGCTAGCCCGTTATCCACTGCCTCGAGGAAAGCGACTCTGTTGGGCAAGTCGGTGAGGCTGTCGTGATGCGCCAGATATTCGATACGCTGCAGGCTCTGTTTCTGTTCAGTAATATCCTGAAAGGCCACCACGCCGCCCACCACACGGGTCTCATCGAAAAGGGGCGTGGCGATATAAGAGATCGGTAGGGCGATTCGCTCGCGGTTCATAAACTGATCGTCGCGGCTAGTGTGAGATTCTCCGCTATGCAACACCGCCAGCATGGGACACTCATCCTCTCGACAAGGCTCGCCGTTGATCTTCAGATAGTGGATAAATCCGTGAATAGACTTTCCCAGCAATTCATTTTCCTTCCAACCCAATAGCTGTTCCGCCGCGGGATTGAGGAAGGTCAGGCGCCCCATCTGATCGAAGCCCAGCAGACCTTCACCCAGGGCACCGATAACCGATCGGTTATAGTTGCTGGCCCTGGCGAGCGATTGGATTGCATCCTGGCGATCTTCGAGGTGGGTACGTGCGCGGCGTGTGTAGAAACCGATACCCAGCAAGCCGCACAACCAGATACCGCCATGCGTAGTGCCAATCAATAGCAACTGTTCACTGCTATCCTTGCGATAGGGCGCCATAGGAATTGCGATGGAGACGCCGCCGCGAATATCGCCTACCTTGTAACCATGCTGCTCATGGCACTTCAGGCAT
This sequence comes from gamma proteobacterium symbiont of Ctena orbiculata, assembly GCA_003094535.1. GTDB lineage: Bacteria > Pseudomonadota > Gammaproteobacteria > Chromatiales > Chromatiaceae > Thiodiazotropha. The sequence continues at coordinate 63,088 of NATV01000109.1, read as the reverse complement.
CGCTGTTTGGTAACCATGGGACGCATCATCCGCAGCGTGGGCTGCCCGCGGAAATCGACAATTTGCGCCACCTCGTCCGACTCCTGGACAAAGGTTTTTAGTACCGAGCCTTCCCAGTCGTCAGGCTCATTCTCCTCGTGCAACGGATCCAGGCTCGTTATGTGGATATAGTCGTTGTGCATCCGGCTGAAGCGTTCATTGATCTGGCGGATCATATAGGCCGGGTTCATCAGGGTGAGTTTCTGGCCCGCATCGGTGGTCACATCCCGATGCGGCAGGTTTTTCAGATGAGGATTGGGTTGTGTGTGCTCGGAGATCTTAACGTAGACACCACCCTGGGTGGCACCCCACTGGCGTACTGACTGATCCTTTTGAAAATACGCCCGGGCAACGCCGAGTGCGGTGTCGAACTCCCGGTTTCTCTGATCGTATATCGTCCATGTAATCGCGATGGCGATGAGAACGGTCCAGGCAACAATGGCGATTATGGTGTATTTACGTAAGGATTCTAAGGCTGCAGTAAACCCGCTATGGAGATCAGTTCTGGGGTCTGTGGTGGTTGGATTCACCGCGAATTCTCCGAAGATACACGATTCAGGGTCGGTACTGCTCCATTTGATTACTCTTGATTTAAGAAACAGCGGCAGCTGTAGCGAAAAGTTTAGAAATTCATTGAGGTATCTGTACGGAGTAAACCGCTGAAGCGATAGTTTGGGTGAGTCAACCTAAGCGGCTGTTTCAAATTCAAGAAACAACTTTATTATAATTATATAACTAATTGTAATGGCTTATTTATTTATGTAGGAGTATTTCTTGATCAGGCTTATTATATCTTCTCCTGATCCCTCAACACCTTCACCTGAAACAACGCATTCCTCTCCTCTTCTTCCAGCGCATTCTCAATAAACCGAATGGTATTGCGATACTGCGGAATAATGTTATAACGCAACGCATTCACCCGCTTCTGTGCCTTTCTCTGTTCGGCGATCAACCGGTTCAGGCTCATCGAGACCTCACCCATCTTCGCCAGCTGCAGCGAGGCCTCGGCGAAGTGATGGCGGGTGGAATCGAAGCTGGGATCGGTGCCGAGGAGGCCCACCGGGTTGAGGGGTAGCAGCTCGCCGCTGACCGAGGGGTACTCCACCCCCAGGTTGCGGCGCGGCAGGATTTTCACATCGAGCACCGGCTCCACCCCCAGGACCGCCTGGTTGATGGCGCGGCTGCCCATGCGCAATTGCAGCATGCTGAGCCAGTGATAGGCCAGCTTGATCGCCTCATGGGCCTGGTCGCGGATCTCGCGGTATTCGCCGATGCGCTGGTAGACCAGCCGGGTCAGCAGCTCGCGCTTGCGCTCCAGCAGGCTGTGGCCCTCCTCGAGAAAGTTGAGCTGCCGCTTCAGGTTGAGCAGGGTGTTCTTGGTCGGGGCGGCCTTGATGCGTTTGCCGGTCATGCGCTCTGCCGATGGTACTTGGCGATCTCGGTCTCGTTGACCCGGGTGAGCGCCTGGGGCGGGAAGGTGGAGAGCAGATCCCAGGCCAGGTTGAGGGTCTCGTCGATGCTGCGGTCCTCATCCTCGCCCTGCTGCACGAAGCGCTGTTCGAAGGCGTCGGCGAACTCCAGGTAGCGGCGGTCGCGGGCGGAGAGTTCGTCGGCGCCGATGATCGAAGCCAGATTGCGGGTCTCCAGGGCACGGGCATAGAGGGCGTAGAGCTGGTTGGAGACGTGGGGGTGGTCCTCCCGGGTGAAGTCCTTGCCGATGCCGTCCTTCATCAGCCGCGACAGCGAGGGCGAGATGTGCACCGGCGGATAAATGCCCTGGTTGTGCAGTTCGCGGCTGAGCACGATCTGCCCCTCGGTGATGTAGCCGGTGAGGTCGGGGATCGGATGGGTGATGTCGTCGCTGGGCATGCTCAATACCGGTACCAGGGTGATCGAGCCGTGGCGGTCCTTGATGCGGCCGGAGCGCTCGTAGATCTCCGCCAGGTCGGAATAGAGATAGCCGGGATAGCCCTTGCGCGCCGGTACGTCGCCCTTGGCGGTGGCGACCTCGCGCAGCGCCTCGGCGTAGTGGGTCATGTCGGTCATTACCACCAGTACGTGGCGGTCGAGATCGAAGGCGAGATACTCCGCCGCTGTCAAGGCCATGCGGGGCAGGGTGAGCCGCTCCACCGGCGGATCGTCGGCCATGTTGACGAACATCACCACGTTGCCCAGTACCCCCGAGGAGGCGAACTCCTCCTCGAAGAAGCGGGCGTCGGCATAGGAGACCCCCATGGCGGCGAAGACCACCGAGAAGCGGCTGTCGTCGTCGGGCAGCTTGGCCTGGCGCACGATCTGCGCCGCGAGGCGGTTGTGGGGCAGGCCCGAGGCGGAGAAGATCGGCAGCTTCTGCCCCCGCACCAGGGAGTTGAGGCCGTCGATGGTGGAGACACCGGTCTGGATGAACTCCCTCGGATAGGTGCGGGCCGCCGGGTTGAAGGCGGCGGCGCTGATGCTGCGGCGCAGGTTGGAGACGATGGGGGGGCGGTAGTCCCGGGGTTCGCCCAGGCCGTTGAAGATGCGGCCGAGGATTTCCGGGGAGAGGGCGATTTCCACCGGTTCGTCGAGGAAGCGCACCCAGGTGCTCTCCAGGTCGAGCTCGGCGGTGCCCTCGAAGACCTGGATCAGCACCTCGTCGTTGGCGCTGCGGATCACCTGGCCGTTGCGGGTGTTGCCCTGCTGATCGCGGATGTGGACCCGGTCGCCGAAGGCGATGTTGGGCACATCGGCGACGGTCAGCAGGCCGCCACGGGCGGAGGAAGCGGTACGATACTCCTTGGCACTCATGCGGTCTGTTCCCCCCGTTGTGCATATTCGGAATGGATCGCCTTGAAGTCGCTCAGCGCTTCATCGCGAAACGCCTTCAGCTGGTCGACCTGGGACGAGTCGTAGAGCTCCTTGCAGCGGCGCAGCCGGGCCAGCACCGGCATCTCGGAGAGCTCCTGCACGGGCACCCCGAGCTCGATCAGGGCGGCACCCTCGTCGTAGACCGTGAGGACCAGGTCGAGGAGCATGAACTGCTTCTCCGGGGAGGAGAAGGTATCCACCGGATCGAGGGCGCTCTGCTGCAACACGCCATCCTTTACCAGGGCGGCACCCTCCAACACCCAGCGCTGGGCGGAGGAGAGGGCCTCGGGGCCCACCAGGTTGACGATGCGCGAGAGTTCCGCGTCACGTGCCAGCATGGCCAGGGCCTGGGCGCGGCGTTTCTCCCAGCCGCGATCGATGTTCTCGTGCCACCACTCGGCGGCGGTGCCGACGTCGGCGGAGAAGCTGTCGACCCAGTCGATGGCCGGGTAGTGGCGGGCGTCCGCCAACTCCTTGGAGAGCGCCCAGAAGGTCTGGATGATCTCCTTGGTATGGCTGGTGACCGGCTCGGAAAAGTCACCGCCGGGAGGCGAGACGGCGCCGATCAAGGTCACCGAGCCCTTGCCGCAGTCCATGGTCTCGACCCGGCCGGCGCGCTCGTAGAAGGCGGCCAGACGGGAGGCAAGGTAGGCGGGGTAGCCCTCCTCCACGGGCATCTGGCCGAGGCGGCCGGAGACCTCGCGCAGGGCCTCGGCCCAGCGGCTGGTGGAGTCGGCGAGCATCACCACGTCGTAGCCCTGGTCCCGGTAGTACTCGGCGATGGTGATGCCGACGTAGATCGACGCCTCGCGGGCCACCACCGGCATGTTGGAGGTGTTGGCGATCAGCAGGGTACGGTCCATCAGCGGCCTGCCGGTATAGGGGTCCTTCAGCTTGGGAAAGCTGTCGAGCACGTCGACCAGCTCGTTGCCGCGCTCGCCGCAGCCCACGTATATTACGATGTCGGCGTTGGCCCAGCGGGCGACCTGGTGCTGCACCACGGTCTTGCCGGCGCCGAAGGGGCCGGGCACCGCGCACTTGCTCCCCTTGAGCAGGGGGAAGAAGGTGTCGAGGATGCGTTGCCCGGTGATCAGGGGTTCGATGCCGTTATCGCGGCTCTCGTAGGGGCGCGGCTTGCGCACCGGCCAGCGGTGGTAGAGCTTGAGGTGGTGCACCTGGCCGTGACGGTCTCTTACCTGGGCGATGGTCTCTTCCAGGTTGTAGTCACCCTCCGGGGCGAGCTCGATCAGTTCGCCTTCGATATCCGGCGGCACGATGATGCGGTGCTCCACGGTCTCCGTCTCCTGCACCACACCCAGGCGGGCGCAGTTGATGATCGGCATGTTGGGTTCCAGGTTATCGCTGGGTACGAAGTGCCACAGCTTCTCCCGGTCCAGGGGAAGGGGACTGAGTCCGCGGGGTATCTGGTCCCCGGCCTTGAGAAACATCGCCTCAAGGGGGCGCTGCACGCCGTCGAAGATGCCGCCGATGAGACCCGGACCCAGTTCCACCGAGAGGGGGTGTCCCAGGCCCTCCACCGGCTCGCCGGGGCGGACCATTTCAGTGGATTCGTAGATCTGCGCCAGTGCCTCGTCGCCCTCGAGGGAGATTACTTCGCCGTAGAGGCCGAGGCTGCCGATGCGCACCTGTTCGCCATTCTGTACACCAGGGAGCCTGATGGTGACGATGGGGCCGTTGATCTCCTGAATCGTGCCTTTTTTCTTTTCTTGGGTCATTGTCAAAGTGCCTGTCCGTCACCGATGGGGGGTAGCAGCCGCTCGACCAGTGCCTGATGCACCTTGCGCTGCAGGCGCTCGAGACGGCCCTCGAATGTGTGATCGATCTGGATCCGCTGATCGGCGGTAGTGATCAGGCAGCCGCCGACGGTCTCGATGCTCTCATCGAGCAGTTCAAAATGCTTGCCCGGGACCAGGTTTGCGGTCAGGCTCTCCCATTTGGATTTAAGTCGCCGCAGGTCCTCGGCGTTGACCGAGACCAGCACAGATGCTTCCTCGATCTGTTCCGCCGCCTGCTGCAGATAGGCCTGGAGCAGCTCGAAGTAGGTCGCCTCGTCCTGGATCAGGGACTGCATGCGCTGCTGCAGGCGGTCGACGACCACCTGCACCAGGTTCCAGCGCATATGGTCCATCTTGCTGTGCAGCTTCAATTCGTCCGCCTGCACCTTGCGCAGGTAGGCCCGGTCGGCGAGCGACTTGGCCAACAGGGTCTCCTTCTCCTCGCGCAGATGGAGCCGTTCGCTGGCCTCGCGGAGGATATTCTTGCGGCCCGCCTCGGCACGGCTCTGGCACTCGTTGGCCATCAATTCGGCCCGTTCAAGGATCGCTTTCTCAAGCGCTTCAACCTGATTCAATGTCACTCTCCTCTATTGACCGCCCGTCAGTTTTTTCAATTGCCCGTCCAGGTCGGAGTGAAAGTCCTCGGGATCGTGCAACGACGGCACCTCGGACAGTACGATGTGTCCGCCTTCGATGCGAATCTGATCGAGCAGTTTCGAGCCGATCCGGTTCACCGATTGCTCGATGATCAGCAGCACCCGCTCCCGCTCCTGCAGCAGCCGCGACAGCAGCTCATCCAGGGTGGCGGCATCGGGATCGGTGATCGTCTCGAAACCGATGAGTCGGAAGCCGTCGGTCAAGGCGTGGCTGCCGACGAAGATCTTTCTGACCACATGGGGTGTTGTATCCGCCACGCTCAGATCTTATCCAGCAGCAGGATACTCATCACCAGACCGTAGATGGCGATACCTTCCGCCAGCCCGAGATAGATCAGGGTGCGGCCGAAGATCTCCGGTTTTTCCGCCAACACCGCCAGCGAGGCGGCGCCGATGGGACCCACCGCGATGCCCGCGCCGATGGTGCTCAGCGCGGTCGGAATACCGACGCCGATGATGCCGAGGCCGAGGCCGATGGATATCTCGCCGCCCCCCTCGGTAGCCGCCTCGGTAGCGGCCATGACCTCGTTGAACCCCATGAAGATCAATGCCGCCTGGGCGGCGACAAAAACCACCAGGTTGATGCCGATGGTTGGCTTGAACCAGGGCCTGCTGACCTTGGCCGGCTGCATCTCCATGATAACGCCGGTGATGATCAGGCCGGCGATACCGAGGGTCATTACTGCGATAAGCCAATACATAACACATGCTCCTATTTTGTTTGAATTATGAATTTTGATTTATGAATCTTGAATTGCTGCGTGCGCTGCGCACACGCCTGTTTTTTACATAAGATTGCGAGCATAGCGAGCACCGAAATTCATCATTCAAAATTCATAATTAAAGCGTAAGTGGTTTAAATGCCTTCCCATCTCCCGAATAAAAACGGGAGAAACCTTCATAGAATTCAAGTCGTAGGACCTGGATGGCAACAATCAGCCCTTCCAGGACCAGGATGAAAACATTACCCAGGATCACCGTGATCCAGTGCCCCATGTCGCCCATCATGTTGGCCAGGGTGAAGACCGCGATCGCCAGCGCCACATGGTTGAGGCTGAAGGCGGCGACACGCAGGAAGGAGAGGGTGTTGGAGGCGTAGCCGGTGATCGTTTCGAAGGTCTCGATGAAGGCCACCAGGATGCGCTCGCCGATGGCGGCCTCCTGCTCGACCAGCTTATGGGCGAAGATGCCGATCAGGGTGAGAACCGCCAATGTTCCCCAGAACAGGTTGACACTGCCCTCGGCATAAAAGCTGTAGCCGGTGCCCAGCAGGCCGGCATAGAGCAGCAGGGAGAGCAGACCGTTGTCGCCGAAAAGAGCACCGATGCGATCGCCCATCATCATGTGATTGAGGATGTTGAGCAGGGTCACGAGGATGATGAAGCCGACACCCCAGAGCAGGGCCACGGTGAGCATGTAGAGGGGGTCGGTGAGGGGCGCGATCCAGATTGCGTGGAGGATATGCTCGTAGCCGAAGATGCTGCCGTAGAGAAAGCCGAAGAGGATGGACGAGAGACCGGCGGCGATGCCGAAGGGGGTGAAGCTTCGGAGCTTGCGCCGCAGCAGCAGGGTGACCGCGATGATCACCGCACCGTGACCGATATCGCCGAACATCATGCCGAACATCAGGATATAGGTGAGGGCGAAGAGCTGGGTTGGGTTGACCTCGCCGTAACGGGGGACGCCATACTGCATCACCAGTGAGGAGAATGGCCGCAGCAGCCGGCTGTGGCGCATCACCGAGGGTACCAGCCCACGTTCATCGGGCCTCGGATCCCGGGTCTCGAGCACATAGGCGTTGGGCAGCTTCTCCCCCAATGCGTACTCCACCAGATGAATATCCTCGGCGGGAACCCAGCCCTGCAGCCGGGAGAGATTGCCGCGATGGCGGGCGGCTTCACCCAGCGCCACGTAGGGCGCCGCCAGATGAAGAACCCTGGCTGCCTGCCGCAGCTCCTGGTCGGCGGATTCGCTCCAGGCGCGGATCGTCTCTTCGAGTTCCTTGTCTGCCGCCTCCACCGATGCCCGGCGCTGTATCAGCCGGCTCTCGGCCGCCTCCGGCTGGTCGTGCAGTTCCGGCGGAATCTCCAGCGGGCGGAATCCGGCGGTATCGAGCACCGATTTCAGTTTCGAGCCCTCGCGGCCGCCGCTGCCGAAGATGATCACATGACTCTCGCTGTCGCTCTCGTGGTAGGGGAAGAGCAGGTAGTTGTCGAGGCCGAGGGCATCCTTCAGCTGACTGACCTGGGCGCGGGGCACCATGCCGATGGTGGTCTCGAGGAACTGCTTGTCGCCATGCAGCTGGCCCAGATCGATATGGAGATGGCGAAAATTGGCCAGGGTGGTCTCCAATTGGTCGATACTTCGACGCTCCTCGAGATGACGGCGGCGGCTCTCTTCGAAATCGGAGCAGCTCTCCCACGCCTGCCCCAACCACTGATTCACCGCTTCGAGCTGCTGCTCGGAGATCGGCGCGATATCTCCGGAGAACGCGGAGGGGGTGAATCCCACCTGGGATGCGATCTTGTCAAGACGTGCCTTTGCCTTGGCATAACACTCGCGGAAGTGTTGACCTGGAACGTCCGGGAGCTCCTCCTCGGCGTAGGGACGGTTGTCCGGACTGAAGCTGTTGAGGCCGGCCAGGATCATCGAGGCACTGGGTAGATCGGCGGTGAGTACCTGCAGGCTGATGTGTTTCATCGGCAGCGGACTAAACATGGCTCGCCTCCACTGCCTCGTTGCGCAAGGGATTACCGGGTACCGCCTCATTCATGATCCCTTGGTCCATCTGCAGCAGCTTACCCTGGATGATGGCGTAGAGTTTCATCAGGTCCATGTCCCGGATGATCATGTAACTGAGCGCGGAAACCATCGCGTCGGGGCTGTAGTGCATCAATTTACGCAGCTCTTCGCTGGCGGTGTGGTCGAGACGCTGCCGCACCTGGGTAATGTTCTTCACATCGGCGAGGATCGCTTTGAACGGGGGTGGCAGACGATCGATGATGGTCTCCAGGCCGTCGAGATTGGCCAGCTCCATCAGCCTCTCCCGCTGGATGCGCCCGCCATAGGGTATCAGCAGGTAGTAGGCCTCGCTGGGTGCGAAGCGATAGACCAGGCGGTAGCGCAGCAGCCAAAGAATATTCTGCCGGTCGATCATGATGCCGATCACCTTCTTCAGGCCGCGCTTGTCGATGCCGTCGGTGATGTTGGCATGGCGCAGCATACCGGTGTAGTAGAGTCGATCGATGGCGGCATCGAGGGAAAAGTTTTCATGCTGCTCCTCGAAAACACTGCGCGCCTGTCTCGCGATCAGGGCATAGGGTCCCTGGTCGAGCTGGCGCAGCATCTCCAGCACATTCTCCGCCTGCAGCAGGGATTCGTGAGGCAGGCGGATGTTCTCCGGCATCTCGAACAGGTTGTCGCGGATCTCCTCCATCCCGAGGCTGTTCAACTTACCCCGGATCAGGGTCTTGAGATTATAGAGTTCGAACTTTCTCGGCCAGTAGAGCATCAGGCCCCGGGAGCGTCCACTGAGGGGGCGCAACAGCACAGAGAGTTCGCCCATCAGCCGCTGCAACAGGGCCTGCTCGACCAGGCGGATCTTTTGCCGGTTGTCGATCGCCTCATCGAAGATGGGCTGCAGGTCGAAGGCTTCGCCCAGTTGACTGAGCGACATCTGTTTCAGGCGTTCAATGATATCGGGATCGAGCAGCCGTGCCGAGAGCACACCGACGCGGGTCTTGAGATAGGCCTGATCTCTATGCGAACTCATCTGGTCCGGTCAATCTTCGTCAGCCCTGGGATCGATCAGCGCCGCGAAGGCCGCTTCCAGTGCGTCATCCTCCCGGGCTTCGGCATATTCGCGCAGCTGGGCATGACGTTCGTTGAAGCGTTTCTTCAGTTCTGCGATGGTCTGTTCAGCACGGCTCTCCGCCTTCTCCATGAAGCTCTGATGCAGTTCGGGGATACGCGCCTCGAAATGTTCCTCTTTGGTCTTTGCCTCTTGCAAAGCCTCCTGGATCGTGCGCTCCCGCATCTCTTCGGCCTTGCTGTGGATCTGTTGCGCTTTGGTTTCAGCGTCGAGCAAGCGCTGCAGTGATTCTTCCATTAAGCGTAACCCCCCAGTCTTATATCGGGTCGTTTGTTGTCTCTGAGGATCGATGTCAGGGCCAGTGCGTTGCAACCCTGCATTTCATAGATAGTGTAGCTAATTTGGCTGCGGAATGTACGACTTCATTCCGCTTGGCGATTGAGCCAGATCATTAACCGCACATCTAATCCCATCCATTCAGGCATCGCCATCGGGGGGTATCAAATCTGGATCCTGGCGCTGATAACCCACCGCCTTGAGCTTCTCCAGATAGGCCTGCCAAAGCTCATTGTGATGTTTGCCCAGATTGTAGAGATAGACCCAGTCGTATAGCCCCGAGTTGTGGCCGTCGTCAAAGTGGATCTTGATCGCATACTGACCGACCGGCTCTATCTTGGTGATGGTCACGCGCTCCTTGCCTCGCTCCAGTTTCGCCGTGGCCGGACTGTGGCCCCGGGTCTCGGCGGAGGGTGAATAGACCCGCAGATATTCACAGGGAAGGGAGAAGAGGCTGCCGTCGTCGAAGGCGATATCGAGGAATCGGCTTCTCTGATGCACCTTGATATCGACCGGGTGCGGGTGTTGTGCCATCAGCCTTTCCCTCCGTTGTCAGGTTCAGCCTCGGGCCAGCCCGAGACATGGCTGCAGACCAGCTCCGCGAGCATCTGCATATGTTCGGGAGCATCATTGAGCGCCGGTATATAGGCATAGCGCTTACCCCCCGATTCGAGGAAGGCGTCACGGTTTTCCTCGGCAATCTCTTCCAGGGTCTCCAGGCAGTCGGCGGAGAAAGCGGGACAGACAACCTGTACACTCTCTACACCCTCGGCGCCCCACTGCTTCAGGGTCTGCATGGTGTAGGGTTTCACCCACTCCTGGGCGCCGAAGCGGGATTGATAGGTGAGGTGCCACTGGTCCGCTTCGAGGTCGAGGTTGTCCACCACAGCCTTGGCTGTGGCACGGCACTCATCCGGATAGGGGTCGCCGGCTTGGTAGTAATCCTTGGGGATGCCGTGAAAGGAGAAGAGCAGCTTCTGTGCAACGCCCTGTTGCTCGCGATAGCTGCGGATGCTCTCGCTCAGCACCCTGATATAGTCGGCTCGATCGTGGTATCGCTGGATGAAGCGGATTTCCGGTATCCAGCGCCAGCGCTGCAGCTCCCGGGTGACGGCATCGAAGATGGAGGCGGTGGTGGTGGCGGAGTATTGCGGATAGAGCGGAAACACAAGCAGTCGCTGGATGTTCTTCTGGCGCAGCTCATGCAACACGCTGGCAATGGATGGATTGCCGTAGCGCATCCCGAGCGCCACATGGAATTTGCCCCGGAGTCGGGACCGCAATATCCCGCTCAGCGCCGCCTGTTGCCGTTTGGAAATCACCAGCAGCGGCGAGCCCTCGTCCGTCCAGATGCTTTTGTACCCCTCGGCCTTGATCCTCGGTCTGATCCGCAGAACGATGCCGTGGAGAATCAACATCCATATCAGTTTCGGGATCGCCACCACCCGCGGATCGCTGAGAAACTCCGCGAGATAGCGACGCACCGCGGACGCTGTCGGCGCATCGGGTGTGCCCAGATTGACCAGGAGTATGCCTAGACCGCCGTCAGGCCGGTTTAGCTGGTCGGATTGATTGATGTACCTCATAGCCTCATTTCCGGTTTGCAGAACGGATTTTTGCCTCTACCCGCGCACGATTCAACAGGTCTTTATTGTGTATTTCCGGATAGAGACGCCACAGGCGCTCCACGGTCTCGGACTGACTCACGGCGATTTGTTCAAGGCGCTGACGCGTCTCCGGGTGGAGCCCATGCAACTGCAGCAGCTGCGGCGCCCTCCATGCGATATAGTCTGCCACCAGGCGACGGTCCTCCTCATCTTCCCACGTCTCGGTGATCGGCAGCCGGGGAAACGCACAGGGATCGATGTCATCCTGCGCCGGCTCACAGGGCGTGTGGCTGCCGTCCGCACAGCGTCTGAACCAGGCTCGTCGATGCTGCTGGCCGCCACGGCCCCGCACCGTCGCCTCCAGGATCGAGGCATGCACCCTGGGATTATAACCGTCGTTGTTGGCTAGTCCCCTCTGCAGCAGGTTTGCAGAGACAAATGAGAAATCGCCGCGTTCGGCGGCGATCCATTTGGCGTTGACCGCTTGATCCAGCTGATCGCTATTTTGACACGATGCCAAGAGCGCGACCGGCGTCAGTTTCTGCTCATCCAGCAGCCAGAGCTCATAAGGGTCTGCCGGGGGGAAGGGGAGTGTCTCGACGGCGGCTGACAGGGCAGCGATCAGCTGTTCCGCCGAAGCGATCATATCGCGAACGTTGAATAGCGGATTGACCGGTACCTGCTGCAGCCCCGTGTCTGGCGACCAACGCCCGAAGGTGTAGAACTCCTTGCCGCTGAAAGGGATGTTGGCCCACAGGCCTTGGGGTGTATCGCTGAGAACCTGAATCTCCCAGACAGCGCCATTGCCGCTCAGTGCGCGGGCAGATTCTCCGTAAAAGACCTGGAGTACGCCATTGAACGGATTGAGGCGGCGGATGCTGAAACGTCTGAATTCCTGACTGACCATGGGACGAGACTACATGAGGAGACTGGAACAAGCGAGTTCCTGCTTGCTATAGTCGCTAACCTAAACAGGCCGTTCCATTTTATATGAACAGACAGAAACGTCAGGCGATATTTGAACGCCTGCAGGCGAACAACCCCAACCCCACCACTGAACTCAGTTATGAATCCGCCTTCGAACTGCTGGTGGCGGTGGTCCTTTCGGCCCAGGCGACTGACAAAAGCGTGAATAAAGCCACCGCGGAACTTTTTTCCGTTGCCAATACGCCGCAATCGATGCTTTCCCTGGGCGTCGAGGGACTGAAGCGGTATATCAGGACCATAGGACTGTTCAACAACAAAGCCAAGAACATTATCGAAACCTGCCGGATCCTGCTTGAGGCGCATGGAGGCGAGGTGCCACAGACTCGCAAGGCCCTTGAGAATCTGCCGGGCGTGGGGCGCAAGACCGCCAATGTGGTATTGAACACAGCCTTTGGCCAACCCACGATGGCGGTGGATACCCATATTTTTCGGGTTGCCAACCGAACCCGCCTGGCCCCGGGCAGGACACCGCTGGAGGTTGAAAGAAAATTATTGCGCACGATTCCCCCACCATTCTTGCATGATGCCCACCATTGGCTGATATTACATGGACGATATACTTGTATTGCGCGCAGGCCCCGATGCGGGAGTTGTGTCATCGAGGATCTGTGCGAGTTCCCCGAGAAGCGAGAATAAACCTGTCTGAAGTTTTTAGACCAACCGTCCGGTGCTACCAAAAGGAGATGACGATGAGCAAAACAACCCCATTACTGGTGCTGATTCTAATGGCGGTGAGCGCCCCTGTTGCGCTGGCAGATTCGGGACTTGTCAACCTATCCAGCCAATTCAGCGTAGGCGAGACCGCCGATCGATTTGCCTCGGCGGCAACCGGGGCGGGATTGAAGGTGTTCAACCGCATAGACCATGCGGCGGGTGCGGCAAAGGTGGGAAAAACCCTGCGTCCCACCGAATTGATTATCTTCGGCAGCCCCAAGGTCGGTACTGCGCTGATGACAAGCGATCAGCGCATTGGTATCGATCTGCCGTTGAAGGCCTTGGTGTGGCAGGATGCGGAAGGTAAGGTGTGGTTGAGCTACAACAGCCCCGACCACCTTTTCAGCCGGTTTGCCATCAACGACAGAGAAAAAGTCAAACAGAATGTCACCGCGGCATTGAAGAAGTTCGCCAGGCATGCCACACAACCCTGAAACAAGCCTTATCCATGATCAGCGGTGATCGTAACCAGCTGCGCCAGGTCTTTTTCGAGGCATGGCGAAAGCATCAGGCCGGTGATGATATGGAACCGCTGGAGAAGATGGTCTGCAGCGTGGTCAACGCCCATCCGGAATACCATCGGATGCTGAATGACAGGGAACGCTATCTGTTACAGGAGTTTCATGGCGAGGGTGGCGAGGAGAATCCGTTTTTGCACATGGCCATGCATATCAGCCTGCTGGAACAGGTTACAACGGACCGGCCGCTGGGCATCAGCGAACTCTATCGGCGCCTATGCCGGCACTTGGGTGAGGCACATGAAGCCGAGCATCAACTGATGGAGTGCCTGGGACGGATATTGTGGGAAGCCCAATCCGCCAACCGGATGCCGGACGAGGCCGCCTACATCGGCTGTATCGAACGACTGTTGGGCGATGGATAACAGTAACTGCACACTGTGCCGGATGATGCGCGGCCTGGCCTTTGGCGGGATCGGTGCCGCCATCGGCGGTTACGGTTCGCTGCTGTTGGGTGCCGAGCGCAGCGAAGCCGTCTACTACGCGCTGTTCGGAGCCTTGGCGATGACGGTTATACTCCAGCGCAAACGGGGTAATAGAGATTCCGGGGATGAATAGGTGCCAAGGCCTGGCGGATTCGTGACAACAGGGCTTAACCCAACGCCTCCAGGTCGCGCTGCAGCAGCTCTTCATCAGCGATATTCAATTCGATCAGGCGGCGTAGAAGGGTGATGCTCTCCATATCGATCTCCATGCACAATACACCGATGTGTTGATTCTCTTCATGGGCGCAAACGGCGTGCATGGTGATTACCGCCTCGGCATCATTGAGCATGACCTCGACACTGACATCGTCGCCCTGTTCGCCTGGCCAGTCTGCCGGCGCCTTGAGCAGAGCTCCTTTTAACGAGATATCGATGAGGCTGGTGGGGTAGGCGATCTGTTGCCTGATGATGGTGGCAGGGGCGTCGAACAGGATACGGTGAAAGCGCCTGCGTTCGTCCGATCTAGTCATGGAACTGCATCTGAGTGCCGCCCACATCGATGATATCGCCATCCGTCAACAATCTGGCTTCGTCGCCGATCGGCTTTTGATTGATTCGGGGAGGGTTGGGCCCTTCGAGAAAAGAGATGAAATAGCCGCCTTCCCTGCGTGCGATCATTGCGCAATCACCACCGGCATGCCCGATTCTGGTCATGTTTCTATTCAAGGGGATGATGCGTCCGAAATTATCCCCATTGATGATCTGGAGTACACCCAGCTTGGGTATGCTCTCATCACCTTCATCCTGTTTGGCCGCAACGGGGATCTGCTCAGCTGTTTCGCTCTGGCTCAAATCGGCACCGAGATCCATCACGTCCTCTGCAAATGAGAGGGTGTGTTTGCCGACCTGGATGACATCCCCATGATTTAGGGTGGCCTCCGCGGTCTTTTCATGGTTGACGAGGACGGGAAATGCCTCGTCCAGGGCCTCCAGCTGATAACGCTGATCGCTCTGTTTGGTAATAACCGCCTGCAGCGGGGCAATGGCGAGACTGTCTATCGGGATGGTGCAGTCATCATTGCGCCCGATCTGGGTCTTGTCACTCTCGAGGTGAAAGACATCGATAACGTGACCTTTGAATGTGAGCGTGAGCTTTGCCATGGAGTGTCTTAGATTCAACCTGTATAAATGTAAGTATATACCGAGATTTGTTGATAAAACCATATCAAGATCACTCTTCATGTAGAAGTCCCGGGGTGGAAGTCACGCCTTGCCGGTCTGTCATCAGATCGCCTCGACAAGGGAAAAATATTACCTTGGCAAGAGAGTGGCCGGATCGAAAAAAGGGGATCTACAATCAAACCTAAGAAAATAATGTGTTTATCGATAGGTTGGTGTGGTTGTATAATTATTTTTTAAATTTAACAATGTGTTAATTGAATCTGTTAAGTAAAAATATTGGATCGACGAAATTTTGACATTTTGCAGAATTACTGCTTAACTTCGCTGACAATAGGTTGGTTAAATGCCGTGTCAAAGCGACCTGGTCAAGCGGCCAAACGAAATGTACAGAAGGTCCCGTGTTCCCAAATCTATGTATCTATCTAATCGATCAGGATTCTGAACGGCAGAGCTACCTGAAGCATATCATCGGCTTTGTCGAAGGCGAATTGTGTGTCGTCGCCGATCCGACTGAGATAGAACTGCCATCACTGGACAAAGGGAGTGCCTGCGTCGCTGTTTTCCTCGGTCTCGATCTGGAGCCGGATCAACGGTTGCTGATCGCACGAACCCTGCAGGATCAATTTCCGGGCCTGCCGGCTTTTCAACTCTACGATGAAGAGAGGGGCCTGCCGGAAAAGCTCGAAGGCTGTGACAATGTCTTGGGCGGCTTCAAGATGCCCTGTCTCTACGACGATCTGATGGCCCTTACCCATAAGGCCCAGGTCTATCAGGAATTGAAGACATCCGATACCCAGACATCACGTCCGGTTGAGCTCTTTCGCAGCCTTTCCGGCAGCAGCAGGGCGACTCGACGGGTCAACAAGATGATCGAACAGGTGGCGGATTCCGAAGCGACCGTGCTGATCCTGGGTGAGTCAGGCACAGGGAAAGAGGTGGTTGCCCGCAAGCTCCATTTCCACTCTGTACGGCGGGGTAAGCCCTTTGTTCCGGTCAATTGCGGCGCAATCCCGGGGGATCTGCTCGAGAGCGAGCTGTTCGGCCATGAAAAGGGTGCTTTCACAGGCGCCATCAGTGCCCGTCAAGGGCGCTTTGAAATGGCCGAGGGGGGCACGCTGTTTCTTGATGAGATCGGCGACATGAGCATGCCGATGCAGGTCAAGTTGTTGCGGGTGCTGCAGGAGAGAACCTTTGAAAGGGTCGGCAGTAACAGAACCATCCCCTGCAACGTCCGCATCATCGCGGCTACTCATCGAAATCTGGAAGATGCGATCAAGCATGGTGATTTCCGCGAGGACCTCTTCTATCGCTTGAATGTGTTTCCCATCGAAATGCCCCCGCTACGGGATCGGGTGGAGGATATTCCTGTCCTGGTGAATGACCTGATCCACCGTATCGAGAACGAGAAGAGGGGGTCGGTGAGACTGACGCCGGCCGCGATCGCTGCCCTGAGTCACTACCGCTGGCCGGGCAACGTCAGGGAATTGGCCAACCTAATCGAGCGACTCGCCATCCTCCATCCCTATGGCGTCGTCGACGTCGCCGATCTGCCTGAGAAGTTTCGTCCCACCGGGGAGCTGCCAGAGGCCATGCAGTTACCGCAAGTCACCCTTGAGGGCGAAGAGCCGGGCACTGTCATCAATGCGCCACGACTTCCCAATGACGGTCTCGATCTCAAAGCCCACCTGAATTCACTCGAGCAGAGCCTGATTCAGCAGGCCCTGGATGAATCGGATGGGATTGTCGCTCATGCCGCTAAGCGCCTGCATATGCGCCGAACGACCCTGGTTGAGAAACTGCGAAAATATGGCCTTCAACGCCATACAGAGTCGCCGGGAATTTGACGCGACCGGTAATCAAGCCAGCTAACTCATTGATTATTAAGATAACGTAAATTCGGCACGTATATTGCGAAGTTGGTAGTGTGTTCACAAAACCAACCGCAGAGGCCGAATCACGTGTCACCCAAGCCATCTCTCGCTGACAGACAGCATGCCTTGGAATCGGCGTTCAATCTGTTTAACCAGCTCTCGGAAGAGCTGACCGGCTCCTATCAACAGCTCCAGGCGCAGGTTCTCGAGTTGAGTCAGGAGCTGGCAGCCGCACGCAGCGAGCGGATGGTGCAGCTGGCGGAAAAAGAGCGCCTGGCGGATCGTCTCGAGCGACTGCTCGAGACCCTGCCGGCCGCTGTCATACGGCTGGATGGCGAGGAGCGTGTTCGGGAGTTCAATCCCGCTGCGGTAAGACTGCTCGGCGCCATCCGGGAACTCGATTTATGGCCGGATATCATGCGTGCCAGCGTCGTGAGCAGCGATCTGGCCGGCAGCGAGCTGAGGCTGAGCAACGGCCGCGTACTTACCCTCTCATCCAACCGCCTTGAACAGACCCCCGGACGCATTCTGGTGCTGCTCGATGTGACTGAGACACGTGGTCTACAGGAGCGGTTGAACCGACGTGAAAGGTTGAGTGCGATGGGTGAAATGTCGGCGCAACTGGCCCACCAGATGCGTACGCCATTGAGCACCGCACTGCTCTATGTATCCCATCTCGCCAATGATGGCTTGAGCAGCGAACGGCGCCATCAGTTCACCGCCAAGTTACGTGACCGTCTACAGCATATGGAACGTCAAATTCATGACATCTTACTCTTTGCCCGGGGTGCGGATGCGGGTGAAACCCGACTCGCTCTCGGCGTTTTAGTGAAAAGGTTTGCCACGTCTGCCGAACAGCAACTCAAAGCTGCCGAAGTCAAGCTCCAAATCGATGATCAGAGCAGGGGGCGCGCCATCATGGTGGGCCGCGAAGATGCCCTGCTGGGGCTGCTCGGCAATCTGCTGGAGAATGCCGTTCAACAGGGTGCCAGCCTGATTCGGTTCTCGCTGCGGGTGAATGCGGATATCGAGCTCGATGTGGCCGATGACGGCAGAGGTATTCCTGTCGAGCTGGAACAACACATTTTCGATCCCTTCTTCACCACCCGCA
The DNA here is from genome assembly GCA_003094535.1 of gamma proteobacterium symbiont of Ctena orbiculata. GTDB lineage: Bacteria > Pseudomonadota > Gammaproteobacteria > Chromatiales > Chromatiaceae > Thiodiazotropha. The sequence goes on along the minus strand of NATV01000109.1, from coordinate 45,188 downwards.
ACGGCGGTACCGGTCTGGGATTGGCCGTGGTCCAGAATCTTGTCCTGAACCATGGCGGTGAGATCAGTTGTGGGCGCTCGGATCAAGGTGGAGCCCTGTTCCATCTGCGATTTCCAATTGCCCTGAGAAAGAGCGATCTGCAACCGGTGATGGTGGGTGAACGAAGAACAGCCGTAAAAAAATATCCTGAGTTGAGGAGCCTGTCATGAGCCAATCGACGGTGCTGATTGTTGAAGATGATCCATCCCTCAGGGAGGCCTTGAGCGATACCCTGGAGCTTGCCGGTTACCCGGTTTGTCTGGCCGAAGAGGGGGGGGGCGGCATTGGAGCTGCTGCAACAGAGGTCGGTGGGCATGGTGATCAGCGACGTCCAGATGCAGCCGATGGACGGGCACAGCCTGCTGCGCCAGGTCAGGGATCGTTTCCCCGAGCTGCCCGTGCTGCTGATGACTGCCTACGGCACCATTGAGAAGGCGGTAACGGCGATGCACGACGGTGCCGTTGACTATCTGACCAAGCCCTTCGAGGCGGAGGTCCTGGTCAGCAAGGTCGCCAGTCATATCCGTCCCATCGTGGATGACACAACAGCGGGTCCGGTTGCCGAGGATCTGCGCAGTCGCGAGGTGCTCGAACTGGCGCGTCGCGTGGCCCATAGTGATGCCACGGTACTGCTGCATGGCGAGAGCGGAACCGGCAAAGAGGTCTTTGCCCGCTACATTCATCAACATTCGAGCCGTGCCGAAGGCGCTTTCATCGCCATCAATTGCGCAGCCATTCCCGAGAATATGCTTGAAGCGGTGCTGTTCGGCTACGAAAAGGGTGCCTTCACCGGGGCCTATCAGGCAACGGCCGGTAAATTTGAACAGGCCCAGGGCGGCACCCTGCTGCTGGATGAGATCTCCGAGATGAGCCTGGCGTTGCAGGCCAAGCTGCTGCGCGTCCTGCAGGAGAAGGAGCTCGAGCGTCTTGGCGGCCGCAAGCTGATCGAACTCGATGTCAGGGTGCTGGCTACCACCAACCGCAAACTGCGGGAAGAGGTCTCCGCCGGTCGCTTCCGGGAAGATCTCTTCTATCGTTTGAACGTCTTTCCGCTGAGCCTGCCGCCGCTACGTGAACGCCAGCGGGATATTCTTCCCCTGGCCCGCCATCTGCTGCGGCACAACCTGCGCCCGGGACAGACCCTGCCTGACTTGAGCGATGAGGCGAAAAAACGCCTCTTGGCCCACTCCTGGCCGGGCAACGTGCGTGAACTCGACAATCTGATGCAGCGGGCGTTGATTCTCAACAGCGATGGCGTGATAGCGGCCGACGAACTCTGCTTCGAGAGTGATGTGGTGGAGACAAAGCCGGTCGAGATGACGCAGCGACCGAATCCGGGCCGTTTGCCGGAAGACCTTCGTTCCGTGGAGGAGCAGATGATCCTGGATGCCCTGGAAGAGGGGCGTGGCAGCCGCAAAGAGGTCGCCAGTCGCCTCGGCATCAGCGAGCGCACCCTGCGTTACAAGATTGCGCGCATGCGTGATGCGGGGGTCGCCATTCCGGGTTGAGCTGGTACGAAAACTGCATGGAATAAGGTGAGTTGTTGATTAAACGGGAAGTGAACGATGAGTGACAACATGAACATTGATCAAGTCCTGGCCCAGATGCGGGTGATGTCGGCCCAGGCCGCCAATAGATCGGCCCAGGCATCGGAGAGCGCCGGGAACGATTTCGGTGAACTCCTGAAGCAGTCGATCGACCATGTCAATTCCGCGCAAAAGGAGGCCAGTGCACTGCGCAGCGCCTTTGAAACCGGTGAGGGTGATATGGATCTGGCCCAGGTGATGATTGCGGCACAGAAGTCGAGTCTCTCCTTCGAGGCCATGGTGCAGGTGCGCAACAAGCTCGTCGAAGCGTATAAAGACGTAATGAACATGCCAATTTAAATTATTAATAAAGAAGGCAAAAAATGGCAGAGACAGCAACCGAGACCACGACTGAGATCCAGGTAAGGAATAGACTCCAAACTAATCCCACGCTGCGCATATTTGCCGTGTTGGTGGGATTTGCCGCGAGCGTCGCGTTGGGATTCGCGGTGGTGCTATGGACCCAGGAACCCAGCTACAGCCCGCTCTACGGCAACCTCTCCCACAAGGACGCCATCGAGATTGCCCAGGCCCTGCAACAGGCGGGCATAAAATACGAGATCGATCAGAGCAACGGCATCGTAATGGTACCCAGCAGCGCCCTGCAGCAGGCGCGGATGAAACTTGCCGGCCAGGGATTGCCGCAGACCGGTTCAACCGGCTTCGAGTTGATGCAGGAGGATACCGGGTTTTCCACCAGTCGTCTGGTTGAGTCGGCCCGCTATCAGCGCGCCATAGAGGGTGAGCTGGCCCGCACCATCATGACCCTGGCCAGTGTCGAGAGCGCAAGGGTCCACCTGGCGAACCCGAAGCAATCGGTGTTCATACGCAAGCGGAAATTCCCCAGTGCGTCGGTCGTGCTGAAACTCTACTCCGGAAGAAACCTGGAGAAGGGGCAGGTCGAGGCGATCACTCACCTGGTTGCATCCAGCGTACCGGAACTGGAGGTTTCCAAGGTGACCGTGGTAGACCACAAGGGGCGTCTCCTGAGCAGCAAGGACGACTCCCGGGAGATGGAGCTGACCAGCAGCCAGTTCGAGTACACGCGGGAGCTCGAGAATCACTACAAGCAGCGCATCGAGGATATCCTCGCTCCGATGCTGGGGCGGGAGAACCTGCGCGCGGAGGTCACCGCGGATGTCGATTTCACCTATGTGGAGAAGACACAGGAGTATTTCAACCCGGATGCCACGGCGCTGCGCTCGGAACAGGTCAACGAACAGCAATCGGTGTTGAGCGAGGTCCAGGGTGTGCCTGGCGCGCTCTCCAATCAACCGCCGGCCGCGGCCACATCACCACAACTGGCCGGCGCCGGCGGTGCAGCGGAGAATGCGACACCGGTCAATTCGAGTAAACGGGCGACGCGGAATTATGAGCTGGATAAGACAATCAGTCATACTCGGCTGCCCACCAGTCGCCTGCGCCGACTCTCCGTCGCCGTGGTCGTCAACCACCGCTATCGCACCACGGAGGAGGGAGCGGTCGAGGCGGTGGAGCGTACCGCCGAAGAGGTTACCCGGATCTCCAACCTGGTGAAGGAGGCGATCGGCTATGATCTGCAGCGCGGCGACAGTGTTCAGGTGATCGACGAGGCCTTCTACGTGCCCGAGGCGCCGGAACCGCTTCCGGAGATACCGATGTGGGAAGAGACATGGTTCTGGGATACGGTACGGCAGGTTGGTGGCTATATCCTGGCTCTGCTACTAATCTTTGGATTGATAAAGCCGGTTATGACCCGCCTCGTGAAGCAGGTAGCGATAGAACCGGCCATGCCGGAAGGTGTGGCTGCGGCTGCAGGCGGTGCAATGGGTGCGGGTGGTGCAAACGGGAGTCTGGAAGGGGGTGGCGGTGTGCCCGGTGGTGCGATCGGTGCACTGGGTGAAGATGACGCCTCTCTCCATCTCCCCGGACCGCGAAGTTATGAGAAGACCCTTGATGCCGCACGCAACATGATCGAGGAAGATCCGAAACGGGTGGCACAGGTCGTCAGGAAGTGGATCGCAGAAGATGGCAGATAAGCAGGCAGCAAAAACCAAACAGGCAGCCCCCGACCAGAGCTCTGAGGTCGCCAAGATCGGCGGCGTTGCCCGCTCTGCCATCCTGCTGCTTGCGCTCGGGGAGAAGGATGCCGCCGAACTGTTGCGGCACATGGGCCCGAAAGAGGTGCAGGATGTCGGCCTGGCAATGGCGACGCTGACCGACGTCACCACCGATCAGATGGAAGCGGTGATGCGCCAGTTTGTCTCCACCTTGGAGAAGCAGACCGCGCTGGGTCTCGGCTCCGACGAATATATCCGCAACATGCTGACCAATGCCCTGGGCGAGGACAAGGCGGGTGGTGTGATAGACCGCATTCTGCTTGGGCGCAACAGCAAGGGACTCGAGCAGTTGAAGTGGATGGATCCGCGGGCGATCGCCGAACTGATTCGCCTCGAGCATCCGCAGATCATCGCCATCGTGCTCTCGTTTCTCGAGTCGGATCAGGCGGCCCAGGTGGTCAGCCAGTTTCCCGAGCGGGTACGTACCGACGTGATCATGCGCATCGCAACCCTGGACGGCATTCAGCCCGCCGCGTTGCAGGAGCTCGATGAGATACTCGAGAAACAGTTCTCCGGCGCCACCAACGTCAAATCGTCCAGCCTGGGCGGGGTCAAGACAGCCGCGGAGATACTCAACATGCTCGACGGTGCGGTTGAGAGCAAGCTGATGGAGGAGATCATCGAACTCGACAGCGACCTGGGACAGGAGCTGCAGGACAATATGTTTGTCTTCGAGAACCTCATCGACGTCGATGATCGGGGCATCCAGAGCCTGCTGCGCGAGGTGAGCACCGAACAGTTGCTGCTCGCCCTGCGCGGAGCCGATGAAGTGCTGAAAGAGAAGATTTTCAAGAATATGTCGAAGCGCGCCGCGGAGATGCTGAAGGATGATCTGGAAGCGGCCGCACCCGCCAAGCTGAGCGATGTTGAAGCAGCACAGAAAGAGATCCTGGTCGTTGCGCGTCGCCTGGCAGATGCCGGTGAGATTATGCTCGGAGGCGGCGGTGAAGAGTTCGTCTGATAAAGACAAGGAGCAACAGGTTGCCCAGGTCATGCAGTGGCTGCCGCCGGACATGAGCGATGGCAAGGTGGGGCCACAGCGCACCCTGCAGCCACCGGGTGCGCCACCAACCGCAGGCGCCCTGCAGGAGATTCAAAAGCAGGCCTACGAGGAGGGCTTCGAGAAGGGTAAGCAGGAGGGCTTTGAGTTCGGCCACAAGGAGGGATTGGCGCAGGCCCAGCGCGATCTTCAGCACTATACCGCTCACCTGGATAAACTGTTCTCCCATTTCGAGCAGCCGCTCAGGGATCTAGACAACCGGGTGGAGAAGGAGCTGTTGAACCTGGTGATTGCGATCGTCAAACAGCTTTTGCGCCGGGAGGTGAAGAGCGATCCGAACCTGATCGTCGGCGTGGTGCGTGAAGCGCTCTCGGTGCTGCCGGTCTCATCCAACAACGTGCGCCTGCTGCTCCATCCCGAGGATGCCGAGCTGATTCGTGAAGTCTACGCCCTGGGAGACAACGAGGTGGGATGGAACCTGATCGAGGATCCGGTGATCAACCGCGGCGGCTGCAAGGTTATCTCCGACACCTCGCAGATCGACGGTACCCTGGAGTCCCGTCTTGCCACACTCATCGCCCCGCTGCTGGCTGGAGCCCGCTCGGTGGACGATCAAGCTAGCGAGTAGACGGCGATGAAAGTAGATTCGATCAACGTAGAGCGACAACCGATCTGGGCGGAAAGACTGCGCCAGTATCAGGACAGGCTCGGCGGTGATCGTGGATTGGTGGTGGAAGGACGTCTCACCCGGATGGTCGGATTGACACTCGAGGCGATCGGCTGCCGCGCCGCCATCGGCGGACAGTGCGATGTGGTCAGCAGCAACGGCACCCACATCGAGGCCGAGGTCGTCGGCTTCGGCGAAGAGAGCCTCTATCTGATGCCCACGGGCAATATTCAGGGCCTGGAGCAGGGGGCGCGCGTCATCCCCACCGGTCGGGTTTGTGAAGCGGTGGTGGGGGAACAACTGCTCGGGCGGGTCATCGACGGCGCGGGCAAGCCCCTGGATGGTTTTGGTGCGATCCACAGCGATGAACATCGACCGTTGACAGGGAGGACATTCAACCCCCTGGCAAGAACCCCGATCCGCGAACCGCTGGATGTGGGTGTGCGCGCCATCAACGCCCTGCTAAGCGTCGGGCGTGGTCAGCGCCTGGGACTGTTTGCCGGCTCCGGCGTCGGCAAGAGTGTGCTGCTGGGAATGATGACCCGCTATACCAATGCGGATGTCACGGTGGTGGCCCTGATCGGCGAACGTGGCCGGGAGGTCAAGGAGTTCGTCGAGAATATCCTCGGCAAAGAGGGTCTGAAACGGGCTGTGGTGGTTGCGGTGCCCGCTGACAATCCTCCCCTGAGGCGCATCCATGGCGCCATGCTGGCCACCAGCATCGCTGAAAGTTTCCGTGAACAGGGCAAGCATGTATTACTGCTCATGGACTCCCTGACACGATTTGCCCAGGCTCAGCGTGAGATTGCACTGGCGATCCATGAGCCTCCTGCTACCAAGGGCTATCCGCCCTCCGTTTTCGCCAAAATGCCGCAGCTGGTGGAAAGGGCCGGGAACGGGGATAAGGGCGGCGGCTCGATCACCGCTTTCTATACGGTGTTGACCGAAGGTAACGATCAAAACGATCCCATTGCCGATGCGGCGCGGGCGATTCTCGATGGCCACTTCGTGCTCTCACGCCGTCTGGCGGATGCGGGACACTACCCCGCAATCGATATCGAAGCCTCCATCAGTCGCGCGATGAATGACGTAACCAACTACAGTCATCAGGAAGCCGCGCGTTCCTTCAAACATCTCTACTCCGTGTATCAACAAAACAGAGACTTGATCAGTGTTGGCGCCTACGAAGCCGGTAGTGATGAACAGATTGATATCGCTATCTCCGCAATGCCAGCGTTAAGTCAATTTCTCCGCCAGGATATGTATACGCGGGTCACCCTAGAGCAGAGCCTTGAGGACCTGGAAGCCCTGTTTCCCGCGGAGGATGTCAGTGATGTTGAACTCCCGGAGGGGCTGAGCCTGCCCCAACCTATTGAGGATTAAGCGGAATCTAGATCATGTCCCCGTCAAAGCGACTCAAGCCCGTACAACGATTTGCCCACTCGAAAGAGCAGAAAGCGGCGCGCATCATGGGGCAGGCAAAAAAAAATCTGCGCCAGGAGGAAGCGAAGCTGGAGCAGCTGAAGCAATACCATCAGGAGTACCTCGAGCGCTTTAAGCAGATGGCGGCGGAGGGGATGAGTGCTACTCAACTGCAGGAGTACCGTGCGTTTCTCGCCAAACTGGACGCGGCTATCGATCAACAGCAGGAAGTGGTGGCCGCCAGTCTCGACAACCACACCAGCTCAAAGCGTGTATGGAAAAAAATCACAGCCGCAGCCAGGCCTTGAACAAGGCCGTCGATCGTTTTCGCGAACAGGAACAGAAGATTGCTGACCGACGCGAACAAAAAGAGAGTGACGAGCGTTCACAAAGGGAAAAATAGTCCTGATCTGCAGGCCTGAAACGGGTGGAGACAATCCAAATCAAGCTTAGCTAGGGCGACCGACCTAGGGAATCACAACCCCATGGATCGGGCCGGACGGGGTATGGCAGATGCAGTAGTCACCCACCTTTGCCATGCTGCCCATTGGGCAGACGCCTGAATAGATGGCGCATTTACGGCTGCGCTGGGTCGGATTCAAGGGTTGACTGCTGTACTGCTTTGTATGTTTCGACGTCGTCATTGGGGATTTTAACGTTTGCTCTTGAGTCGCGCGCTCTTCGGCCTGCAGTGGTGGAAATGAAATAATAACCAGCAGCAGTGTCAATCCTATTGTCAAACTTTTCATTCGTTCTCTTCCTGTGTTGCTTTGACCTTCAATAGGCATCATCGTATCCAGGGGGCAGTTTGCCGGAAAGCAGGTAGGCAAAGGCGATCACCTCAGCGACCGCTCGATAGAGAGATTCAGGTATCTCATCACCCAGCGGAATTTGTGAAAGCAGGGCTGCCAGTTCCGCATCTTCGTGCAATGGGACCTCATGCTCCTCCGCCAGGGCGAGAATTCTGTCCGCCAGATCTCCTCTTCCCTTGGCAGTCAGACGCGGCGCATTTTCTCCATCGTATTTCAAGGCAATGGCAAGATCGGACTCTTTGGCTTGGTAATCGTCAGTCATGCCTTTTCGTTCAGCAGCGATTGTTCGCTGGGTAGTTCATTCTCAATCCTGGCCATGCCCTGGAAGGCTTCCAGTTTGTTAACCTGCAAACCGGTCGACTCGAGGCCGGCTCGAAGCTTGTCGAGATGCCGGCTGACCAGTTTCGCAGTATCCGCTTTCTCAGACCAAATAGTGGTGGAGATGGTTTCATCGACAAGGGACAGCCTCACTCTCATTGGGCCCAGCGGTGCCAGGCTCATATGCAGCGTAAGGTTCCAGCTGGTCTCGATGTCACTGCCTTTGTTTGTGGTGTCGCGACCGATCCTGAAATGAAAAAGGTCGAAGCTGTTTTCCTGGCGTATGGGCAGCTCAAACTGCCATACCTGGCGCGAACTGTCGTCTGCCGCTGGCAGTGAACTGAGCTGGTTTGTCTGAATCCGTGCAATGGCGCCGTCCAACTGCTTGAACAACTCCAACAGCAGCCTGGTGGTGGGGCTTGTCTCCTGCGGGGTGGCGGGCTGTGGTGCCGCAGCAGGCGGCGGCGAGGGATTGAACAGCTGCTGCTGCATGGCAAGCGTTTGATTGACCTGGTTCGGGGTAGTGGTTATCAACGGTTTAATCAAGCCGATGAGCCGGAGCAGGTTGACCTTGAAATCGTTGGCTTCCACCTGTTGCCTGACCAACTGGGCCTCCGTCTGTATGCCACTCAGCTGCAGCGCCTGCAGGAGTTGCGTCTTGAAGCCTGGTTGATCAAGCGGAATGATCCGCTGTAACAGATTCTGCACCGCCTGCTGTACCGCAGGAGGCGGTGACTGACCGGGGCGACTTGTATCGGTGGCAACCTGGGTCAATAATCTGAACAGCCCGGGTAACGGCTGCTGTCGGGGCAATACCTGTTTCAGCGCACTTGCTTTCATCTCTTCCAGACTGGGAAGGGTCAGCACCCTCAATTCAGGCAGTTTGCCGGTCTTTTCTACCTGCAGGGTTAGCGCTTGGCCGGCAGGTACATTCAATGTGGTTTGGGCGATCAAACGGGTGACACCGATCTGCAGCCGGATCGTGCCGTCCATGTTTTGACTCAACGCAGTCCCCTGCAGAATCTGGCCGGGTTGCAGTTGCTGTAAAAGGGATTTGCCCGGCTCGGCAGTCGGGAGAGGTAATACGATTTTAGTGCCGGGTATCTCCATAGCAAAAAATTGTAACCGGGAACAGGACGGCTTTGGTTGTCGGGATAGTAATATTATATGCAAGTGGTGTTGATGTTGTTCATTTCTTTCCATTTCGGTCGCTAGGATAGTTGACGAATTAATAGACAACTTGATGATGAAAAAGCAGGAAGATAAAGAGCCACAGAGCTGGTTCGTCAGACATGAGGGCCTGGTTTTGGGGCCCCTTACCAACGCGAGGATCCGCCATCTTCTGCTGGATGGCGAACTTGAGCTGTCGGATCAGATAAGTCCCGATAAACAGTCGTGGCAGGCGATCGGGCGAATACCCAGCGTGGTACCACTGCAGTTGAGGGCAGACGCTGGTGATAGCGAGGCTCAGGCCAAGATAGCCGCACGGGAACAGGCCGAGGCCAGGGATATCGAGGAGGAGAAGCGTTTTCCCATGGCCGCCTTGGTGATCTCGCTGCTGATTGTCGGTGGGGTGGTGTTCTATTCCCTCTGGTTTGGCATGCCTGATGCGATCGATACCCCGGAGTGCGCTACACCCCCGGCTCCCGGAGTAAACTGGCGTAATTGCCTTATCAACGATCTCGATGTGGGGGCGGCCAGTCTCGCCGGCGCGAATCTGAACAGCGCTGTACTTCGGCGGGCGAAATTGAGCGCCACCGATTTGAGCAATGCCGATCTCCGCTATGTCAATCTCAGCTATGCGGATCTGCGCCATGCGCAACTCCAGGGCGCGGCGATGGTGGGTGCCAATCTGCAATTTGCCGACCTCAGGGGTGCCGACTTAAGTCGGACCGATCTTCGTTTTGCCGATCTATCCCAGAGCAGGATCGACGATGCCAATCTGCAGGATGCACGGCTGGGGAGTGCCTTGTGGCTTGACGGCAGGAGCTGCGGGGTCGACTCGATAGGAAGATGTGAAATCGCTATTGACAAGTAGGGGTCTGAACGGCCGGTACCGGGTCGTTTCAGGAAGGGGCATCGCCGAACGACTCTGTCTCGTAGCGAAATACCTCGAGGGTGCTGGACCAGTGGTTGACGGGCAGGCCCGCTTTCTGCTTGAGATGGCTGAGGAAAATGCGGCTATCGGGCAGAGACTCCCAAACCGAAGGCAGAAAGGTACCCCGGTGGTGGCCATCCACCAGAATCAGACCATCCACGAACGGCCTGATCTTCGCGATCAGATCCTCTTCCGAATCGAACCTTATCGGTTCTGCGGGGGTCAACACGGAAATGTGGATTTCAAGGCTGGCTCGCTCTGTTGCGGTCAGCGGAGGGAACCTCGGATCACGAAAGGCAGCGGCATAGGCATTTTCGGCGACATCCTCGACAATCGGTAAGTGGGCCTCGAGGTGGCCGATGCAGCCCCTCAGGTCTCCCCGCAGCAGCAGGGTGACGAAACAGGCGCGTAACAGCTGCAGTTCCGCCTCGAAGGCGGCAGCTTCAATTGAAAGCGGCCTGCCCATTTCAAGACCATGGTCAATGGAATGCGCCGCGGTCTGCAGCAGGATTGCTCTCTGTGCCGCGGTAAACTCTGAATGCGGTCTTTGGCTCATACAACCCACCCGATCTGTCCAGCTGCCAGGAGTTTCAGTTTCTCACTCCTCTTCAACCCTGTTCCGGGTTGTCGGCGATGCTCATAATGAGCGGTTATGCCTAAACCATGTCCCGAAATCGAGCAAATAGCAAGGGTTGGATGGGATTGTAGATAGCGGCTGGAATCTTATTCGGGATGGCAGCGAAATTATAGCGATTAAATCCTGGAATACTGCGCTCGGGTTCGCCATAATCCGCCCCTCGTTCCAGCCAATGGTATTAGTGATGTGGTTTAAAAATCTCCGGATCTATCTGCTGCAGCAACCCTTCAATCTCACCCAGGAAGCCCTCGCCGCGAGGCTGGAGAGCAAGCGTTTCCAGCCCTGCGGAAGCCTTGAGTTGAGCGGTTTGGGGTGGGATGCGCCACTTGGACGTAATGCGGAGGCGTTGGTGCATGAGGTCGGCGGTTGCCAGATGATCTGTGCGCGCCAGGAAGAGAAACTGCTTCCCGCGGCGGTGGTGAATGAGATTTTGCAAGAGAAGGTGGATCAGATTCAGCAGGAGGAGGGCAGAAAGGTTGGCCGTAAAGAGCGGAGCGAACTGCGGGATGAGATATTCCATCAACTGCTGCCGAAGGCATTCAGCCGATATACCCGACACTACGCGATGATCGACAAGCAGCAGGGATGGATAGTGGTGGATGCGGCCAGCGCCAATCGAGCGGAGGCATTGATTTCCCTGTTGCGGGAGAGCCTGGGCAGTCTGCCGGCAAAACCGCTGGATGTGACGGTCTCTCCACCTCATGTGATGACCGAGTGGTTGAGGCATCCCGATCGATATGGCGATTTCACTCTCCTCGACAGTTGCGAACTCCAGGACCGGAGTGATGAAGCGAGCATGCTGCGCTGCAAGGGGCAGGATCTATCGGCGGCCGAGATGATGGCCCATATCGAGGCCGGTAAGGAGGTGGTCAAGCTTGCCGTCGAGTGGGATCAGCGCCTCTCATGCCAGATCGATGGAGATATCTCCATCAAGCGCCTGAAATTCCTCGACCTGATCCAGGAACAGGCCGCGGATCAACAGATCGAGAGCGAGGCCGATGCCTTCGATGGCCGTTTCACCCTGATGAGTCTGGAGTTTCGTCGCTTTTTACCCCGTCTTTTTGAGGTTTTCGGGGGTGTTGCGGCCAATGAGGATTGAAATCCAGTCCCTGCTGCTGCGGCCTTGCGGTTAATAACCTGATCTTAATTAGGGTTTATTGATCTACGTCAATGTTTGCCGGACCAAGAATCTTTAACCTCTCCCTACGCTCACGGTTGGTCGTTTCCGTGTTAAGCGCTAGTCTGGGCGGGGACTGCGGCCCATCTGCCTCCAGGGTCCTTCCCCGCCTGCTTTTTTCCTGGCTGTATCCGTAGTACTCCAGGAACCACTGGGCAAAGTTTGCCACCCCCTCATCGAGCCGGGTATCCGGTTTGTATCCGGTGTCTGCAATCAGATCCGATACGTCGGCGTAGGTGGCTACAACATCACCATCCTGCAATGGCAACATATTGAGATCTGCCTTTCTGCCGAGGCTCTCTTCAAGCAGCTCTATGTAGCGCATCAACTCTACGGGTTGGTTATTGCCGATATTGTAGAGTCGATAGGGCGCGGTGCTGGTTGCCGAGTCGGGATGATCGCTGTCCCACTCCGGATTGGCTTGGGGTATCCGGTCCAGCACCCGGATGAGACCCTCGACGATATCGTCTATGTAGGTGAAATCCCGGCGATGCTTGCCGTAGTTGTAGACGTCGATCGGTTCGCCGCGCATGATCCTGTGGGCAAACTTGAGCATTGCCATGTCGGGCCTGCTCCAGGGACCGTAGACGGTAAAAAAGCGCAGTCCGGTGGTGGGTACCCGGTAGAGATGGCTATAGGTGTGGGCCATCAATTCGTTGGCCTTTTTCGTCGCTGCGTAGAGACTGACGGGATGATCTACATTGTCGTGCACGGAGAAGGGCATCGAGGTGTTGGCGCCATATACCGAACTGCTCGATGCATAGACGAGGTGTTGTACCTCATGATGCCTGCACCCCTCCAGGATATGGCCGAATCCCACCAGGTTGGAGTCGATGTAGGCGAGGGGATTTTCCAGGGAATAGCGCACACCTGCCTGCGCCGCCAGGTTCACCACCCTATCCGGCTTGTAGTCGGTAAAGGTCTTGGCAATACCCTCGCGATCCTCAAGTTCAAGGCGCAGGTCGGTGAAATTGGGATGGTCCAGCGTGCGCGCAAGACGGGCCTTTTTCAGCTCGACATCGTAGTAGTCATTGAGACAGTCGATGCTGATGACCTCATCGCCGCGGGCCAACAGGCGTAGTGCCAGCGCTGAACCAATAAAACCGGCTCCGCCGGTTACGAGTACTCGCATGATTAGAGTTCCTGATTACTTGTTCGTGAACGACTCTGAGTGTTGATGCAGGCTGTCAGAGCGGCAGCATGCTGATCTGGTCCCACTACATCAACGGTGCCTCTGAGCCGGCCAGGTCATCGATATACCAGCTCATGGCCTCGGCCAGGCCCTGATCGATGTTGTGGCTCGGCTCATAACCGAGCAGTTCTCTTGCCTTGCCGATATCGGCCAGTGAATGGCGGACATCACCCGCCCGGAAATCGCGGTAGGTGGGTGCGGTCTCGTTCAGATGCGGGTAGCTCTGCGCCAGGATCTCGCGGATCTTGGAAAAGAGCTGGTTCAACGTAGTGCGATCACCGACCGCGATATTGTAAACCTGGTCTGTTGCTTCCGGGTTTTCGCTGGTGGCAGCCAGCAGGTTGGCCTGTACCGCGTTGTCGATATAGCAGAAGTCGCGACTGGTCTCGCCATCGCCGTTGATAAAGACCTCATGATTGCCGATCATGGCGGCCACCCATTTCGGAATGACCGCGGCATAGGCGCCATTGGGATCCTGACGGCGGCCGAAGATATTGAAATATCTCAAGCCGATGGTTTTAAAGTCGTAACAACGGGCAAACACCTGGGCATAGTGTTCGTTGACCAGCTTCGTCACCGCATAGGGCGAGAGTGGATTGCCGATTCTCTCCTCGACCTTTGGCAGCCCCGGGTGGTCACCATAGGTTGAGCTCGACGCCGCGTAGACAAAACGCCTGACCTTGGCGTCGCGGGCGGCAACGAGCATATTCAGAAAGCCCGTGATATTGCTTTCATTGGTGGTGATGGGATCGGCAAGGGAACGGGGAACCGATCCCAGTGCCGCCTGGTGCAGTACATAATCGACCCCATGGCAAGCCTCGCGACAGCTGTCGAGATTGCTGATATCGCCTTCGATGAAGCTGAATCGGCTCCACTGCTTCGCCGAGACAACCTCCCTGACCTTGTCAAAATTGTGATGGTGACCGGTGGCGAAGTTGTCGAGGCCCGTGACATTCTGCCCGAGGGTTAACAGACGTTCCAACAGATTGGATCCGATGAAGCCGGCAACGCCGGTGATCAGCCAGCTCGATTGGTTGGCTGTCAGACTATCCTTCAGGGCGTCGTAGGCTGTCATAGTCTTGCATCGACCGCAGCGGCGGGAAGGATGTTCTTTACATCGAAGAGAACCCCGTTCTCTTTACATAGTGCGCGGATCTTTTCCGCTCCCATCTGTTGAAACTCGCGGTGAGCGACAGCGAGAATGACCGCGTCATACTCGCCCGCCTTGAGATCCGTGATCGGTTGCAGGCCATACTCCTGCTCGGCCTCTTCCGCCGATACCCAGGGATCGTAGACATCGACCTGGGCGCCGTAATCCTCGAATTCGGAGACGATATCGACGACCCGGGTGTTCCTGAGGTCGGGGCAGTTCTCCTTGAAGGTCAAACCCAGAACCAGCGCCTTGCTGTTGCTGGAGGCTATCCCCCTCTTCATCATCATCTTCACCACGCTGTGCACCACGTAGGCGCCCATACCGTCGTTGAGACGTCGCCCGGCGAGGATGATCTCCGGCTGATATCCGATCGACTGGGCCTTATGGGTAAGGTAGTAGGGATCGACACCGATGCAGTGGCCGCCGACCAGGCCAGGCCTGAAGGGAAGGAAATTCCATTTGCTGCCGGCGGCTTCGAGCACTTCCAGGGTGTCGATATCCAAGCGGTTGAAAATCAATGCCAGCTCGTTGATCAGCGCGATATTGACATCGCGCTGGGTATTCTCGATGACCTTGGCGGCTTCCGCGACCTTGATGCTGCTGGCCTTATGGGTGCCGGCGGTGATGATCGAACGATAGAGCGCATCCACGAATTCGGCCACCTCGGGCGTGGATCCCGATGTCACTTTTTTGATCGTCGCCAGACGGTGCTCCTTGTCGCCGGGATTGATCCTCTCCGGACTGTAGCCCACGTAGAAATCCTCATTGAATCTCAATCCCGAATCCGCTTCCATGATCGGTATACAGACCTCCTCGGTCGCACCCGGATAGACAGTGGATTCGAAAATTGCGATATCACCCTTTTTCAGCACCTTGCCAAGGGCGTGGCTGGCGCCGATCAGGGGTGAGAGGTCGGGCTGCTTATGCTCGTTGATCGGAGTAGGAACCGTGACGACATAGACATTGCAGGTTTTTAGCTCGTCAAGATTGCTGGTGTAGCTCAGGTGAGGCACCTGTTGCAGCTCTTCAGGTTCGACCTCGAGAGAGCTGTCTTGTCCCGATTTGAGCTCAGCGACACGGGCCTCGTTGATATCCAAGCCAATTGTCGGATACTTCTTGCCGAATTCCACCGCCAGCGGCAGTCCCACGTAACCAAGGCCGAGTACACCGATGTGCACTTTCCCAAGATCAAACATACTTTATCCTTGTTAAAGCGAACCTGAGTCGTTGAAGTCAGGGTATTGAGAAAATCCCGGCTAGAGACCTGGGCCCGATCAAAGGCGCCAAGATGGCCGGTAGCCTGTAAAAGTGCCAAATGATAACTTGGCATGTCGGTGAAATCGAGGGATTTTTACCTACGTAAGCAGCGGAATTCCGGCACTGAGGCAGCTGCCCTATGATTAAGACAACACAGCGAATAGACTAGGAAACGACAGCCCAATCATCCACCTTGATCTCCATGACATACACAAGCAGCATTGAAATATTACTGAAATGATTGCCCTGGTCGCGCTCCATGCCGGTTATAGCCATAGCTCGCTGGCACTGCAGTCCATTGCGGCCTATGCCAAGCACGAGCCCTACTACGACCGGTTACGGCTGTTTGAGTCACTGGTCAACAGCAATCACCAGCCGTTGCTGGAGGCGTTGGTGGCGCTGCAACCGAGAATCGTCGGCTTTTCCACCTATTTGTGGAATATCGCTGCGGCCATCCATCTCTCGAAACTGCTGAAGCAGTTGCTGCCCGACCTGGTCGTTGTGTTTGGCGGACCAGAGGCGGGTCCCAGGGGGGCGCAGCTTTTGCGTGAGACACCGAGCCTCGATTTTGTCATCCGGGGTGAGGGCGAGGCGGCGTTCAATGACCTGGTGAGTCACATCCTTTATGGTAAAGGCGGGTTAGAGAATATTTCCGGGTTGGTCTATCGAACGGATGGAGCGATTCTCGAGAATCGAGTCCAACTGCTGCCTGTCGACAAGGTGCCGTCACCGGTTGCTGAAGGAATGGCGGAGACGAATCGGCCCCTTGTCTATTGGGAGACATCGAGGGGTTGTCCCTATCGCTGCAGCTTCTGCTGCAGTGCCACGGATCGTCTGAGGAGCTTTCCGCTGCAGCGGATAGAGCAGGATCTGCAGCAGTTGACGAGACTCGAAAACAAAACCGTAAAACTCCTCGACCGCAGTTTTCATCTCGGCAAAGAGAGGAGCTGCGGACTGCTGGAGCGTTTTGCCGACACCCCGCCGGGACTGCGTTTTCACCTCGAACTCAATCCCGATCGCATCTCGCAGCAGGCGATGGCGATCTTTGCCGAGGCGCAGCCCGGCAAATTTCAGTTCGAAATCGGCCTGCAAACCCTGGATGAGGATGTTTTGCAGACCATTCAACGAAGCATGGATATTGCCAAGTCGCTGCACAACATCCGCCAACTGGTGGAGATGCGGCGCCACCCGGTCCACCTCGACCTGATCGTGGGGCTCCCCGGGGAGACAGCGCGGCAGTGCGCCAGCGCGCTCGACCGAACCTTCCTGCTCCATGCCGACCACCTGCAGCTGGGGACCTTGAAACTGCTTCCAGGGACACCGCTGTGGGATCAAGCCCAGGCGCTGGGATATCGATGGGATCCGGATCCACCCTATGAGGTGCTCTCCCATCCGCAACTCGAATTCAGCGAGATTGCACGCTTCAAGCGCCATGCAGCGCTGTTGGAGCGCCTATGGAACAGCGGTCATCTGCGCACCACCCTGGCAGGAATGGTGGCGCGCTGTTTCCAAGGTTCACTTTGTGACTGCTTCGATGAACTGATGCGGGTGTGCGGAGAGGGTCTGGCACGGGACAACCTGCAGCCCGATGCACTGTTCAGTCATCTGACAAGATTCCTACAACCTTACCTGAATCAACAGCCGGTACTCGGGGAGTGGCTGTTATGGGACTACAGCCATTTCAGTCTGACCACCGGCAAGACACCGGAGTGGATTGCGCAGCGGCTTGGGCAGTCGGAGCGGTTCGTCGTCGATGGCAGGCGAAGGAGACTACCCCTGCTTACCCTGACGGCGGAGGCTGTGGGGCTGATCAGACAGCTTGGCCATGGTGTCGAAACCCCCGGCCGCTATGCGGTATGGCCGAAGCAGCACAAGCGGGGCAAACCGGTGGAGATAATCGCGGTAAACGGGTGATTCGGCCTGGGCTACCGCTACGATGTATCCTGCGCTGACCGAACCGCGCCTGCCCGGGTGCGGCGGGCAAGCCTGAGTATCTCATCGTCGCCATAGTGAAGCACCAGGTTGCCGATGAGCCGGCGGATCCGTCTCACCACGGCGCTGCGGCCCGAGAGCTTCGATCCTGAAGCGCACGCCTGCCACGACTGTTTTTGGATGACACGCTTGATAAGTAGCCTGGCATCCTCACCCGTGACAAGCCCCTCGGCCAGGGCCGCGAGAGTGATGAGTTCAATCCCATAAAGCGTGAGCTCGTATCCCCGCCGGGCGAAGGCAAAGGCGACCAGGTCGAGCCAATCCTGGGGTACCAGCGTGGTGGGTGAACGATGGTCGATATGTAGCAGAAGCAAGCTTGCCAGGGTGCTGGAGAGCCGGTTTAAACCATCTCCCAATTGGGTGGGCAGCTGTTTTGAAAAGCACTGTCTGGCCTCCTTTGCCGTCGTCGCCCCGGACGAGCTCAGCGGCTGCAGAAAGAGTACCGACGGATGGCTGCTGCTGGCCCCGGCGCGAAGGCCGATACGCACGGCCTGCAGCCCGCAACACCTCCAGAAGCCGATCAACCCGGGTGTTGCGCCAAAACTCGTTCCAAGGTAGTCAATGCCGCGTTTCTCGGCATCCTTCCGTATCGATTCCACCAGCAGGCGACCAAGACCCTTTCCCTGTGCCGCGGGATGGACAGCGATGCGCATGATCCGCATCCCTTTCAGGGTGGCCGCGGCGGCGAGACCCAGGTGAGCGGCGAGGGATTGGGCCAGCAGATGACCGCGGGGTCTGCGTCGGCCCGACCAGATCAGCTCGGCCGTCTCTGCCGTGAAGCCGCCCTCGCTGGCCAGCAGGGCCACGGCTACGATGAGACCACGATGACGCAGCGTGGCGATCCTCAGGTTCGGGCCGTCGAGCAGCTGACGCAGATCGAGGGGGGTTGTCCGATAGTGGGCTGTGACCAGCAGGCCGAAGAGCTGATTGAGGTCGGCCTCGTGGAGCAACAACTGCTCCCGGGTGGGAAATTCGAGGCTTGTGTTTTGCGGCAGGGCATCCTCAACCAGGCTGTTCTGAGCAGGGGATGCGTCAAGGGCGAGAAGGCGGAAGATCAATCGCTCGAGGGGATCGTCTTGTGCCCATCTGATGGGTTCGGAAAGGGTGATCTCCCGCCATTGCGGCATCTTCCCATCGAGATGTTTCTTGAAGCGGATGTTGAATCCCAGCCCGGTCCCCTCATATCCGTGCACCGTGGTGGCGAAGACGATGCGCGGATAGTGGGCGAGCAGACCCTGGAGCACTACCGTTGGAATCGCCGCCGCTTCGTCGACAAGCAGGAGGTCCGTCGTCTGAGGATCCGACAGCAGGTGGTCCGGCGCATGATAGTCTATGCGGCCTCCCTCAACATGGAGGGAGAAAGCTGAGCTGTCGGCCGTGGGCAGGGCGCGGGCCGCCAGTTCAAAGAGCGATGCCACGGCGCCTTGTCTCGGGGCCGTGACCAGGATCTTCCGGCAGCCCGTTTTGATCAGCTGCGCCGCGGCTATGCCCAAGGCGGAGGACTTCCCTCTGCCTCGATCGGAGGTGAGTACCAGAGGTCTTTTTCTGTGGCCCGTGACGACGCGGATGACCGCTTCGACGGCCATAAGCTGATCCCGGGTGCGGCAGAGCGGATGGGTGAAGGGGGGTTGTCGTCGGGTGTCTTCTCCGCTGTAGCCAGATAGTGCGGGTGCGGCCTCCGGGGTCACTATCATCGCGCTTGGGTCGCTCTCCAGGATGGTTGCAATCCGTTGCAGAAATCTTCCCTCGAGCTCGACCTTCTCGAAGCCGGCAACCCTGACCCGCTCGGCCTGGGGGTCCGCGTAGGCATGCCACTGAGACAGTGGTGGAGTCAGTAACAGCAGCAGACCGCCGCCGCGCAGGGTTCCGCTCACGGCGCCGAAGGCATCCGGGTCGAAACCGGCATAGGCGTTGTAGACCAGCAGTCCGCACTCCTGTCCCAGGAAGCCCAGTGCCTGTTCGTTGTTCAGGGCCCGTATGCCTTCACCGGCCGGCTCCCCAATCCAAAGGTAATCACCGATGTCGAGACGATGCAGCGCCGCGGCGGCTTGATTCAAACACCAGGCAGGCTCTCCGGCGATCACCAGGAGGGATCTGTGACGGCGCCGAGTTAGCTCGTTCTGGAGCCTGTCAAGCAGGTCTGTAAATATTAAATTATTATTAATGATAGTATCTTATGATATATATATAATGTAATACATTAGATATGAGCTTTACTTTCCTCCGCTTTCAAAGTAGAGAGAAGAGATAACCTCGAACATTTATCCGGTTAAAAGGGTGCTGTAGATCGATAAACTCATATCCGGTTCGACTGTTACCGGGTAACAGCATGCAACTCTCCCAATACTAACAGTGTAAGGGTGTAATTTTTATGTCTGGTTTGGAGGTCGCCGAACAGATCCGGGTTCAGGGTCTGGTACAGGGGGTGGGTTTCCGACCCACTGTCTGGCGCCTGGCAAGGGAGAATGGGCTTCGTGGCGCGGTGTGGAACGACAGCCAGGGGGTGGAGATCCATGTCTGCGGGGAACAGCTCCGGATCGATCGCTTCTGCGAGCAGCTGCTGGCACAGCCGCCGCCACTGGCAAGAATCGATTCCCTGAAACGTCAGCCTATGGAGCGGCTCCCTGAGCAGGATGAGTTCATCATCACGGAGAGCCGCTCGGGCAAGGTGCAGACCGGTGTCGTCCCCGATGCGGCCACCTGCGATGCCTGTAGAGAGGAGATAGTCGATCCCGCAAACCGACGCTATCGCTATCCCTTCACCAACTGTACCCATTGCGGACCGCGTCTGACCATCGTCGAGGGCATACCCTACGACCGGACCAATACCAGCATGCGCCATTTTCCCATGTGCGATGCCTGCGAGGCGGAGTATGGCGATCCGGCGGACAGGCGCTTTCATGCCCAACCCAACGCCTGTCCGGTGTGCGGGCCGAGAGTCTGGCTCAGCGACGGGTCGGGCAGGGCGGTCGGCGCCGACCTGGAGGGGGAGGATGCGATAGCGGTGGCGCAACGGCGCCTGGCCGAAGGTGCGATTCTAGCGGTCAAGGGGATCGGTGGATTTCACCTTGCGTGTGATGCCGGCAACGAAGAAGCGGTTGCCCGACTGCGTGAGCGCAAGGGGCGTTACCACAAGCCCTTTGCCTTGATGGCGAGGGACTGCACCCTCATTAGAAACTACTGTCAGCTCGGTGATGCTGGGGAGCGGCTGCTGAAAGCCACGGCCGCACCGATCGTCCTCCTTCCCCGCAATCCAGATTGCACGCTGCCTGAAAATATAGCGCCGCAGCAGACCGCGCTTGGCTTCATGCTGCCCTATTCGCCACTTCACCACCTGCTGCTGGCCGGCTGGGAGAGGCCCCTGGTGATGACAAGCGGCAACCGAGTCGAGGAACCCCAATGCATCGACAACCGAGAGGCTGCGGCGCGTCTTCAGCCATTGGCCGATCTCTTTCTGCTTCACGACAGGGAGATCATCAACCGGGTGGACGACTCGGTGGTGCGCATCATGGACGGCATGCCGCGAATGCTGCGGCGTGCACGGGGCTATGCGCCAAAATCGATCAGGCTCCCGCAGGGATTCGATCAAGCCCCGCCGCTGTTGGCACTGGGAGGTGAACTGAAGAATACCTTCTGTCTCACCCGTGAGGGGGAGGCGATGCTCTCCCAGCATGTGGGCGATCTGGAGAATCTGATCTCCTATCGGGACTATCTAAAGAACCTGGAACTCTATGGGAAACTGTTTGACCATCGACCGCAAAGGCTGGTCGCAGACCTGCATCCCAACTATCGCTCCACCCAACACGCCGGGAATCTAAGCAAGGAGCTGGGAGTACCGCTGATTCTGGTGCAGCATCACCACGCCCACATAGCCAGTGTGCTGGCGGAAAACGATTGGCCGTTACGGGGCGGCAAGGTGCTCGGGATCGCCCTTGACGGTTCGGGTTACGGCGCTGACGGCACGATCTGGGGAGGCGAGTTTCTGGTTGCCGACTACATCGACTATCAGCGTGTCGCTTGGCTGACTCCCATACCCCTCCCCGGAGGCACCCAGGCGATCCTGCAGCCCTGGCGAAACAGCTTCAGTCAATTGAATCACTACCTGGGCTGGACGCAGGTGGTGGCCCAGTGGGGGGATCTGGAGCCGATCGAGTGGCTTCGAGGCCAACAGGTGCAGGTGCTCGCGAGGATGATCGAAGGTGGCGTCAATTCGCCCCTCAGCAGCTCCTGCGGACGCCTCTTCGACGCCGTGGCGGCACTCTTGGGAATCTGCCGGGAGTCGATCAGCTATGAGGGCCAGGCGGCTATCGAGCTCGAAGGCTTGGCATCGGTCCATCGCAACAGCGGCTCGGCTCCCTATGATCTGCAGAGAAAGATAGATGGGGAGTGTTGCCTGCTCGATTGCGCAACCTTCTGGCCAAGCCTGCTGCAGGATCTGCGCAAGGGTCGCGACAGGGGAGAGATCGCCTGGCGTTTCCATCTGGGCCTGGCGGACGGGCTTTGCGAGACCGCAGCCGAAATCGCGCATCGGCACGGGCTGGATAGAGTCGCCCTCTCAGGGGGTGTTTTTCAAAATAAAACGCTTTTCGAACTTGTTGCGATTCGGTTGCGAGAGACCGGGTTCCAGGTGCTGTCACAGCGCCATGTCCCCGCCAACGATGGCGGTTTGGCGCTTGGCCAGGCTGCGATCGGTGCTGCAAGAAGCCTGATGTCGGACTAAATTTATTTATAGGAGATCTTTTTCTTGAGCTCGCAATGAAGACCCATTTTCCCACCAAATATTGGCATAAAATCGATGCGGCGCGGATCCAGTGCGATCTATGCCCGCGCTATTGCCGGGTCAAGGAGGGGAAGCAGGGCTTCTGTTACGTCAGGGAAAACCGTCAGGGCGCCATCGTGTTGAACACCTATGGCAGATCGAGTGGATTCTGCATCGATCCCATTGAAAAGAAGCCGCTCAATCACTTTTTGCCCGGCACGCCGATCTTCTCCTTCGGCACCGCCGGTTGCAATCTTGCCTGCAAGTTCTGCCAGAACTGGGATATCAGCAAATCCCGGGAGATGGACACCCTGGCCGATGAGGCATCACCCGAAGCGATAGCGCAGACAGCCAGGCAGCTGGGTTGCAGGAGCGTCGCCTATACCTATAACGATCCGGTGATCTTTCATGAATATGCGATCGATGTGGCCAAGGCCTGCGCTGAATACGATATCAAGTCGGTCGCGGTAACGGCGGGCTATGTTTGCGCAGCGCCGAGAGAGGAGTTCTATCGCCATATGGATGCAGCGAACGTGGATTTGAAATCCTTCAACGAGGCGTTCTATCACAAGCTGACTGGGGCCCATCTGCAACCGGTCCTCGATACCCTGATATACCTGAAACAGGAGACCGGGGTCTGGGTGGAGATAACGACGCTGTTAATTCCCGGGGAAAATGATTCGGATCAGGAACTCAACACACTCAGCCAGTGGGTTGTGGAAAACCTGGGCACGGAGGTACCGCTCCATTTCACCGCCTTTCACCCCGACTGGAAGATGCGCGACCACCCACCCACCCCCCACGCCACCCTCAGTCGGGCACGTAAGATCGCGATCGACAACGGCGTACGCTACGCCTATGTGGGGAATGTGCATGACAGTCGTGAATCGAGTACCTGGTGTCACCATTGCGGCAATCTGCTGATCGAGAGGGATTGGTATGAACTGGGTGAATGGCATCTCGACGATCAGGGCTGCTGCCAAGAGTGCGGCACCCGATTGGCCGGTCTCTTCGAGCCAAAACCCGGCACCTGGGGGAGTCGAAGGCAAGCAGTCAGGATGAATTATTGAGGAGCCAATCATCAGTTTTTGAGGAAGCTTATTAAAAACTCATAAAGTATCGAGGTGGTTGTTATGACGACGATCAGAAAACCCGCGGTATCCGATCTTTTCTATCCCGGGGATGAGGATAGCTTGCAATCGATGGTGAGCGGGTATCTCGACTCGGTTGCAGAGTCCGGGAATCCGCCGAAGGCAGTGATCGTGCCCCATGCGGGCTATATCTATTCTGGTCCGATTGCCGCCAGTGCCTACGCAAGACTGGCTGCCGCGGCCGGTCGCATCAGCCGTGTGGTGCTTCTGGGACCCTCGCACCGGGTTCCCTTCTACGGATTGGCCAGCAGTGAAGCGGACTACTTCCGAACGCCCCTGGGTGATATCCCCATCGACCGGCAGGCGCTCGAGGCCTTGGAGGCCTTGCCTCAGGTCGTTCGTCTCGAGGCGGCGCATGCCCAGGAACACTCCCTGGAAGTACAGTTGCCTTTTCTGCAGAGCGTGCTGCAAGACTTCAATCTTGTCCCCCTGGTGGTGGGTGATGCCTCAGGCGAGCAAGTGGCGGAGGTGCTGAACCGGCTTTGGGGCGGGCAGGAGACCCTGATCGTGATCAGTTCCGATCTCAGCCACTATCATGACTATGCGACTGCGCAGCGCATGGACAGGGCGACCAGTGATGCCATCCTTACCCTCCATCCTGAGCGTCTCGGCTATGAGGATGCCTGTGGTCGAATACCGGTGCAGGGCCTGTTGCTGGAGGCGAAACGCCTTGGATTGCAGGGTGAATTGATCGATCTGCGCAACTCCGGCGACACCGCGGGCAGCAAGGAGCAGGTGGTCGGCTACGGCGCCTATGCCTTCACCGGCTCCGAGGCGGCGTGAAACGTCTCTTCACTCGAGATCCCAACACCAGCCATATCGCTTGCTGGATCGATCTCCAGGGGCGTGAACTGCAAGCGGACAGGGATGAGTCGGAGCGCTTTCTCATGCGCTTGGATCCCCGGGCCAGCTACTTCTCGTTCCGCACCTTTTCCGACACAGGGTATACGCGTGTACGTACTGGAGACCCCCTGCAGCGGGAGGTCCATGGCACCCTCGATGCCTGCTGGCACCGTCTCGTTGCCCTCAACCGCCAGGGCGCGGTGATCGCCGTCACCATCAATCATGGCAACGGTAGGGGGAGGCGCAGTGCGGATATCCGTCGGGTCAGGGCCCTGTTTCTGGACGATGACAGAGGAACCGACCCCGGCCGCTTCCCCCTCAAGCCTCATATCCGGGTGGAAACCTCAGCGGGGCACAACCATTTCTATTGGCTGGTTGAGGGTCTCCCGCTGCAGCAGTTCGCATCCTGTCAACAACGGCTGGCCGAGCGCTATCAAGGCGATACCCGGGTACAGGCCCTGAATCAGGCGATGCAACTCCCCGGATTCTGGCGCCGCAAGCGGATTACCCAGCCCCGGTTGCCCAGGGTATCGGAGATCGGCAATCATAACCCCTTTCGAATTTTCGAATTAGACGATCTATTCGAGCCGCAAAGGGACGCAAATCACCGCCAATGATCGCGAATCGGAGCCATTCCACTCATGACGAGCGGTGGGATTCATGGGCTATCAATCCATCCCCATTTAGTAGGGTGAATAGTTATCGGGTATCAGGACCGTGGGTCTCTGTTGCACCCGGTCATCCAGGTAGGGATAGTCGATGATGAAGTGGAGTCCGCGGCTCTCGCGGCGGGATTGGGCCGAGCGGATGATCATATCGGCGACATCGACCAGGTTACGCAGTTCGAGCAGGTCGATACTGACCCGGAAGTTACTGTAATACTCGACGATCTCCCGGCGCAGCAGATCAATTCGCCGACAGGCCCTCATCAAGCGTTTATTGCTGCGTACGATGCCGACATAGTCCCACATGAAGTGACGCAGCTCATCCCAGTTATGGGAGACAACCACCTCTTCATCGGGTTCGGTGACCCGGCTCTCGTCCCAGGGGGGCAGCGCGGGTGGTTCAGAGGTCTCTGCGTCCAGGGCATGGATATCCTGGGCCGCGAGATTGGCGAACACCAAACACTCCAGGAGTGAATTGCTGGCCATGCGGTTTGCGCCGTGGAGACCGGTGTAGGCGCTTTCACCGATGACGTAGAGTCCGGCTATGTCGGTACGTGCCTTCTCGTCGGCCATCACCCCGCCACAGGTGTAGTGGGCGGCGGGTACAACCGGTATCGGCTGCTTCGTCATATCGATGCCGAAGTCGAGGCAGCGCCGGTAGATGGTGGGAAAGTGCTCCTGTACGAAATCGGCGGGTTTATGACTGATGTCCAGGTAGAGGCAGTCGGCACCGATGCGCTTCATCTCATGATCGATGGCGCGGGCGACGATATCACGGGGTGCCAACTCCTCGCGCTTATCGAAGCGATGCATGAATCGGCTGCCGTCCGGGAGCTTCAGCCGACCCCCTTCGCCCCGCACCGCCTCCGAAATAAGAAAGCTCTTGGCCTCGGGATGGTAGAGGCAGGTGGGGTGGAACTGGATGAACTCCATATTCGCGACCCGGCAGCCGGCCCGCCAGGCCATGGCGATCCCATCGCCGGTGGCGACATCGGGATTACTGGTATATTGATAGACCTTGCTCGCGCCACCCGTTGCCAGGACGATGAATCGTGCCGCAAAGGTTTCGACTCGGCTGTTTTTATGGTCGAGGATATAGGCGCCGTAACAGCGCTTTTGCCGTTTCTCCTGACTGCGTTCGCTGGTAATCAGGTCAATCGCGATGTGGTGTTCGAAGAGATCGATATTGGATTGCGCCATTACCTGAGCCTGGAGCGTGGTTTCCACCTCCTTGCCGGTGGCGTCGGCGGCATGGATGACGCGCCGATGGGAGTGCCCCCCCTCCCGAGTCAGGTGATAGCCGCTGCTGGAATCTGAGTTGTCATCCCGGGTGAAATTGACCCCACCCTTGAGCAGCCAGTCGATATTCATCGGACCATGTTCCACCACCAGCTGAACTATTTTTTCATCACAGAGTCCCACCCCAGCGTCAAGGGTGTCCTTTACGTGGGATGCAATGCTGTCCTCTTCATCCAGGACCGCGGATATCCCGCCCTGCGCATAATAGGTATTGGTCTCTTTTAGCTCTCGCTTGGAGATTACGGCTATTTTCAGGCGCCTGTCCAGGTGCAGGGCCAGGCTCAAACCGGCGGCGCCGCTGCCGATGATAAGAACGTCATGCTGATGATCTGTCGTCATATTTGCGGGGTTGGGTCGTTACGGTGATAATGCGCATCCAGATGTAGCGCATCCTAGCTTAATTTGCCCTTTCGTTGAACTAGATCAATTGAAGCTGGGGGATTGCGAGAACTAATCAATACAGAGACTGTCAATGGGACTGAGCACAGGATGTGCCCGTCGCGAGGAGGTAACGGCCCGGATGGGCGAGCGGTTAATCGATCAGGAGCTCGTTGCACGAGTTCAACAGGGTGATAAAAAAGCGTTTGACCTGTTGGTGCTCAAATACCAGCAGAAGATCACCAATCTGATCTCACGCTATATCCGGGATCCTCACGAGGTGCTGGATGTGACCCAGGAGGCCTTCATCAAGGCCTACAGGGCCATCCCTAAATTCCGTGGTGACAGCGCTTTTTACACCTGGCTGTATCGGATCGCCATCAATACGGCAAAAAACTACCTCGTGGCCCAAGGACGCCGTCCCCCCTCGGATGATGTGGAGGCCGAGGTGGCTGAACAAATGGACGTCGGGATGCGTCTAAAGGAGACAGGAACACCGGAGAATCATGTATTGACCGATGAGATCAGCATGACTGTACAGAAGGCGATCGACGATCTGCCCGAGGATCTGCGTACAGCCATCGTATTGCGAGAGCTTGAGGGTATGAGCTACGAGGAGATCGCCAATGCCATGTCATGCCCGGTTGGGACCGTGCGTTCGCGCATTTTCAGAGCGCGTGAGGCGATCGACAAAAAACTGAGACCACTGTTAAAACCTTAATGTCAGGCATATGAAGATGACTGAGCAAGAGTTCGAGAGATTGTCCGCACTGGTAGATGACGAAATTTCAGAACATGAAATTTCCAGGGAAATCAACAAGCTGAAGAGTAGCCAAGAAAGTTTGGGTGCCTGGTCACACTACCATCTGATTGGAGATGCGATGCGTAACGAGCTTGGCCGGGTCCATGACACCGGCTTGGCGCATTCCATCAGTCAGCGTCTTGAGAGTGAGCCGGTAGTGTTGGCTCCCGCCGCGCTGAAGCGCAGGAGTCCGATCAGGAAACGAACATTGACCGGGGTGGCGGTTGCGGCTTCGCTGACTGCCGTGGCGGTGGTCATGGCGCCGCAGATGATCAACCCGGGGAGTTCCGAAGCACCCGGTCAGCTGATCTCGAGCAATCAGCTCGAGGATCGCAATCAACCACAGGAGAGCAGGACAATCTACGTGGCGGAAGACGGCACGCGCTGGAAACTGTTGAAAAAGCCCAAGGTTGAATCACGCTTGAATGCCTACCTGTTGAATCACCAGGACCTTTCGCCTTCAAGCAATATAAAGGGTATCATGCCCTATGCAACATTCGTCAGCTATGATGAGAACAAGCAGTAATAATCGGTAACAGGGACCCACACGGAATGAGTTCAGTGCCGACTATCTACCGTCTCAGCCAGACCTGTTTGATTCTCTGTCTCGGTCTATTGATTGCCCACTCCGCGGTTGCCGACGAGGAGCTGTCACCAAAAGCATGGCTTGAACGCATGATGGAAGCGGTACAGAAACTGAATTATCAGGGTACCTTCATCTATCTCCACGACAATCAACTCGAGAGCATGAGAATCGCCCATGCGGTGAATGGGGATCGTGTCAGAGAGAGTCTGATATCGCTTAACGGCGCCCCTCGGGAGGTGATTCGCGATGAGGAGTCGGTGACCTGCGTGCTGCCCGATTCGCATGAGGTTTCAGTGGACAAGCGCACACCCAGCGCCAAGTTCCTCAATATCCTGCCCCACGACCTGGGCCAGCTCGACAATCACTACAGTTTTCAAAACCTGGGCACAACCCGGATTGCCAATCGTCAGGCCCAGGTGGTGGTGATCGTACCAAACGACCGTCTGCGCTACGGCTACCGCTTCGCGCTCGACACAGAGAGCGGCCTGCCGCTGAAATCCGATCTGTTGAATGAGCATGGCGAAGTGGTGGAACAGACCATGTTCACTGATCTGCAGATAGGCGTCGCCGAGATCAGCGAGCTTCACCACAGAGAGTCGCTGTTTACCTACCGCCTGAAAAGTCACCCCGATACGACGAATAAAATTCCTCTGTTGGATCCGACCAAATGGGACTTCAGCGGATTGCCGAGTGGCTTCAAGCTCAGCATGCAACATCAACTGATCGAAGAACAAGGCAGCGATCCCATCGATCAGTACGTATTCAGTGATGGACTGAGTTCACTTTCAGTCTTCGTTGAGCCGGAAACCAGAGAAGAGGCGTTCAGCGGTGTATCGCGGTTGGGTGCCATCAATGCCTGGGGTGGCCAGGTTCACGGCTATCAGGTGACCGCGGTTGGTGAAGTGCCGGCGGTTACAATTCTCGGTGTGGTTCAAGGCATGCAGCTCAAACGGGCCAATGATTGAAGAGCCTGCCACCGTCATCAGCGTTGATGATGGCTATGCGTTTGTTGAGACACGACAAAGTCCTGCCTGCGGCGCCTGCAGCAGTGCCGGCAGCTGCACCACCTCGGTTCTGAGCGGCCTGTTCAAACGGCGACATACCCGGCTCCGAGTCTCGAATCCAATCGATGCCAAAGCGGGCGAACATGTGATTATCGGCTTAGCCGAAGGTGCGCTGCTGAAAGTCTCATTCATGGCCTATCTGCTACCTCTGCTGAGCATGATTCTGCTGGCCCTGCTGATGCAGGTATTGGCGAGTCATTTTGCCTGGCAGGCCGGGGAACTCCCGCAAGTCGCCGGTGGTCTATTGGGCCTGATGGCCGGATTTTTACTGCTAAGGCATATTGCCGGGCAGCAACGGGATAAACCAGATTATCAAGCAGTCATTTTACGTTTAGCCAATACCAACACCGTGGAGTTTTCCAGGGAGTACGTCGGCTAATCATCAGCCTGCAGCTAACTGAAGTTTGTCACTAACACAAGTTCGGTGCATTTTCTTTGAGTTTCCTCCAGGAGCTGTTTCATGAGAGCCAATAAAATCCTTGTACACTTCCTATCCCTGGTAATGCTGGGACTCCTCTTCCCCGCTTCGATACAGGCTCGGGATCTGCCGAACTTCGCCGATCTGGCCGAAGAGAATGCACCCTCTGTAGTCAACATCAGCACCAAGCAGAAGTCCCTGGGGCGCAACCTGCAGCGCTTCAATATTCCTGAATTGGAAGACTTGCCGGAGGGCAGTCCGCTTGGGGAATTGATGAAGAAGTTCTTTGGCAACCACGGCTTTCCAATGCCGGATGAGGGGCCCGAAAAGCGCTCCCTCGGCTCCGGATTCATCATTTCCGAGGACGGCTATATTCTCACCAACAACCATGTCGTCGATGAAGCGGACCAGATCCTGGTGCGCATGAATGATCGCAGAGAGTTTGTCGCCGAGGTTGTCGGTAAGGATGAGCGTAGCGACATAGCCCTGATCAAGATCGATGCCGAGGATCTTCCCGTCGTGGAGATCGGCAATTCCAAGCAACTCAGGGTAGGCGAATGGGTGCTGGCAATCGGCTCACCCTTCGGTTTCGACCACTCGGTCACCGCAGGCATCGTGAGCGCCAAGGGCCGCAACCTGCCGAGTGAAAACTATGTGCCTTTTATCCAGACCGATGTCGCCATCAACCCGGGGAACTCCGGAGGACCGCTGTTTAATCTCGACGGCAAGGTTGTGGGTATCAACTCTCAAATCTACAGCCGATCGGGCGGATTTATGGGTCTCTCCTTCGCCATCCCCATCGAAATGGCGATCGATGTCGCGGAACAGCTGAAGACCCGGGGGCGCGTCACCCGCGGCTGGCTTGGGGTGTTGATTCAGGATGTGACCAACGATCTCGCCGATAGCTTCGGCATGAGACATCCCCGCGGCGCTCTGATCGCACGGGTGTTGCCTGACAGCCCTTCGGAGGCTGCCGGCTTGCAGGTGGGCGATGTCATCTTGGAGTTTAACGGCACCCGAATCGCCACCTCTTCAGAATTGCCGCCGCTGGTTGGCAGCAGCAACGTGGATAAGCCCGCGACGGTGAAGATCCTGCGCAATGGCAAGACCAAGGAGATCGAGGTCAATATTGGTGAACTGCCGGCGGATGAAGAGCTGGAATTGGCCAGCAATCAGGCACCGAAGGTTTCGGAAAACCGTCTCGGGCTCATGGTTTCCAAGGTCAGTCCTCAGTTGCGAAAACAGCTGCGCCTGTCCAGTCAGCGCGGGGTGGTGGTTGACTCGGCCACAGGCCAGGCGGCCCGGGAAGCCGGCATTCAGCAGGGTGACATCATCGTTATGATCAACCAGCAGGAAGTTGAGGGGGTGGAACATTTTAATCAGTTGGTCAAGGAGTTACCCGCTGATAAGACGGTGCCTCTGCTGGTCCACCGCAATACCGGGCCGATCTTCCTGGCATTGCGCGTTCCCGAAGAGTGAGCCCCTTACGTTTCTACTACCGGGAAGGCTGTCATCTTTGTGATGACATGCTCCAGGAGCTGAAGCGATTGCAGACGGAGTGGCGTTTCGAGCTCATTGAGATAGATATCGACCGCTATCCCGAGTTTCGGGATAGCTATCACACCAGGATACCGCTGCTGGAAGACAACCAGGGGAGGTGCCTGAGCGAGTATTTTCTCGATCAGGCATCGCTTCTGAGCTATTTGCAAGGCGCTTGATTTGGTATCATTCCCCGTTTGCGGCATCAAGCAACAATTGAAACGCCCCGAAACGGGGCGTTTCTATTTATTCGGTGACATCTTCAGGACCCTATGGCTGATTTGCAACATATCCGTAATTTCTCGATCATCGCCCATATCGATCATGGTAAATCGACGATTGCGGATCGATTCATCCAGAAGTGTGGGGGGCTGACCGATCGCGAAATGGCGGACCAGGTATGTGATTCCATGGAGCTGGAACGCGAGCGTGGAATCACCATCAAGGCGCAGAGCGTCACCCTCGATTACCGTGCCCAGGATGGTGAGGTCTATCAGCTCAATTTTATCGATACCCCCGGCCATGTCGATTTCTCTTATGAAGTCTCGCGCTCACTCTCGGCCTGCGAAGGTGCGTTGCTGGTTGTGGATGCAGCCCAGGGGGTGGAAGCGCAGAGCGTCGCCAACTGCTATACCGCTATCGAGCAGGGGCTGGAAGTGCTGCCGGTACTGAACAAGATCGATCTACCGTCGGCGGAACCGGAGCGGGTGATTCAGGAGATCGAGGAGATCATCGGGCTGGATGCGGAAAATGCCATCCGTGTCAGTGCCAAGACCGGGATCGGCATCGAGGAGTTGCTGGAGCAGTTGGTCGTGACCATACCGCCGCCTTCAGGGGATCCCGAGGCGCCGCTGCAAGCACTGATTATCGACTCATGGTTTGACTCCTATGTCGGTGTAATCTCCCTGATTCGGGTGGTGAATGGTTCCATCAAACCAAAGGACAAGATGCGCATCATGTCCACGGGGCGCGTCTATCAGGTCGAGAAGGTCGGGGTGTTCACACCGAAACAGCTGGACAAGCCGCAGCTGACGACCGGGGAGGTCGGTTACCTCATCGCGGGCATCAAGGAGATCGACGGCGCCCCCGTTGGCGACACCATCACCCTCGAGAATCGTCAGGCGGAAGAACCTCTGCCCGGTTTTGAGGAGATGCGCCCTAGGGTGTTCTCCGGACTCTATCCCGTGAGTTCCGATGATTACGAGGATCTGAGGGATGCGCTGCAGAAACTGCGTCTCAATGATGCTGCGCTGCACTACGAGCCGGAAACCTCGCAGGCGTTGGGATTTGGCTTCCGCTGCGGATTCCTCGGTATGCTGCACATGGAGATCGTCCAGGAACGCCTGGAGCGCGAGTACGATCTCGATTTGATCACCACCGCGCCCTCGGTGGTCTACCAGGTATTGCTGAACAACGGTGAGCTGATTCATATCGAGAATCCCGCCGCGCTACCCGATCCCAGCCAGATAGCCGAGGTACGCGAACCGGTAATCGTTGCCACCATACTGGTTCCCCAGGACTATCTGGGTAATGTGATCACGCTTTGCATAGAAAAACGTGGCGTACAGAAAAATATGCAGTACCTTGCCGGCCAGGTTCAGTTGAGCTTTGAATTGCCGATGAATGAAGTTGTGCTCGATTTCTTTGATCGGTTGAAGTCGGTAAGCCGGGGTTACGCTTCGTTTGAGTATGAGTTCACCCATTTCCAGGCAGCCCCGCTGGTAAAGCTTGATGTCCTGATCAACGGAGAGAGGGTGGACGCCCTTTCATTGATCGTACATAAGGATCAGGCGCAAAGCCGGGGACGCGAGTTGACCTCCAAGATGAAGGAGATCATCCCACGACAGATGTTTGAAGTAGCCATCCAGGCGGCTATCGGCAATAAGATCATCGCGCGCACAACGGTAAAGGCATTGAGAAAGAATGTCACGGCCAAATGCTATGGCGGCGATATTACCCGTAAGCGCAAGCTACTGGAAAAGCAGAAAGCAGGTAAAAAGCGCATGAAGCAGGTTGGTAAAGTCGAAATCCCACAGGATGCATTTCTTGCCGTGCTGCAAGTGGGTAAGGATAATTAGTTCTCCGGGAGAGGAAGAAGAAACAGATGAATTTTGATTTTCCTACTTTTCTTGTAGTCGCCAGCGCCCTGACAGGCGGCATTTGGCTGTTGGACAGCATCTTCCTGGCGCCGAAGCGGCGTCAGGTGGCAACTGAACAAGGTGTCGACGCGGAAGAGGTGTCTACGGCAGCAAAGGAACCGCTGATCGTTGAATATTCACGGTCGTTTTTTCCGGTGATATTCGCCGTGTTGATACTTCGCTCCTTTCTGGTGGAGCCCTTTCGCATACCTTCGGGTTCCATGATGCCGACGCTGCTGGTTGGGGATTTCATTCTGGTGAACAAATTCAGCTATGGCATACGGCTGCCCGTGCTCAATAAGAAAGTCATTGAGCTGGGTGATCCGCAACGCGGCGATCCCGTGGTTTTCCGTTATCCGAAGCAACCTTGGGTGGATTACATCAAGCGCGTGGTCGCGGTGCCTGGCGATACGGTCTACTACCGCAATAAGACCCTTTATGTAAATGGCGAGGCTATGCCGCAAACACCCCTCGGCCGCTACACCGGGGTTGGCAGCGGTGTGCGCATGACCGGCGCCATCATGGCCGCTGAAAACCTGGATGGCATTGAACATTCAGTGCTGATTAATCCCCTCGCGCCGGACCTGCCCACTGGCTGCCGGGTATTGAGCCAGGGTCCGATCACGATTCCGCAAGGGCACTATTTTGTGATGGGGGATAATCGGGACAACAGCAACGACAGCCGCTGTTGGGGCCTGGTTCCCGACGAGAACCTTGTTGGCAAGGCCTTCGGTATTTGGATGAATTGGGATTCTGAAATTGACGCTTTCCCGCCGATAGCATGGGAGCGTCTTGGAAAGGGAATCGAATAGACATTTTGGTGCATGGCAGCTTGCTGAATCACTGTTTATCGGCTATCTGTTCATAAGATTAATTTATAATCGAGGTTTGTCGTATGCAATCACTGAAGAAACAAAAAGGCCTCACAACTATCAGTTGGTTAATAATCTTCATCATGGTGGGTTTTCTGGTTTATGTCGGCATCAAGATCACACCTGTCTATATCGATCATTATGCGGTTGTGTCAATGCTGAATACGGTAAAGGAAGATCCGCTGACCGCGCGAAAATCGAAAAAAGAGATTCGTGAGATGATCACCAAGAGGCTGTATGTAAACAACATCCGCCATGTAAACCGGGACCATATCAAGATTCAACGCAGCGGTAAGGTGACGACGATCAATGTCGCCTATGTGGAAACCAGACCCATTGTTTATAATATTTCTTTGGTTATGACTTTTGATGAAAGCATCGAGTTAACCGCCAATTGAAAGCCGATATCAATAAGCTGTGTCGTGAACTGGGTTACAGCTTTGCGGATCCGCAGCTGATTGAACAGGCACTGACTCACCGCAGTGCCGGTGGAAAAAACAATGAACGTCTGGAATACCTCGGTGACGCCATTTTGGGATTTGTCATCGCTGATGAGCTGTTCAAACACTTCCCCAAGGCAAGCGAGGGGCAACTCAGTCGTTTGCGTTCCAGTCTGGTTAAGCGCGATACGCTGGCCGAAGTCGCGCGCGAATTCAACGTGGGCGACTATCTCCGCTTGGGTCAGGGTGAGTTGCGCAGCGGCGGTCAAAGCAGGGACTCTATCCTGGCCGACGGCATTGAGGCGATCTTCGCTTCGATCTACCTCGATGGTGGCTATGGAGTCTGTCGCGACGTCATACAGGCTATATTCCTGCCACGATTGACGACGATGAGCCTGGATCGCCACCGCAAGGATCCCAAGACCGAGTTGCAGGAGCATTTGCAGGCGAACAAGATAGATCTACCCGGTTATGAGATAGTGAGCATCAATGGCGATCCGCACAATCAGCTCTTTACCGTGACCTGCATAGTTTCCGCTTTGGACAAATCCACAACCGGACAGGGTGCGAGCAGGAGAAAGGCTGAACAGGATGCCGCATCGAGAATGCTGGCGCTGCTGAACAATGAGCGACAATAACCACTGCGGCTATGCTGCGATCGTCGGCCGCCCCAACGTAGGCAAGTCGACGCTGCTAAACCGACTCCTGGGTGTAAGGCTTGCGATTACTTCGCACAAGGCACAGACAACGCGTCATACCATTCTCGGCATCAATACTCTCAGTTCGGGACAGGTGATCTATGTGGATACGCCGGGGATCCATGAGCGCAGCGACAATGCCATGAACCGCTATCTCAATCGTACCGCCAAGAGTGCCCTGGCGGATGTCGATCTGCTGATCTTTGTGGTTGAGGCATTGGGCTGGACCCGCGAGGATGAAAAGGTTTTGCAGCTGATCAAACAGATCGAAACCCCGGTCATACTTGTGGTCAACAAGGTGGATCGAGTCATACAGAAAGAAAAGCTGCTGCCCTACCTGTCAGAAATGGCAAAGCGCCACTCCTTTGTCGAGATCGTCCCGCTCTCCGCTAAAAGCGGTAAAAATCTGGAGATCCTTGAGGAACTGGTGCTAAGCGCGCTGCCTGTAGGCGAAAACTTCTATCCGGAGGATCAACTCACGGATAGACCTGAAAAGTTTTTTGCCGCGGAGCTGATCCGCGAGCAGATCACCAGGCGATACGCGAAGGAACTGCCCTATGCGGTATCAATCGAAATAGAACGTTTTGAAGAACTGTCGGGGCTCTATCGAATCAATGCCGTCATCTGGGTTGAAAAGACTGGACAAAAGGGAATCCTGATCGGTAAAGATGGGCTGGCGCTGAAGGAGGTGGCGACCCAGGCGCGCAAGGCGATGCAGCAGTTTTTTGAATGCAAGGTGCACTTGGAGCTGTGGGTGAAGGTGAAAAAGAGCTGGTCCAGCGATGAGGCTGCTTTGGTCCGTTTGGGATACGGAGAGACTCAGTAGAGAATTGATGCAGGAACTGATACCGGCATTTGTCATACATCGGCGTGACTACCGCAACAGCAGCCTGTTGTTGGAGCTTTTTCTGGCCAACCAGGGCAGGCTGCCGGCGATAGCGCGAGGTGCCAAATCCGGTCGCTCTTCGCGCGCCCTGCTGTTACAGCCTTTCTCCCCACTGGCGCTCAGCCTCGGCGGCAGGGGTGAGGTTAAGAGTCTCACCGGGGTGGAGCCGGATGGCCGTCCCTACCGCCTTCAAGGAGAGACGATCTATTGCGGTATCTACCTGAATGAGCTGTTGATGCGTCTGCTGCAACGTGGGGATCCCTATCCAGCACTCTACGTACACTATCAACATACCTTGATCAGACTTGCCAGCGGTGAATCCGCAGGCCAGTGCCTGAGGGAATTCGAGATCTCGCTGATGAGGGAATTGGGCTATGGATTGTTACTGGATCGCACAGCGGATACGAATGAAAGGATAGAGGCGGATCGGGTTTATGAATACCGCCTTGAACAAGGTCCTGTGAGAGTGCCTGGCGGTGGATCCGGAGAGAGAATTCATGGACGAACACTGCTCAGCCTGCATCGATGCGAGAGACTGGATGAGCGGAGCGAGTTGGAGGCAAAGCGACTGATGCGCAGGGTAATCGGCTACTATTTAGGCGACAGACCCCTGAAAAGCAGGGAGCTTTTCCAATCCTTGAAATAGATTTTTAGAGGTTCTTCCACTGATGAGGTGGGTAGTATACTTAGCAAGAATAGACCACAAATCACCGCAAACTAACGCAAATGGAAAAAAGTATGAAACTGTGCATAGTTTCCACCTAATCCCTATCAATCCGCATTCTTGGGTATTCTCCATGGGCGGTGAGTGCAGTTAACCTTCGGGTTGTGATTTGTTTGTCAATTCTATGCTCATCATTGACAATTCGCGTAAAATCGCGGTGATTAGCGTTCCTTTGCGGTTAATTGAATATCACTGTTGAGTATTTCAAAACACATTTTCTAGGCTTTCAAAAAGATGGACGAAAACGAGATTTTACTTGGTGTCAATATCGATCACGTTGCCACCTTGCGCCAGGCGCGGGGAACCCGATATCCGGATCCGGTTCAGGCGGCCTTGGTCGCTGAACAGGCAGGTGCAGATGCCATCACCCTGCATTTAAGGGAGGATCGCAGGCACATCCAAGACAGGGATGTTGAGATCTTGAGCGGCATGCTGCAGACACGAATGAATCTGGAGATGGCGGCAACTTCGGAGATGGCGGCCATCGCGACACGCTTCAGACCCCGCGATTGCTGCCTGGTGCCGGAGAAACGTGAAGAGCTGACAACCGAGGGTGGGCTGGATGTGGCGGCGAATCTGGATTATATGACCGATTACTGCAGTGAACTTATCGATGCCGGCATTCGTGTTTCACTCTTTATCGATGCGGACAGCAAACAGTTGGAGGCCGCAAAAGAGACAGGTGCGCCTGTCGTTGAAATTCATACCGGCCGCTATGCGGATGCAACATCGGAACGGGCCGGACGCACTGAGCTGGAACGTATCATCAATGCTGTCGACTATGGCAACAGCCTCGGACTGCGAGTCAACGCGGGGCATGGTCTCGATTACCACAACGTCAAGGAGATAGTAGCCATCGCGGGGATCAGGGAACTGAATATAGGACACGCTATAATTTGCCGTGCGCTTTTCTCCGGTCTTGACCGTGCGGTCAGGGATATGAAGGCGCTATGTCGTAAAGGGGGATCGCAGTAATCGAAAATAATGTGTTATCAGCCAGTCTCAGATTCTGCGCACCTCCTGTATTCCGCGGAATTCGGGATCTATATAATCAGCCGTTTATATAGCTGACCAACTGGTCTATGACAAACTGCTGCTCCTCAATGATTGCCTTTACGAGATCACCGATGGAGATGATTCCAACCAGTTCATTGTTACGCATCACAGGTAGGTGGCGAACGCGTTTGTCTGTCATGATCGCCATGCATTCCTCCATGGTCTGATCCGGTCTGACCACGATAACCTGACTGGTCATGATCTCCTCGACCCGTGTATCCTTGGAAGTGCGGCCCTTGAGAATGATATTGCGTGCATAGTCGCGTTCGGAAAAGAGTCCGGCGATACTGTTCTCCTCCATAACAACAAGTGAACCGAT
This sequence comes from gamma proteobacterium symbiont of Ctena orbiculata, assembly GCA_003094535.1. Classification (GTDB taxonomy): domain Bacteria; phylum Pseudomonadota; class Gammaproteobacteria; order Chromatiales; family Chromatiaceae; genus Thiodiazotropha. The sequence continues at coordinate 7,102 of NATV01000109.1, read as the reverse complement.
GCCCTTATCAGCCATTAACTCCAAGGCCTCGAAAACCGATGCCTTGGAATTGATGGTTGCAACATCAAATCCCTTGCGCTGTAAAAGCTGGTTGACCGTTTGCATGCCGATGTCTCCTGTGTTTTTTATTTGGGTAAGTCCCGATAAAACCTGGGGGTTCGATCAGAACGTTTAACAGTCCGCTAGGCGAGTCTCTCTGACTATTGGGTTAGCTGACTATGTACCGGAGTTCCCATAATAATAGAACATCAAGTCCATCTTTTTACCCCCGGCAGGGGGTTGAATGGGTGAACGAAGTTAAAATTACTGGATTCACTGGAAAAATCCCTATACCGGTTCGGTATATAGATTCGATGGATTCCTACATGTCCATTTCAATCAGCAATCCAGGTTGAGTCATTTTCGGGCCGGATAATTCAGTGCTGCGATCCTTTGAAAAATCAGGGTAAAATTCCCTCCATGAAATACAAATCCATTGAAGATTTCGTCGGCAATACACCGTTGGTCAGGCTTCAGCGTCTGCCCGGCGACAGCAGCAATACCCTGCTGGTAAAGCTGGAGGGAAACAATCCTGCCGGATCGGTAAAGGACAGGGCAGCCGTCAGCATGATCAGCCACGCCGAAACCCGAGGTACGATAGGGCCAGGTGACACCCTGATCGAGGCAACCAGCGGTAATACCGGTATAGCGCTGGCTATGGCGGCCGCGATCAAGGGTTATCGCCTGATACTGGTGATGCCGGAGAATATGAGCCTTGAGCGGCGGGCAGTGATGAAGGCGTTCGGAGCCGAACTGCTGTTGACTCCGAAAGAGGGAAGTATGGAGGCTGCCATCGACAAGGCGAGGGAGCTGGAGGCATCCGGCAGGGGATTGATACTGGATCAATTTTCCAATCCGGATAACCCTCAGGCCCATATCGAAGGTACCGGGCCGGAGATCTGGCGGGATACCGATGGCGAAGTGACGCACTTTGTCAGCGCCATGGGCACCACAGGCACCATCATGGGTACTTCCAGCTATCTGAAAAGGCAGAATCCACAGATCGAGATTGTCGGTGTGCAACCGATGGAGGGTTCGAGTATTCCCGGTATTCGACGTTGGCCTGAGGCCTATCTACCGAAAATCTACGACCCGTCCAGGGTCGATCGTATTATCGATATCTCTCAGGAGGAAGCGGAAGAGACCACTCGGCAGCTGGCTGCCAGAGAGGGGATATTTGCCGGCATCTCCTCCGGGGGTGCGGTGGCCGCGGCATTGAGGCTGTCGAACAGGGTTGAAGATGCCGTCATTGTCTGCATCATCTGCGACAGGGGCGACCGCTACCTCTCCACCGACGTCTTCCCTGCCGCTTGATATGGGGCGCAGACGCAAGCGCAAGCCGCTCCCTGCGGAGCCGGTTGAGGCGGAAATTGAATCCCTGACCCATGACGGCAAGGGTGTGGCCCATATCGATGGCAAGGCGACCTTCGTGTATGGATCACTGCCAGGTGAACGGGTGCGTTTCATCTATACTGGCCGCAGACGCCGGTATGATGAGGGCAGGGTGGTCGAGGTGCTTGAGCCGTCAGCGCAACGGACCGAGCCGCGCTGCAGTCAATTCGGCATTTGCGGTGGCTGCAGCCTGCAGCATCAAAAACCGGAGGCACAGGTTGCTGGCAAGCAACAGGCAATGCTGGATGCCTTGAAACACATAGGCAAGGTGATCCCCGATGAGATTCTCAGCCCCCTTGTGGGTGAGTCGGTCTGGGGCTATCGACGCAAAGCCCGGCTCGGCGTGCGCTATGTACCGAAGAAGGGTGGGACACTGGTCGGCTTCCGTGAACGGGGTTCCTCGTTCGTTGCCGCTATCGATCGGTGTCATATACTGCATCCCAGGGTCGGCGATCTGTTGCCGGAGTTGAGCGCACTGATCGATCAGCTTTCGATCCGCGATCAAATTCCGCAGATCGAGATGGCGATGGGTGATGACGACTGCATTCTGATCTTCCGCATGCTCTCCCCTCCCTCGGAGGAAGACCTGCGGAAGCTTGCCATATTCGGTCCGCAGCATAAGTTGGCCATCTACCTTCAGCAAGGCGGCCCCGAAACTATCCGCCCGTTGGATTTCGAAGCCACACCCCTCAATTATTCACTGCCGGTCTTCGATCTCCAACTCTCTTTTCTGCCCAGCGACTTTACCCAGGTCAACAGCGATATCAATCGAAGGATGATCAGCCGGGCGATCTCGCTGCTTGAATTGGAGGCGGACGACAGGGTACTGGATCTGTTTTGCGGGTTGGGCAATTTCACCCTACCGTTGGCACGGACCGCGGATCATGTCACGGGGGTTGAAGGTGATGGCGGACTGGTTGCCCGCGCCAGGGAGAATGCGATAGACAACGCAATCGAAAATGTGGCGTTCTATACTGCCAATCTCTATGAAAGCTTGGAGAATGAACCCTGGCTCATGCATCGCTTCAACAAGGTATTGCTTGATCCGCCCAGGAGTGGCGCCCAGGAGGTACTGGAGCATCTGCCCAAATTGGGCGCAGCGCGTATCGTCTATGTCTCCTGCTATCCAGGAACCCTGGCGCGGGATGCCGGTATACTGGTGCATGAAGAGGGCTATCGCCTGCTCAGTGCAGGTGTCATGGATATGTTCCCGCACACGGCGCATGTGGAGTCCATCGCGCTGTTCGAGCGGCGTTGATCCTCGCGTCGGTTGCATGCAGGTAAATAAAGTATGGCATTAGAAATTGAGCGTAAGTACCTGGTAATCAATGATAAGTGGCGTGACAACGTCATCAAGGAATCGGCCATGAGACAGGGCTATCTGGCCAGCCAACCCAATGCCACTGTACGTGTGCGGGTGTCAGGCAGCGAGGCCAGGCTGACCATCAAAGGGAGGAGCAAGGGAATCAGCAGAAGCGAGTATGAGTACTCCATTCCGCTCCAGGAAGCGCAGGAACTGCTGGACAATCACATAGCGGGAGCATTGATCGAAAAGGTGCGCTATCAGGTCAGGTGCGGCAATCATATCTGGGATCTCGATGTCTTCGACGGCGCCAATCGCGGCCTGGTTATCGCCGAGGTGGAGCTGAGTTCGGAGGATGAAGGTTTCCTTATGCCCGAGTGGGCGGGCGAGGAGGTCTCCTCGGACAGCCGCTATTACAACGCGAGTCTGGTTTCTCATCCCTATTGCGACTGGTAGGGAAACCTGTCGTGGGATGGCGCCTGTCGATACTCCTGCTCTGTGTCACGCTCTTCAGCCTTGCCTGCACCTCGGCACGTGAGGAGGATTCGATTCGCATGGGTCTGGCGTCGGCACCTATTACCCTAGATCCCCGCTATGCCACCGATGCCACATCGGAGCGCATCAACAGACTCCTCTATCAGCGCCTGGTGGCATTCGACGAGCGGAGCATGCCGATTCCCGCTATCGCCGATTGGCAACGCCTGTCGCCGCGCCACTACCGCGTTCGCCTCAATCAAAGAGCTGGCCGTTTCTTCCCGGGTCAAAGGCTGGATGCGGACGATGTCATCGCAACCTATCGTTATGTACTGGATCGGAACAATGCCTCGCCGCGACGCTCCGGAATCATAATGATCGAAGAGATCGTCAAGGTGGATGACCTGACCATCGATTTTATGCTTTCCCGTGCAGATCCCTTGTTTCCCGCCTACCTGACCCTGGATATCCTGCCCGCGGATCTGATCAACAGCGATCACGACTTTGCCCGCAACCCAGTGGGCAGCGGCCCTTTCTCCTTCGATACCTGGCCGCTGCCTGGAAGGCTGGGACTGAAGAGAAGGGAGGACAATCGGCGGTTCGAGTTCGTGGAGGTGAAAAATCCCACGGTCAGGGTGTTGAAGCTGCTGCGTGGGGAGATCGATATGTTGCAGAACGATATCTCACCTGAACTGATCGACTATCTCCAAGCGCAACCGGGTATCGGGATCGAGCGTCGCGACGGCAGCAATTTTACCTATATCGGCTTCAATCTCCGGGATCCCCACACAGCTGATCCGAGGCTGCGTAGGGCAATCGCCCATGCCATCGACCGCCGGGCCATCATCCGGCACCTGATGCAGGGTTCGGCGCGCAGGGCTGAGGCCCTCCTGCCGCCCGAGCATTGGGCGGGGGCAGATACCTTGAAGGCCTATGCCTACGACCCGGAAAGGGCGAGCTCGCTGTTGCGAGAAGCAGGATACAGCGCCGCCAATCCGTTGCGCCTGGTCTACAAGACCTCCAGCGATCCGTTTCGGATTCGGCTTGCCACCGTGATCCAGAGTCAGCTCAAGGCAGTGGGTATTGAGGTTGAACTGCGCAGTTATGACTGGGGCACTTTTTTTGGCGATATCAAGGCGGGCAACTTTCAACTCTACAGCCTGAGCTGGGTGGGTATACGCACACCCGATATATTCAACTATGTCTTCGCCAGCGACTCGCTACCGCCGTCCGGCGCCAACCGGGGACGTTATGCCAGCGAAGCTGTCGATCGGTTGTTGCAACAACTTGAAGCAGCCGATTCACTTGAGCAGCAAGCGCAGCTCTATCATCGGATACAGCAACAACTGCATGCGGATCTGCCCTATTTGCCCCTCTGGTATGAGGGGCAGGTAGTGGCGTCGAGCCCCAGGATCAGCGGTTATCGACTGATGCGGGATGGCAACTACGATGGTCTGGAACAGGTAAGAGTTCGGCAGCTACAGGGGACAAGAGATGGCCAAATTGCAGTTGCGTATTGAGTTGTCGAAACAACGCCTGCTCTGTCATGAGGAGGGGCGAACGGTAAAGTCCTACCCGGTCTCCACCGCGGCAAACGGACCTGGGGAGATCTGTGGAAGCGAATGCACCCCAAGGGGAAAACACCGGATCCGGTTGAAAATAGGCGAGGGGTGCGAGGAGAACACGGTATTCGTCGCGCGCCGTCCCACCGGTGAGCGCTTTAGCCGCCGGCTCGCGACCTCCGCGCCGCAGCGGGATTGGATCCTGACCCGAATTCTCTGGCTGACCGGCATCGAAAAGGGCAGAAACAGAGGAGGAGAGGTGGATAGCCTGCGCCGCTTTATCTACATCCATGGCACTCCGGATTCTGAACCGATGGGGAGTGCCGCCTCTCATGGCTGCATCCGGATGCGCAACCGGGATCTGATCGATCTTTTCGAGCGGGTTGAGAATGGCACCCAGGTGGAGATTGTCGAATAGTGGGTAGTTTCCTCTTTTCCCGCCTATTGAGCGCCGTAGTTGTCATTGTCGGCGTCGTCTGCCTGGTCTTCATGCTGATCCACCTGGTCCCCGGGGATCCGGTGGACGTGATGCTGGGTGAATCGGCGATGCCGGCGGACCGTGAGGCCTTGCGCAGCAGTCTGGGGCTTGACCGCCCGCTGGCGGTTCAATTGGCGGAATACCTGAGGGGCGTCGCTGTATTGGATCTAGGACGCTCGCTGCATGCCAAACAGGCCGTGGCCGAGCTGCTTGCCGAGCGCATCCCCGCAACCCTGGAGCTGGCCTTTGCCGCCCTGGTCATCACTCTGCTGATCGCGATTCCACTGGGAATTTTCGCCGCTGTCAACCGGGGTCGCGTGGCGGATTGGGGCGCCATGGGTTTCTCCATGCTGGGTATGTCGATCCCCAATTTCTGGCTGGGCCCGATGCTGATCCTCTGCTTTTCACTTTGGCTGGGCTGGACGCCGGTTAGCGGCAGGGAGGGTATGAGCAGTCTTATTCTGCCCGCAGTGACCCTGGGCATGTCCTTTGCCGCCATCCTCGCGAGAATGGTTCGCAGCAGCCTATTGGAGGTGCTGGACGAGGATTTCGTACGCACCGCAAGGGCCAAGGGGCTGGATGAGAGACGGGTTGTATGGCGCCACGCCATGGGCAACGCATGGTTGCCGGTGATCACCCTGGTCGGTTTGCAGCTGGGGGCGTTGCTGGGAGGTGCCGTAGTGACCGAGGTGGTGTTCGACTGGCCCGGTATCGGCTCCCTGATGATTGAATCGATCCAGAAGCGGGACTACCCGGTGGTGCAGGGTTGCGTGCTCTTCATCAGCCTTGCCTATGTCTTGGTCAATACCCTGACGGATCTGGTCTATGGCCTGGTCGATCCCCGGATACACGGCGGTGGTCGGCGATGATTCGACGCTGGATCCCCTATCTGCTGATCGCTCTCTGGGGTATGGCTGCATTAATCGGCCCCTGGTTCAGCGAGGCGGGAAATGTCATCGATCTCGAAAAAATTCTTCAGCCGCCCGGTCCCGCCGCCCTGTTGGGCTACGACGATCTCGGACGGTCCATCCTCCTGCGCCTGGTGGCGGGGGCGCAGACCTCCTTCATTGTCGCGGTTGGCGTGGTCGGCTTCTCCGCCCTGGTAGGCAGCCTGATCGGTCTGCTGGCCGGCTATCACGGCGGCTGGCTCGATCTGCTGCTGGTCAGGGTGATCGATATCTTTCTTGCCTTCCCGGGCATCTTGCTGGCAATCGCCTTGGCCGGTGTCATGGGTCCGGGAATTGACAATTTGATAATCGCGCTGTCAGTGGTGGGTTGGGTCGGCTATGCGCGCCTCGCCCGTGGCCAAGTGTTGTCGTTGAAGCGACGAGACCATGTCATGGCGGCTGTAGCCCTGGGCAGTTCACGGTTGACGATTCTGACAAAACACCTGTTGCCGCTGTTAATGGCTCCCTTGATCGTCGAGGCAACCTTCGGCATGGCCGGGATGGTGATCGCCGAGGCGGGACTCTCGTTTCTGGGATTGGGGATTCAGTCGCCCCAGGCATCCTGGGGGAGCATGATTCGCGACGGCGCCGGCTACATGCTGATGGCGCCGCATATGGTGCTGGCGCCCGGTGTGACCATTATGCTGGTGGTGTTGTCGCTCAACCTGCTTGGGGATCGTCTGCGGGACTATCTCGATATCCGCCTGCCCAAGTCGGCTCATTGAACCAAAAAGGTGGTGAAAAAGAGGGCCTTCAGTTCATTTTTACCACTCAGTTCCTGCATCAGGTCGCCAATGGTGGAGAGCGCCTTTTTGCGTAGCCCCTCTTTGCCAGTGGATGTTTTGATATCCCTCCCATCCTGCTCGGAGAGCAGAAGCAGCAGGGCATGACGAATCGCCGGACCATG
>NATV01000108.1 GCA_003094535.1 gamma proteobacterium symbiont of Ctena orbiculata | reverse complement strand
ACTGCCACCGCCTTTTCCTCGCTGCCGACAGTGGCGATTACCTCGGCACCGAGCGCCACCGCCCATTGGCAGAGCAGCTGGCCCACGCCCCCCGCCGCGGCATGTACCAGAATCGCCTCTCCCGCTGCTACAGGGTAGGTGCGGCGAATCAGGTATTCCGCGGTCATGCCCTTGAGCATGATGGCTGCGGCCTGGCGCTCACTGATCCCTTCTGGCAGCTTGATCAGCCGTTCTGCAGGAAAATTGCGCGATTCGGCGTAGGCGCCTATAGGACCGCCAGCATAGGCAACCCGATCGCCCGTTGAAAAATCGGCAACCCCCTCAGCGACGGCTTCCACCACACCGGCGGCTTCCAGACCGGGAATGAAGGGTAGATCGCCAGCCGGATAGAGACCGGTACGGTGATAGATATCGATGAAGTTGAGTCCCACCGCGCTATGTCGGATGCGTACCTCACCCGGCGCCGGTTCCTGCAGAGGAAGCTGCCGCCATTGCAGCACCTCACTGCCGCCATATTCCTCTACCACCAATGCATGGTTCATCGAATGTTCCTCGTAGTTAACCCAGCTCTTCCAGTTTAGAACACACGCTGCCTAGGGCATCAACACACACTGGGTCGGCATGGTTGCCGAGCTTGTGACCAGCGTCCAGCTATCACAAATGGCAGCAAGATATGATCGAAAACTGTACAGAATGCTGGATATTTGAACCTGCACAACAGGGAAACAACTACACGCTGCTAAACGACATTTTCACAGACTCTGTAGACATACATAGCCGTGCCAATCGGGAGCATTCCCAGGGCTCGGTACTGTTGGAGCTTGATCTTGAAATCGTCAAGAATACCTATACCGGCAAGGTCTGGATAAGTAAAAGCAACCCCATGAAGAGTAAGGCGTGATTGCAATGGGGGCTGCGGTTGTTTGGGCAACTACAGACAGGGGGCAGCGAATCTCGACGGAATGTACAGTCTTTAATTATCAATAATGAAAGATCCGGTTCGTACTGCTTGTTCCAACCACTGCCGATTCATCTCTCAACCGGGAAACCCTCCAACCTCCACTCCGGAAGCCCGCCCTGCAAACGGTGGGCGGTCAGGCCTATCCGTCTCAATTTGGCCACGGCATCGAAGGCCAGCACACAATGGGGACCGCGGCAGTAGGCGACTATCTCACATTCCGGATCCAGGCTATCAAGGTGCATCTCCAGTTCATTGACCGGGATGTTGATGGCACCGGGCAGATGCCCCGCTTCAAACTCCTCCCTGGGACGGACATCGAGCACGGTCACCAGGCCCTGTTTCGCACGCTCGAGCAGTTCACTGGCCGGTATGGGCTCCAGGCCATCCTTGACCTTGAGATAGTCATCAACAAGACGGTCCACTTCCGCCAGGCGCCGTTCAGCCACTTCCCGCAGTGAAGCGAGCAGGGATGAGACATCCAACCCACTCAAACGGTAAAAGACCTTGTGCCCCTCCTTGCGATTAACCACCAGGCCGGCCTGCCGGAGCTGCTGCAGATGCTGCGAGGTATTCGCCACTGTCAACCCGGATACCTGGGCCAAGGCATCCACGCTGCGCTCTCCCTGGGCGAGAAATTCCATCAGTTCCAGGCGGTAACCGTTGCTCATCGCCTTGGCGACCCGGGCGAACTCGTTGAAGAGATCGTGTTTGAAATGCGTGCTTGACATACTGGACCCGATGAACTTCAATTATTCAAGATATCTATTGAATTATAGATGATCAATCAGAAGTATAGCAGAAACGGCATTGGAGGATAGTTGATCATGAACTGGAACGACTGGGTGCTGAGCAACGAGCTCCCCATCCGCCTGAGCTTCTTTTTTGGTGTTTTCGCCTTCATAGCCCTGTGGGAGATCTTCTTACCCCGTCGCCAGCTCTCTCTATCCAAGGGGGCGCGCTGGATTAACAATCTCGGCCTTATCACGCTCAACACCCTGGTTCTGCGTCTGCTGTTCCCCGCCGCCGCGGTGGGAGTGGCGGCCCTTGCCCAGGAGCAGGGTTGGGGACTCCTCAACTACTACAGACTGCCACTCCCGCTGGCAGCGGTCATCGCCGTAGTGGCGATGGATTTCGTCATCTATCTGCAGCATGTCATGGTTCACGCCGTTCCCCTGCTCTGGCGCCTGCACCGGGTCCACCATGCCGACCTCGACTACGACGTCACCACCGGCGCACGCTTCCATACCATTGAGATCATCCTCTCCATGCTGATCAAGATGGCCACCATCGTGCTCCTGGGTCCCCCCCTGGTGGCAGTGGTTATTTTCGAGGTCCTGCTCAATGCCACGGCGATGTTCAACCATGGCAATATCTCGATCCCGGAAAAGGTCGACCGGGTGTTGCGCCTCTTCGTCGTCACCCCCGATATGCACCGGGTTCACCACTCGGTGCACGCCCCGCTGGCCAACTCCAACTTCGGTTTCAACCTGCCCTGGTGGGATCGTCTTTTCGGCACTTATGTGGCGCAACCCCCCGAAGGCCATGTGGAGATGGAGATCGGCCTAAATGATTTCCGCGATCCGCAACAGGTGGATCGGCTCCCGGGCATGCTGATGCTGCCATTTGTAAGCCAATTGGGGGAGTACACCATCAACCGGCGCTGGTGATCTGATGGAGACCCTCACTAATCCAAATGTCCCGATTAGACTATTTTGCTTAATTGATGGAGAAATCGAAACCGCATCAACCCTGTCGAAAAGCACCCCTTCGATGGATAATCATAATGATAAATAAGAGACATACGGCAGCAATCACCGCAGGAAAGAGCAGCGTCGCTATTGAATAATTCTCCAGTGCCGCAATCACCAAAACATTGCGCAGCACAAAGAGCGCGAAAAAGGTTACATCTTCATCATAGGGGTGTGCAAACGCCTTTCTTATGGTAGGACCGAAACCGATCACATCGATGGTGGTCAACAGGATGACGGCCCAGGTGGGATCCGAGGTGACGTACCAGACAGGTATGGATACCATGGCCGCCACAAAAAAGGACCAATCAACTCTTGTAATGGTGATGTCCGATTTCTTTAGATAAGCCAGGAAGGCTATAAATAGCGTGATCAGGCCGGATATACCGATGGGCCAGGCCCCTACCCCACCGCCATCCTCCAGCTGCGCCAGAAACACGATGAAGGTAGTGGTTCCCCAGATGATCCAGGAGAAGACATGGGGCTTTGTCCGCCCGGCAATGATGGCGCGTATATAGGGAAAAAAGGCGATAAAGGTTATCGCAACCGCCAATCCGCTGAATAACTCTTTAACCACATTCCATGAGTCCGCAAATGAACGCAAATATTTTTTATTATGTGTAGGGTGCGGCTTGCCGCACCATTATGCAAGCATTAGCAATGAGGAACCAAGAAAGGTTTTTTTAAGGTGCGGCGAGCCGCACCCTATATAACATTTGCGTTCATTTGCGGACTTTTTTCATCCAGGATAGTCGGCAAGCCCCGGATTGTCCTTCACTCCCACCAGTTTCGGGGTGTTGAGCTTCTTGATCTTTATCGTCTTCCGGTCGCGC
>NATV01000107.1 GCA_003094535.1 gamma proteobacterium symbiont of Ctena orbiculata | reverse complement strand
GGCCAGCTTGGCGGTGGGCTGTAGTGCATTTGGCGCTTGATCACTATTTTCGGCGGAGAGCTCCAGCCAACTGCGCCAGCCCTTCAGCATCTTTCTGAAGTGTGGTGAGTTTATCTTCTTTACCAACTCCGCCTGCGCCGTCTTATGGTGCTGCAGGAGGAAGCTATGGAAGGGCTCGAGATCATCCTGTATCGCCCTCGGCAGCGACGCACGGTAGTCGGCGTAGTTCAGCAGATAGACGTCGAGATCCCTTGTCTCACCGGTGATTTGGCCTATCCAGCCGAACCCCTGCTTGAAGGGCTCCAGCTGCCGGGGATCGAAAACCCCCTTTATCTGGCTCATTGCCGAACGCGTACGCCTGGTCGCCACCCGCAAGTCGTGGAGGAATTCGCTATCCAGGTTCGCCCTGGTGCCGTCGATATTGGCCTCCAGGGTATCGAGCAGACTCAGCATGATCTGGCGCGCGGTGACATGGGCGGGGGCATCGGGGTCGAGCCTGAAGTTGAGCTTGGAACTGTAGTCACCCGGTTTGCGGCCGATCCCCTGCAGCGCGTCCTCATAGAGACTCTTTTCCGACTGCCGCAGCTTGAGTGAGGCGAGCTGTTTTTGTAATTTTTGGAACTCGCTTTCGTAGCCCTTCAGCGGCAGCAACAGGATGCGTCCCTCCAGGTCGCCTCTGTTCTTTCCCTTGACCGCGCTGAATTGATTCTTCTGCAATACCACCCTGGCAACCGTTTTCTCTTCAAAATCGAGAATCCGTAGGCTGTTGCGTTGTTGATTGACATGCACCAGGGGCAGCAGGACCCGCATCTCCAATACCGGTGTCAATCGCTCCTTTAGCTGACCCTGTGGAATAGTCTCTGCAAATCCCGGGGGTGAATCGGACGGCTGGCAGGCAAACTGTCGATGGGTTTTTCGGTCCACCCAGCAGAGTCTTTTTTCTTCGCCCTGCTCCTGGAGCAGCTCGCCACCCGCCTGCCAGACCCGCCAATCATACGTATCGAAATAGGTTTGCCTCACCTTGACCGGGCTGTCCTCGGAGAGGCGATTTGACTCAGAGAGTATTTTTTTCAGCCCCTCGAGGTCGAGTTCATCGGGCAGTATGTAGGTAACTGGGTGTTGTGCCATCTGGCAACCTCAGATTTAACAAGTCAAGAGAGTAACTGACCCCGACCGATGTTACAAATACCGGCGTCAGAACCTTTTCCTATCACCTCCCGCTACTCTGCGACAATGAGCAATGTCATTCACTGCCATCAACATCGGCCAGAGATTTACTGGCGATCTCGTAGACATCCTTGGAGATATCGGAAGCCGAAAGGACACGCTCGAACTGTTCGCGCATCAAGGCCTGACGCTGTTCGTCGTAGCGACGCCAGCGGCTCATGATACGCATCATGCGCGCGGCAATCTGCGGATTCAGCCTGTCGAGGGCTATCACCTGATCGGTGAGAAATGCGTATCCGGAACCGTCAGCACGATGAAACTCGTTGATATTGATCCCGCAAAAGACACCGACAAGACTTCGTACCTTGTTCGGATTGCGCAGCGAAAAGGCGGGGTGATTCATCAACGCCTTTACCCGCTTCAGGGTCCCGGGGAGGCGTGAACTCGCCTGCACTGAAAACCACTTATCCATAACCAGGGATTCGTCGCGCCATTGTCTCTCAAAGGCGGCGAGGGCCAATTCCCGCTCTGGGCAGTCGGTATTGGCAAGGCAGCTGAGTGCCGCCATCACGTCTGTCATGTTGTCCGCCTGCTGAAACTGCGCATAACAGAGTTTATGGATCTCCGCATCGGGCAGATGCATAAGATAGTCGAGTACCAGATTTCTCAGCCTGCGTCGGGCTATCGATGCGGGCGCTGTGTCATAGGGTGATTGCGAGCCATTGCGTTGATATACCGTTAACAGGGTCTGGTGCAATCGGCTTGCCAAGGCCTGTTTCAGCCACTCCCTGACATGGTGTATCCCATCGACATCGACAACCTCCATCTGGTCGCCCAAGGTGGACTCGCCGGGAAGCCTAAGCACCTCGCTCAGCAGCGCCTTGTCTGAAGATTCGTCAGACAAAGCCGACTCGAAGGCCTGCGCCAGGCCTTCTGCCAGTACCAGGGATCTACCCGCCCGATAGTCGGCCACCAGGTTGAGCAGCGTCCGCTGCGCAAGGGCCTGCGCGGCATCCCAGCGATTGAATGCATCGCTGTCCCTGGCGATGAGAAACATCAGCTCCTCGTCGCTGGCCGTGTAGCGCAGCTTCACTGGCGCCGAGAATCCCCGCAACAGCGAGGGTACCGGCCTTTCTCCCAGGCCGACAAAGGTGAAATCCTGCTCAGCCTGGGTCAGCTCCAGCAGACGCCTTGTTCCCTGCGGCTCCGACTCATGTTGCAACTGCAGGGGGAGTTCATCTCCTTGCCGGTCCAACAGCGCGACCTCGATCGGAATATGGAAAGGTCTTTTGTGCTGCTGTCCGGGGGTATCCGGGCAATGTTGACGGAAACCGAATCTGAAGCTGCCTTGTCGGGCGTCATACTCGGCATCCACCTCGACCACCGGGGTGCCCGATTGACTGTACCAAAGACGAAACTGCAAAAGATTGCGTCCACTGACATCCTCCATGCACTGAATGAAGTCGTCGGTGGTGACAGCCTCGCCATCGTGGCGTTCGAAATAGAGATCCGTCGCCTCCCTGTAACGGGCAGGACCAAGCAGTTTCGCCTGCATACGCACGACTTCAGCCCCTTTTTCGTAGACCGTCACGGTATAGAAATTGTTGATCTCCATGTAGCTGTCGGGACGCACCGGATGCGCCATTGGACCGGCATCCTCGGCGAATTGATGGCTGCGCAGCAGGCGCACGTCATCGATGCGTTTGACCCCGCGCGAACCCATATCCGCGGAGAACTCCTGATCACGGAAAACGGTCAATCCCTCTTTGAGACTGAGCTGAAACCAATCGCGGCAGGTAATCCGGTTACCCGTCCAGTTATGAAAATACTCATGGGCGATGACCCCCTCGATTCCTTGATAATCGTTGTCGGTCGCGGTATCGGCACGGGCCAGCACATACTTGGAGTTGAAGATATTGAGTCCCTTGTTCTCCATCGCACCCATGTTGAAATCGTTGACCGCGACGATCATGTAGATATCCAGGTCGTACTCGCGACCATACTGTTCCTCGTCCCAGGCCATGGCCCGCTTCAATGAGTTCATGGCATGATCGCATCGATCGATGTTTTCCGGTTCCACATAGATCCTCAGTTCGACCTCCCTGCCTGAGCCGGTGGAATAGCGATCCTGTTGATAGAGCAAATCACCCGCAACCATGGCAAACAGGTAGCAGGGCTTTGGAAAGGGATCTTGCCAACGCACCAAATGGCGCCCCTCCTCCAGCTCCCTCTCTTCGATGCAGTTCCCGTTCGAAAGCAGCACGGGAGACTCTGTCTTGCTGGCGATGATGGTGGTGGTAAACCGCGCCATCACATCGGGACGATCGAGATAGTAGGTGATCCGGCGGAAGCCCTCCGCCTCGCACTGAGTGCAGTAGAGGCCGCCGGAGCGATAGAGCCCTTCCAGTGCGGTATTCCGCTCTGGATAGATGATGACCTGGGTGGTCAGGGTAAATCGATCCGGCACCGTATGGATGGTCAATGATCTCTCATCACAATCATAGGCATCCCTGTCGAGGGATTGTTGGTCCAGCTCGATAACCTGCAACTCCAGCTCCTCGCCATCCAGTATCAACGGTGGCTTGACCGCTTCGCTGGCTGGATTCTTACGTATCCGCAAGCGGCTGGTCACCCGAGTCGACTCAGGCAGCAGTTCAAAAACCATCTCCACATCATCCACAAGATAGTCCGGTGGGCGATAGTCCTTCAGATAGATGGTTTTGGCATTTTTTGTACGCATATTTCCTACCTTGATCTATGGAGCGTGCAAAGCAAGTCCCATTCTCCCCCTCGTCTGTATGACGATAAACACTGAGTAATTGCCAGAATTCAAGGAGTTGGTTGGACGTCCTCTAATTCTGACATAGCCGGGAAAACACGCAGGAGCCAGGAGATGCCATCACGAGAAATCGCACCGAGGTTCTATACCCGACTTGATCTATCGGCTTGTCACCGGGTGACGCTATACTGGTCTGCCAACTTAATAAGGATAAAATAGAATATAGCAACGGCCCATGTCCGCAGCCTAGCTCATCGAACAGGGCTGGTAACCTGGAACACAGTGCATTGGAATCTTAATTTCCTTTTTTTACAAATAGTTAGATATACTATAATTCGAAATAAATTGGTGAGGAACCCCCTTTTATGCCAAATGTCGTCATGTATTCAACCGCAATTTGCCCCTATTGCGTCCGCGCCAAGCACCTACTTGAAAACAAGGGTGTAAGCTTCGAGGAGATTCGCATCGAACACAATCAGGAGGTGATGCAGGAAATGATGCGCCGCAGCAACCGGCATACCGTGCCACAGATATTCATCGACGACTATCATGTGGGGGGCTACGACGACCTCGCCTCGCTTGAGATGTCGGGTCAACTCGACCGCCTACTGGGCAGAGCAGGGGAATGAACCGAGCCACTGAACAAATAGAAGAAAAAGTACGCCTGGACAAGTGGTTATGGGCGGCGCGCTTTTTCAAGACCCGACAGATCGCCGCCGAGGCCATCAGCGGCGGCAAGGTACATCTCAACGGCCAGCGAACCAAACCCGGAAAAGAGATCAAGGCAGGGTCGCAACTGCGTATCCACAAGGGTGCTTTGGAGTGGGAGATCACGGTGCGTGTGCTGGCGACCAAGAGGAGGCCGGCATCCGAGGCCCGCAGTTTCTATGACGAACCCCCCGCGAGTATCGAGCGACGGGAGAGATTGGTCGAGGCACAGCGACTGGAGCGATCGATGGCGCCGCGCATTGCCCACGGAAGACCAAATAAAAAGGATCGTCGCATGATTCACCGTTTCACGGGTAAGTCGAGCTGATGGACCAGGATGCCTTTCGTCGCACCTACCGGGAGATGAATGAGCGTATCTGCGCTTATGAAAAAAGCATCCTCTCGCGGCATTGCGGCTGTTCACAATCGAAGAAGCTCTGCATCGCGGAGCGTGAAGGCGTCCACTGTGTATCCGATGAAGCACTGCAGCAGTGTTTGGAGCTGCTCGACAAGCTCCGCCACCAGGCCCGGTTTGCGCTCAAGTCCAACGATGACAGGTCGGTACTCCCCCATGGCAAGGCGATGCGGCTTCAGGTGGGTGGGTTGCGCGGTCTGTTCTCCGCAATCTATCCGGATCAACCCATACCGGAATTGATCGATGATGTATTCGATCTGATCAACCGGGCGACCACGGCCTACGGCAAACTGGAAAACCTGCCTTTCCAAACCCTCATTCAACAAGTCTCCGCCTATAAAGGCAGGCAACGGGGAATTAACCGATAGCGCCGCTCCCTACGCACCCTGTAAAAACCCGAGATAGCGTTTCAAGGGTTCAAATACCGGTTCCAGTTTCTTGCGCATCAACGATCCGATCGCATCCGTATTGCGTAAAACCGGCCTCACCACCCCGTACCCCAGACCGGACAGCAGATAGAGGGTACGCAACTCGGATTCTCGTTGGCCGGCAGCCTCGCAACAGGCCAGAAACGGCTCGCTGTTAAGGCCATCCGCTTCCCGTTGCAGGGCCTCCAGGGTCAAATCGGGGTCACCACTCGGCCGCAGGGAGTGTAGATAATCGCGCACCACATCCAACAGCGTGGTCACCACATCCTGATTGGCCGGCTTCTCCATGACCTGCAACAGGGTGGCGATGTATCCCTGTCCCGCCGCCGAATGAATCCGCAACAGCTGTTCGGCGAATGGATTATCCTGTTCTGACAATAAAGCCAGTGCAATTGACTCTTGATCGGTCAACGGCCAGGCGGTGGACTGCAGCGGCAGATCGTCCGGCAACGAGGCAAGAAAGCCGAGATAGTAGGTCGGCCTGCGTTGGCTGCGTCGCCAGAGACCGGCCCTCTCCTCTGCTCCGATCAATCCAGGCTGCAATACCAGACGCAGGCTTTCGATGATTACCATCGGTTCCGTCTCAAACGGCAAATAATCGACCAGAAACTTGGCCAGTACAGGACCCATGCTGCCGTTCACGACCTGAGGATTGTTCAACATTCGACGCGCATTATCGGGATCCTCGCTGATCCACCAGGCACGCCTGGCCAACTCATCGGTGATACCCTTGGCACAGGTAAAGGCCACCACCGCTTCGGGTTCGCCCAACAGCAGCAGCTGCTCCAGGTTCTCATCCCGGGTCTGTCCCATGCGACTCCAACGCTTGAGATAGACCGGATAGCCACCCGGTGAGCCCTGTACATGGCCGGAAAGGACTTCACGCACCCGACGCAGATAGAGGTCGTCGCGACAATTTGGCTTGAGGGTTATTTTGGATTCGCCTTTTTCGGACAAGCCGTAGAGGGTCATGCTGGATTCGTCGATACGTATCGCCTGCGGTTTATTCGCCAGCAATACATTCAGACGCAGCGCATCTTCACTGGTCAGATCCATGTCAGCCAGCGAATCCCGGCTCTTTCAATGCGAACAGGAGTCTCGTACCGGTTAGTGTCACGCTGAGTCTATCTATTGAACCGGCTCTTTGGGAGGGGTGTAGTTGCTATCTTTGGGATTGATGAAAATGAACTGGCTTTCACCGTCATCCAGTTCCGCGAAATCCATGGTTGTCTCGTCCAACAGGGAGAAATATTCAGGCTCCATGATTATGCTAATGCCTTCAGAATCGAACTGGATATCATCATCCTTGGCATCATCAAATCCCATCAGATAGTCAAATGAGCCGTCCTCTTTCTTTTGTGCGGCAAAACGCAAGGCCATGCCTTCGGTACCACCCATCTTGGCTGCCTGCTGAATCTGTTGCGCTGCTCGAGGTGTAATCTTAAACATCTGTCACCTGTTAACTAGTGCAGTTACCGTCGTTTTTCCCAGCTATCTACGTACATCGGCTTTACATCCATCCACAAGTGCCACGAAGCGCTCAACCCAGTCATTACCGCCCGCGTTTCTCATATGGGTATAGCTTGCCAACATGTTCTTATAGGTATAACCGTCAAATTCCCCATTGATGCCGAACCCGCGCTCTACACGATAGACGAAGTCTGTTTCTTCGCACTCAAGTGACTCCAGCGATGAGTAGTGAAACTCATGGGCGTGGATCAGCCGCTGAGCCGGCTCATCACTCAGTTTGGGCCATGGCCCCCTGTCGGTGTCGCGCAGCCGCACATATCCCCTGCCCTGGGGTTTCTCATGCATCCGGGTGTCCGCCGGTATCACACCGACCATTCTACATTTTTTGGCGCCCCAGGTAAGGCTCCGGGTCAGATAAATCAAACCACCGCACTCGGCGTAGACCGGCCCCCCCTGCTCCACGTAGGCTCTAATCGCATCCTGCATGGCACGGTTTGCCTGCAGTGCCTCCATGGCCATTTCCGGGAAGCCCCCGCCTAGAAAAAGACCATCAATTTCAGGCAGTTCCTTGTCGTTCAAGGTGTCAATTTCGAGCAATTCCACACCCAATGCACGAAATCTGTCCAAGTCGTCTGGGTAGTAGAATCCGAACGCCCGATCGCGAGCGATAGCGATTCTAAGTCGATTTCGCGGCATGAAATAGGAGGAAGATCTTGTGGTAATGGCTGGAGGCGGCGAGGCTTTCGCAGCGATTTCAATCACTTTATCAATATCGATATGCTGCTCGACGCTGTCAGCCAGCAACTGGATAATCTGTTCCGATTGCTCACTTTCATTGCTTGGAATCAATCCCAGATGTCGCTCGTCGATCTGCAGCCGATTGTCCGCCTGGATCGTACCGAGTACCGGGATATCGGTATAGTGCTCGACCACCTGAATCAGTTTCGCTTGGTGCCTGGCCCCGCCAACCTGATTCAGGATAACGCCTGCTATATCGATTTCCGGGTCGAAGGCCTGATAACCCAGCAAGAGAGGAGCAATACCCCTTGTCATCCCGCGGCAGTTGATTACCAGGATCACCGGTATTCCGAGGAAGGCAGCCATCGCGGCATTGCTGTTCGAACCTTCGATATCCACGCCGTCGTACAACCCTTTGTTACCTTCAATCAAGGCCATTTCCCTGGCGTACATATAGGCGGCGTAGTTTTGCAGAATCTCGTCTCTGCTCTGGGTGTAAAAATCAAGATTGTAGCAGGCCCTGTCCGATGCAGCGGTGAGCCACAACGGGTCGATATAGTCCGGTCCTTTCTTGAAAGGTTGCAGATCGATGCCGCGCTTTATCAAGGCACGGACAAGACCAATCGCCAGGGTTGTCTTACCGGATGACTTATGGGCGGCTGATAGGTAGATCGCTGACACGGAATACCATCGACAAAGGAGTAAATCTGATCATCTGCAATGGATTGGATGAATCCCTCACTGAGGCCATCCTACCCTGTAGCAAAAAAATCCACCACCGACAGGCGCGATGATGGATTTTTCAGCGACGTTTTCGCAGCGGCGTTCAGTCTTCGAGGGTTTCGGGGAACACCTTGAATACCCGTGCGCCGATCGCCACCAGGGCCAAGGATACCGCCATCCCGGCCACACCCAGGGCCGCTTCGGGAAAGGTGGGGACGTAGTTTATGATCTGACCGTCGAAAAAGCCGGTTTCGATGATCTCCTTGCCCGGAAACAGATTCATCGGATAGGCCTGTCCGCCGATGACGATGAGATAGATCTGAAAGAAGCCGCCGATGAGTACCGCGATGGATGCCACCGCGATGGCCCAACGGGAATTTTCAAACGCGGGCGAATAGATCAGGAACAGCGGAATAATACTGCCGATGAGTATCTGGCCAACCCAGAACATCATGGTATAGATGCCGCCGTCCAAGAGGATGAAGCGCTCGATACCATGGTGCTGTGCCACATAGAGATTGGTCAGGTTGTAGGCAAGGACGAAGTAGAGCACCGCACCCACAAATACCCCGAGCAGGTTTTTCAACTTGGTGAGGCGATAGACGCCGATCTCTCTGTCACCCCAGATATAGGCGGCAATCAGGGTTATGATAAAGAACGCCAAACCATAGCTGAAAGACATGATAACGAACATCGGCGCCATGATAGCGGCGTCGTAGGCCTCGCGCGCCACCAGGAAACCGAAAATGGAACCGGTACCTGTGGTCAGCGCTATACGCCAGAAGAACGCCGCAAAACCCAAGGGGCGTTTGAATTTCTCCATGCTGCGATCCATCATTGTCCACAGGTAGACGGCGACAATGGCGACAAAACCGCTATAGAGAATCACGTTCCAGGCAAAGATCGACTTGAAATTGTACTCGGTCATGGCGACGATCAATCGATCGGGCCTACCGAGATCAAGCACCAGCACAATCAAGCCCCCTACGAGGAGTCCAATCGCCAACAGCGCGGAGTAGCGTCCCAGTGGCTTATAGAGCGGACCGCCGAAAACAGAACCGATGGAAGCAACATTCAACGCGCCCGAGGCGGCGACGATCAGAAAGATCGCGAAGACATGGGGCAGACCCCATACAATCTGATTCGACATCCCGGTCACCCAGTGACCTTGATGTTCCATGTAGTAGGCAGCACCCAGACCCACGGCGATTATCGCGCCGAGCAGAGTCAATCCCATCCAGAAGCGCACGGGTGAGCCACAGTAGAGCTCGCGGTAATACATCTTACTCATATGATTCCAGGCTCCCTACAGATCACAGGTTTAGATAGCGCACGCCGGTGTTCAACTCGAGGTCGGCCCGGATCTGTACTGAGTTGTGAGACTTGAGCATCCGGCTGATCTCGCTGTTCGGATCCTTCAAATCACCAAAAACGATCGCCCCATGACCCTCCTTGGTACAAGCCTCCTGACAGGCTGTTTGCATTTCCCCGGCATCGATCCTGTGGACACAAAGGGTACAGGACTCGACACATCCCTTACCCCGGGGTGCAGCCACCGACTGCTCTGAAAGCGCCTCGTGGACGAAGGAGCGCGCCTTGTAGGGACAGGCCATCATGCAGTAGCGGCAACCGATGCAACGGTGACGGTCGACCAGCACCACCCCGTCTATGCGCTTGAATGATGCATTGGTGGGACAGACATCGACACAGGGCGGATGTTCGCAATGCTGGCACATCATAACCAGCCGATCGACATGCCCGGTCTGCTTGTCCCTCAGTTTTACCGGACGAATCCATACCGCGTCCGTTTCCGGCCTGCCGAGGTCGGTAAGACCATGCTCGCTGTTACAGGCATCGACACAGGCACTGCAGCCATCAGCGCATTTGTTGGCGTCGATCAGCATGCCCCAGCGGTGTTTGCTGGACGCACCCGAGGTTGCTTTATCTCCGTCGCTTGCAGCATGCAAAATCACACCGGGTGCCAGGGTCAGGGCCCCGGCTGCCGCTATGGTTCCACCAATAAACTGGCGGCGTTGCACGCTCGGCTGGTCACTCTTATTGCTCATGATCAGTCTCTCTATCTGCCAGCTGGCTGTTGCAAATCCAGGGCCCGGCTATGCGCGTCCAATCGGTAACCAAGGGAATTCCCACTGCCGTTCTCCTCCGGTGTCGTACGATGGCACTGAAAACAGGCGGGACTTACCGCAACATAACCATGACAGGCCTGACAAAACTCGCCTTCAGCGGTGACCGATACACCTTGACCTTTGGCATCCCTGGAGGCGTGGCAATCGATACACTCGGAGAGGCTGTATTTCAGCCCTCGTACACCATCCCGTACCGTATCGTCCCTGCTATGCTGGAGGAAATCCATATGGTTGCGACGAATTACATCGGTGGGAGCGACGCAGCTCTCCATTGAGGCCGCCTTTGAGTTTTTGGTTACATACCGACTCTCAGCAAAGGCCTGCATGGCAGGTAACAACAGAGCTGCCAGCAGTATGATGAGGAGTCTATTGCTGATGAGAGAACTACGCATCTCAGCTCCTATTCGCCTAACCCCATCTGGATATATCCTGTGGGACAAACATCGGTGCAGACGTGGCAACCGATGCACTTGTTGTAGTCGGTGTCGACATAGCGACCGGTGGTCGATTCCGCTTTCTTCACCCGGAATACCGCATCCTGCGGGCAGAACACGACACAGTTGTCGCATTCGAAACACATGCCGCAGCTCATGCAGCGCTTGGCCTCATCCTGTGCCTGCTCCTGATTGAGGCCGCTCATCCGCTCCTTGAAGTGATGCAGCACCTCATCGGCAGTGGGCACATCCTCCGAGCGCAGCAGACGCGGCGTGAAAGAGAAGTGTCCCAGGAACAGATCGCCTGCGGGAATAATCTCCTGGTATGAACGATCCTCGTAGTTGTGCACGGCGAACTTAGCCGTGTTGGTGCCACGCAGGTCGCCTTCATTCTTGTCGAAGGTTTCAGGTTCCATATCGGTTTCTTTCAGCTTGTCGAGCAGGTCGAAATGGTGCACATCCACCTTTGGACGTTTCGCAAGCTCTTTTTTGCCCAGATAGGCATCGATGCTTTCACAGGCGATGGAGGCCTGACCGATAGCCGTGGTCAACAGGTGCGGACGAATGATATCGCCGGCCACGAAATGACCCTCTTTACCCGGCACCTGATAGAACTTGTCCGAGTCCATCAGGTTCTTGTCGTTGGCCATCTCTTCGAGACCTTCCATATCGGCGCTCTGGCCGATGGCGGAGACGATGAGATCGGCCTCCAGTATACGTTCAGTACCCTCGGTGGGAATCGGGGTCATGCCGTCCATGGTGCAGTCACATACCTTGAGGCCTGTGGCACGACCATCGTCGCCGATGATTACTTCCAACGGCATGACGCCGTCGAGGATCTCACAGCCCTCATGCAAGGCGTCGTGAATCTCGTGCTGCGCGGCAAACATCTTATCCTTGGTAAACAGGGAGGTCAGGGTGGCGGCGGCGGGCTCAGCCCCTTCGGTCAGTGCATCATCCTGGTTCAGGCTGGTATCGAGCACCACATCTTCGGGGTTACCGGCCGCGCTGTTCGCACCCAGACGCCTGGCTACGGAGATCACGTCGATAGAGGTGTCACCACCTCCGATACAGACCACCTTCTTGGCAGTGACCTTCATGCGGCCTTCGTTGAAGGCCTTGAGGAAGGCCACACCGGAGACACAATTGGGGGTACCGGTCCAGCCATCCACCGGCAGATCACGACCGTTCTGGCAACCGAGAGCCCAAAGGATCGCGTCGTGTTCTTTTTCGATATCGGCAACCGGGACATCGACACCGACCTTGACACCGGTTCGGGTCTCGACGCCCATATCCAGAATACGCTGGATCTCCGCCTGCAGCTTGTCACGGGGAATACGATAGTTGGGAATGCCGTAGCGCATCATGCCGCCGAGTTCGGGGTCCTTCTCGAAGACGGTCACCGCATGACCTGTCTTGCGCAGCTGGAAGGCAGCCGCCATGCCGGCGGGGCCGCCACCGATAACCGCAACCTTCTTACCGGTGTCCGCTCCGGGGGTAAACTTGAAACCCTTTTCGATAGCGGTATCACCGATGTATTGCTCTACCGAATTGATACCGACGAAGTCCTCGACTTCGTTACGGTTGCAACCGTCCTGGCATGGCGCCGGACAGACTCTGCCCATCATCGAGGGAAAGGGATTGGCCTCTACCGCGCGCTCGAAGGCGTACTGCTCCCACTCCATACCCTCGGAAGGCTTTTCCTGCTCCCGGACGATTGCCAGCCAACCACGAATATCGTGACCCGACGGGCAGCTGCCCTGACAGGGAGGTGTACGATTGATATAGGTAGGGCACTTGTAGGAGGTATCTTCAAGGAAGATTTTATCACCCCAATCATCCCATTCGTTCTCACCGTCTTCGAAGCGGCGCCAAGTAATCTGTTTTTTCATCTCTTCGCTAGGAGTTGCCATTCTCAGTCTCCTCTTGGAACTTGTCTTGGTCGTACCCTACCCTTGGTAGGAGTCGTAGTTTGCGCTAGTTATCGGTTCTATTCGTCATCATCATCTTCGCCGTAGCCGGGGGCTTCCTCCGGTGGCGTTTTCCTGTTCAACACAATTGCGTTGCTGACCAGCTGATGGACACTGACGATCTGGAACATATCCATCCCGTAGTAGGGGAACACCTTGGTGAACTGGCTCTTACAGATCGCACAGATCGCTGCGAGATGGGTAACACCCTTCTCCTCCATGACATTCTTGAAGGCGGTCATCCGCGGCTTCGCGCCCTTCACCCGCACCTCCATCAGGTCGTCGGTCAACAGACCGCCGCCACCGCCGCAGCAGAAAGTGCGCTCATGGATGGTATCCCACTCCATGTCGTGGTAGTTGTTGACCACCGCCTTGATCACCTCGCGCGGGATATCGAACTGGCCGCCCGGCTTGTCGCCCATGCGGGTGGCGCGCGCCACATTGCATGAGTCGTGAAAGGTGATCGACATATCGTCGTTCTCCGACTTGTCGAACTCCAACGTGCCCTTCTCGATCTCGTTGAGGGTGAACTCGCAGATATGCTGCGGTACCGGATAGTCCGGATCGAGGAAGTCGAAGGGGCCGGCAAGGGTATTGAGAAAGCTGTAGGCCACGCGCCATGCATGGCCGCACTCGCCAAAAACGATTCGTTTGACACCCAGCTCGAGGGCGGCTTCACGAATGCGCAGGGATACCCGGCGCATGTTCTCATAGCTGCCGATGAACATGCCGAAGTTACCCGCTTCGGACGCCTTGGTGCTCAGGGTCCAGCTGACACCGGCCTCGTGAAAGACCTTGCCGTAACCGATCAGTCCGTCTACATGGGGCTCGGCGAAGAAGTCGGCGGAGGGGGTCACCAGCAGGATGTCGGCGCCCTTTACATCAAGGGGATACTTTACTGCGACTTCATCCTCATCCCAGACATCTTCCTCGAGACCTTCGAGGGTATCTTCGATGGCGGGACCCGGCAGGCCGAGATTATTCCCGATCTTGTGTACCTTGCCGATAATCTCGTTGCAGTATTTCTGACCGACACCTATGGAATCGAGGATCTCCCTCGCCGCCATCGAGATCTCCGCGGTATCGATACCGTAAGGGCAGAAGACAGAGCAGCGACGACACTGGGAACATTGATGGAAGTAGCTGTACCACTCGTCAATGACCTCATCGGTCAGATCAGCCGCGCCAACCAGCTTGGGAAAATATTTACCGGCAAAGGTAAAGTATCGCCGATAGACCTTACGCAACAGATCCTGCCTGCCTACCGGCATGTTCTTGGGATCTTTGCTGCCCAGGTAGTAGTGACACTTATCGGTGCAGGAACCGCACTTCACACAGGCATCCAAGAACACCTGGAAGGAGCGATAGCGGCTCAGCAGATCTCCCATCTTGTCGATGGCGACCTCTTTCCAGTTCTCCACCTTCTCCCCGGGGAAACCCAGGGGTTCTTGGTGCTCGGGCTTGGCCACGAAACATGTAATATGCTCCATGGTGCCTTCTTCCAGCTTTGGAACTTCGATGAACTCTGTCAGTTCCGGTGTTTCGAATTCAGCTCCAGCCATTTGTAACCCTCATCGGCCAAGCGTGTTTTTAGGACTCTTCAAGCTTTCTCGCCCACTCCGCCAGGTGGCGTTTTTCACGCGGATTGTCCACCTGATTCCGGGTCGGGCTGAAAAAGACACCTGGTATATGCAGCAGTTTGCTGAACGGCAGCAACAGCATCAACACTGCCACCAGGGTGAGATGTACGAGCAGTAAAGGATCCATCGGGAGATCGCCGCCGCTGAATGTCCAGAATCCGGTAAAGAACTCCTTCACGGCGACCACGTCGGTATGAACCAGGAATGTCATTGTCGCGCCGCTCAAGCCGATCACTAACAGCAGCAGCAACCAAAGAAAATCGGAGGGGGAAGAGATATAGCGGACGCGATCGACGAATATCCTCCGGATCAGCAATCCCGCAAGACCCACAATCATGGCAAAGGCAGCATACTTGCCAAATGGCTGGATCAGCTGAATCGGCAGCCAGACAGGGTCGATAAAATAACGGACATGGCGCGCGAGTACCAGGAACAGGCCCATGTGAAACATCCACGAGAAGATCCAGGTCCACTTGGTGCTCTTGAACAGACTTTCGAAGAGTACCACTTCACGAAACATCCGCAGAACCACGCCGGTACGGGTGACGGGCGCCGGCGTAGTCGGAATTTTTAACGGAGCAGGGATTCTTGAATACTGGACGATTTTTCTCGCCAGCCCTAGAACAAGAACTAAGGTCGCTACGATAAACAGCAACGCGTAGACAGATGACATAATCCTGCGTTCCTCAAAAAGTGATCGGATGATGGAGGCGCATACAGCGCCTCCATCTCGAACGGATGCTTTTTAGATACAGCCAGTCGGTTTCGGCAGGCCGGCGAAACGGCAAGCCTGCTTGCCAGGGCCATAGGGGAACAGGGCATAGAGGTATTTGGAATTGCCCTTTTCCTTACCCAGCTTCTTGCCCACAGCCTTGGTGAGGACGCGAACCGCGGGAGCGATCTGATACTCCTCGTAATACTCACGCAGGAAATTGATGATCTCCCAATGCTCGTCGGTCAGCTCGAGGTCGTCTTCCTTGGCCATGGCCTCAGCCACGCCAGGCTCCCAATCAGACAGATTGGTCAGGTAGCCTTCCTCATCAGTTTCAAAGGTTTTACCATTGATTTCGATAGCCATTATTTCTCTCCCAGTAGAGTTAAAAGTTGTTCGTTGATCAGACCCAAGCCTGTACCTTGTCATTCTCGGCAGCGAGGCTGACAAACTTGGCATAGTCCACGATTTCAATGCCATCAGCGACCTTGTCTTCGCTTACACCGCGAGCCTTGAGGTCTGGGCCCAGCACATAGAAATTCACGCCATCTTTGGCGGCAATCTTCTGCGTGCAGCCAGTGCCCTTGATCGCACCATAAATGCCGTCTTCGTACATAAGGACAGAACTGCCTGCCTTGGCATAGGCCAAACAGCTATCCATTGAAGACTTTTCAAAAGGTGATTTGTTAACAGTATGTAGGGTGCTCATGCAATCGTCTCCGGCTTAAAAGCTGAACATGACATCTTGTTCTTCCATGATGTCCGCCATTTCCGCGCGACTGACCACACGGATCGAATCCTTCTCCGCCCAGTCGTCATCCTCATCCTCATAGGTTAGAGGCATCAGGTCAGCCAAGGTCAGACCTCTCTCCTCCAACGACTCCTTCTCTACATACAGCTTGGTAACATCGTAATCGCCAAGTGCCTGGTAGGTGGGCGAGAAGTTCTTCATATCCACCCCGGCAGTATCCTGCCCTTTGACCAACTGATAGACACCGTCATCCAGGAAAGCCAGACTGACATCCTGATCAAACGCAGCGCCGATCAATACAACCTCCAGCGACTCCCAGGCATAGATGGTGCCATAGGGGGCCCGACGGTTGAGGTACATGAATTTTTTAATATCTTCTGACATCTTCAGCCCCTATGCTCAATCACCGAATACCACAAGACGTTCCGACTGGATGCCCGCCTCGACCAACTGACCGAGACCGGAAATGCGAAAGCCTTCAGCAATGTTCTGCGCATCCTTGCCGTTGCGCTGCATCTCGCCCTCGTCGACGATACCCCGCCGTTGCGCGGCGGCAACGCAGACCACCAGATCGAGATCGTGCTGTTTACCGAGTTCGGACCAACGCTTGACGATGTTGCGATCGTCCTGCGGAGGCGTGGTCAGATTGGTGCCGTTGTTGACACCGTCGTGATAGAAGAAGACACGCATGATCTCGTGCCCCGCCTCAAGCGCCGCCTTGGTGAACTGGTAGGCAGAGTCAGTGGCTTGATGCTGATAGGGACCCTCATTTACCTGAATCGCGAATTTCATCGGTAGACCTTCCTGTTATTGCCTGTACGTTGTTCCCGAATTAGAAGCGGATATGCGCAGAGGCATTCAGGTTGTTACGGCTGCCACGCCAGTTATCGATGTGATACTTGGTGAAGGGCAGACCGGTCTTCTCGAAAAACTTCGGCCAACCGATACGCTCAGCCCACTCACCGATACGCTCCCAATCCTTGGCATCCTCTTTATAGGCACCGAGGATCTGCTTAACGATGGTGGAGACCTCCGGCCAACGCGGCGGATTGTTCGGTACACCGGCAGCAACCAGCTTGTGAAAGGTCGGCTTGGAACGGGCATTGGAGTTCTTGCCGCCCACCCAGATGGCGAACTTGGAGTGCTCCGGATCGTTGATCTGCATCGGCGGACAGGGTGGGAAGCAGGCGCCGCAGCAGATGCACTTCTTCTCATCCACTTCCAGGGAAGGCTTGCCGTTGACCATCGCGGGACGAATCGCCGCAACCGGGCAGCGGGCCACAACCGAGGGACGCTCGCAGACATTGGCTACCTGGGAATGGTCGATCTTCGGCGGCTTGGTGTGTTGAATGTTGATCGCGATATCGCCCTGGCCGCCGCAGTTGATCTGGCAGCAGGAGGTGGTGATGCGCACACGGTTCGGCATCTCCTCTTTGATGAACTCTTCGTAGAGATCATCCATCAGGGCCTTCACCGCGCCGGATGCGTCGGTACCCGGGATGTCGCAGTGCAACCAGCCCTGGGTGTGGGAGATCATGGAAACAGAGGGGCCGGTGCCGCCGATGGGGAAACCCTCGGACTCAAGCTTGTCGATCAGGGGCTGAACCTTAGACTCCTCGCTGACCATGTACTCGATGTTGGAGCGAATGGTGAAGCGCACATAGCCCTCGGCAAATTCGTCGGCAATGTCCATCAGCTTGCGGATGGTATAGACATCCATCTGACGCTGGGTACCGGCACGCACGGTCCAGATGCTGTCGCCGCTCTTGGCAACGTGAACCAGGACACCGGGGCGCGGACGCTCATGATAGGCCCACTGGCCGTAGTTTTTCTTCAATACGGGGTGTAAGTAGGGCTCCATCTCCGGGACGCCACTCTCAATCGGCATACGAGGTTCCGACATACCTACCTCCAAAAAATTAGGGTAATTGATTCGTTTTAAGGGGCAATCGAGAAATCCCGTTGCCCCCCTTAAAAAGCTAGATCGGTGTTACTGGGCCTTTTGCTCAGCCCACTTGGCTGCCTCTTCTTCCCATCCATCCATACGGACATAGGGATTCATACGCGGGCGCTCGATCATGTTCGGATCGATCTCGAGGCCGACACCTTCAAGGAAGTTGACCAGGCCGATACGCTCGATCATCTCACCGGTACGCTCGTGCTCGAGGGCATTCTCGGCGAAGAAGTCGAGGATCTCGGTTGCCAGCTCTTCCAGCCATTCGAAGTCCTCATCGGTCTCCAGCTTGTGGAAAGGCACGATCACGGTACCCATCAGATCACCGATCTTGAGGGTACGCTTACCGCCGCAGAGCAAAGTGATACCCTTGTCGTCGCCGGGAGAGAGTGCCTTGTTCATGACGTTGATGCAGTGCATGCAACGTACGCAGGAGGGGTTGTCCACCGCCAGGGTATCGTCGTCATTCAGTGACAGGGCCTGGGTCGGGCAACGGGTGATGACATTGTCGATAACATATTTGCGGCCCTTGGCCGCGACGAAATTCTTCACCTCGTCCTGGTCGACCTTCATGTCATCGCGCCAGGTACCGATGGTGGCCAGATCGGCGCGCTGCACGGAGTTCATGCAGTCGTTGGGGCAACCGGAGACTTTATATTTGAACTTGTAGGGCAATGCGGGACGATGCATGTCGTCGAGGGCGTTGTTGACCAGCATGCGCATGGTACGGCCCTCGTCGAAGCAGGAGTTCTCGCAGCGTGCGGCACCCACGCAGGACATGCCGGTGCGTACAGCGGGTCCGGCGCCACCGAGGTCGAAGCCCATCTCGTTGATCTCGTCAAAGGCCGGCTGGACATTGTCCGTGGAGCAGCCCTGGAACATGATGTCGCCGGACTGGCCGTGGAAGGCAATCAGGCCGGAGCCGTATTTCTCCCAGATGTCGCACATCTTACGAATGGTATTGGTGTCATAGTGCATGCCTGGAGGCGGCATGACGCGAAGCGTATGGAACTCGGCCGCCGCGGGGAACAGGGCCTCTCCGTCGTCATTCTTGAGTTCGGTAAAGCGGGGGATGATACCGCCACCATAACCGAGTACACCAACGGTACCGCCCTTCCAGTAACCCTTGCGTGTCTCGTATGAGGTCTCGAGCTGACCCAGCAGGTCAACCATCATGTCGTTATCTTTGGCGAGACGCTTGAGGCCGGTGACAAACGAGGGCCAGGGGCCGCTCTCCAGCTGGTCAAGCATGGGGGTATCATGCATCTGTTTTGCCATCACTCTTTCTCCCAATGGTCGTTTGTTCAGGTCTTCTGCTGACTACATTCGCCTGATGTTTTAGCTGTGCCAAACACTCTGGCATCGATAACCGGCCATCGACCCGCAATCCGAAACCGTCACAGGCAACCGGCCTGTTACTACTGGTGCGAAAGTTTAGGGATGTCTAATGAAGACCAATATCCTTCCGATGGGAGGGAAAGAGATATTTATAACTATCCCATTTGGGATATATTTTCACTGGAAATGGGGTATAGGAGCATCAATTTTGTCACTTATTTTATTTAATAAACAATGTTTTAAACTCTTTTATTCATTTCTAATATTCAAACTACTCCCTTACTTTCAACAAGGGAGGTTTTGTCGATACACTAGCCTGAAACGACCCTTGATCGAAGGGCGTTGATGAGGTTCAATAGTAATACCCGACCATTTTACTGCGATTTTGCCACGGCAGTCGCCTGACCGCAGGAACAAGTGCTAAAGATGCTGTATTTGAGCGAGATTATGATGCAACACCCGGAGGTCGACAGCTTCGACAAGCTGCTGGACGTGGTGAAGGAACGCTCGAAGACGGAGATGTTTTTTCGCATCGATGTCAAGCCCCCCTTCGCCGATACCCCTGACAACTGGGAAGACCGCCTTGAAGCGACTTTCACCTGAGGCCGATTGAGCGGCCATACAGACAGAGACCGAGTAGACCATAGTGAAGTACCTAGAATCAGAAGCCTTTATCGGTGACAACGACAGTGCCGAAGACGCGGTCAAGTCAAGCAAACTGTTGCAGGCCAAGCTCCAGGAGAAACGCGAGGCATTGGCATCCCTGGCGGCGGATGCCCCCGAGGAGAGGCGCCTTGAGCTGGAGCTAGAGTCCGCCTACATCCTGCTCGACCTGGACCGGCAGCAGGAAGCCTGGGAGATCGGCAAGGCGATGCTCGACAGGGCACTCGACCAGGCGCTGTGGCTGCGTGCCGTGGAGGCCTGCGACATTCTTTATCAATCGGAACAGGCGGATGCGATCAAGGCCCTGGCCCACGGCATCTGGCTGGGCGTGACCTTCCCCATCGATCCGGAGTTGAGCGTGGCCATGCTGCAGCACCTGATCGACGAAACCCCGGACAATTCGGACGGCGCCGCCGTGGCCGCGGTGACCGCCTGCTATGTGGTCGATGTTCGGGCCCACGACGCGCAACGGGAGGATCTCAAATTCTTCACCAACCAACTGCTGGGCCAGGTCGCCAGGCGCCACAGCCAGGTGGAGGAGCAGGAGATCTTCGATTTCTGGGTAGAGCGCATGGAGCTGGACGACCCGGGAAAGTTCCTGCCCAGGCTGGCCAAGGTGCTCGAGGTCATCGTCGATGGCGACTGGTGGTTCGACAGGGATGCCCTGCGGGCGCAGATCCCCACAGAGTAAGTAATATGAACGCGATACACTGGCAAGAAGACGAGGATGAAGAACAGTTCGTGGTGCCCGAGAACGTGGTCGACCTGATCTTCAAGATCAGCTGTTCCGCCCTACCCGTCGATCACGCCTGGTCCCTCTCGGAAGCGATCCACAGCGAACTGCCCTGGTTTGCGGAGGAACCCCAGGCCGGCCTACACCTGGTCTACGGCGCCGATTCGGGCAACGGCTGGGAGCGCCCCAGCGATGGCGGCGACACCCTCTATCTCTCACGCCGTACGCCGCTGATCCTGAGACTGCCGAAGGAACGGGTCGATGATGCCGAGGCCCTCACCGGCAAGACCCTCGATATTGCGGGCCACAGCATGGAGATCGGACCTGCGCACAGCCGCTTCCTCGCCATGACCAACACCCTCTACTGCCGCCACCTGGTCTGCGAGGCGGAGCAGAGCGAGGAGGCGTTTCTGCAGTTCGCCGTCGAGTCGCTGCAGGCCCTCAATCTGCGTTTCAAGAAGGTATTGTGCGGCAAAGGCAGCGGCTTCTCATCACCGGAGGCTACGATATCGACCCGTAGCCTGATGGTCGCCGGACTGTCCCTGGACGACGCGGTGATCCTGCAGGAGTATGGCCTGGGACCCTTGCGCAACCGCGGTTTCGGCTTGTTTGTTGCGCACAAGACTGTATAAGATACCGCGCCAAGATTCGTATTAATCCCAAAAGAGACGGGGACACCACCCCGCCGTTGTATCTGTTTGTAAGGAGAGATCAATGTCTTATGAAGTAAACGGTAAAACCATCGAGGCCGACACCAACGGCTACCTGGTCGATCACACCGAGTGGAGCGAGGATGTGGCCAAGGCCATCGCCGCGAGCGAGGGTCTGGAGCTGAGCGAAAAGGCGTGGGAGATCATCAACTATCTGCGCGAAGAGTATTTCAACAACAATGGCAACCAGCCCAACGAGCGCCATATGGTGAAGCACTTCAAAGGCCTCTGGTCCGACGAAGGCAAAGTGGATGCCAAATCCCTCTATGTCCACTTCCCCAAGGGACCGGCGAAACAGGCGAGCAAGGTTGCCGGCCTGCCCGAGACCAAGCGTAAGGGCGGTTACTGATCCCTTAGCGATTCAGCACAACCGCTGCACTTGGTAGCGCCCTACCCTGTAGATGCTGTTGCAGGGTACGGGGCCCGCACAGCAATCCTCTGTAACGACCTGCAAGACCCTGCGTAACGATTACAACTATTACTTCGGGGTATACTCGAACTTCTGGCCGCCGAGTGAGGCCTCTATCATCAAGCCGCCCTTGGCTACTGTGAAGACAGCCATGCCTTTGTAGTACCTGCCGACGGTGTCGGCGTCATTTTGGCTGCCACTGGTGCCGGCAGAGCTGCCGGTAGTGGTCGCAGCGGCGGAAGCGCCTGCCTTAATGGCCACGGCTGTGGCCTGGGCGCCGAACTCAAAGTTGCTGCCGGTGAACTCATTGAAGGCGCGCTGATCCTGGAAAAAGATAATCTGGCTGAATGCCTGACCACCTACCTGCAGCCCAAGTGTAAGCTGGGTCATCTCCACATCCCCCGTATGGGCTCCCTGGGCATAGACCCTGCCTGTGCCATAGGCGCCACCCACAACGAAGCCGCCCTTGCCGATGCTGGGGAACACGGCATAACCGTAGGCGTTATCGAAGAATCGGCTGCTTTCACCCGCTTGCATGAAGAGATCGATGGTCGCCTGGTATTCATCCGACCAGGCCTGGGAGAATGGCAGTAACAGGATTAGTGTCAGCACTACGCTAGGGTCTATTCTCTTCATCGCAAACTCCTCACATTGTTGTTGTGAAAACAGCTAGACAGCGCCCTGCCCTGTCAGGGCCTGTTATCAGGCCCTAGATTACCTGGCGCTTGTGACAGGTGGGCGACAAAGTGGTTCCCTCTAGCTTCCTCTGGCGGTCAATTGAATGGCCTGGCGCTGGATTCACCGACAAACCATCTCGTGGGATTGGAAGACCGGGATCATTGGCGAAACAGTTCAATCACCAGGTTGCGTTTGTCGTTGCTGCGCCAAACCATATAGTCCCGATCGATGACCTCGTAGGTACCCGAACTGTTCGCATCCTGATAGAGGTTTTCACCGATTTCCACGTAGTGCACCCCTTTCCCTCGCCCAACCGGAATCACATAGTAACCATCGTAGGATTTCTGGAAGCGGTTCACCTTGCCGCTGCGCATACCCCAACTACCGCTGATATTATAGATAACCGGCCCCTCTTCGTAGTATCCCGCCTGTTGATAACCACCCTCGTGGTACGCATCTTCGTGGCCGCCATGGCGACTGCCACCAAGATCCGCCCGCTGTTGCGCGGCCACTTGGGCAATCGCGCTGAACAAGGCTTTAAAGGCACTGCCGCTGTCGCCGGCATGGGCCGAAAAAGAGATAAGGACAAAGGCGGCGACCGCGATGGTTTTGATAGATTTCATGGCTGTTCTCCAATAAGAAGTTGTCATTCGGGTGATAACGAAACTGCCACCCTCACCCATGAAAGCGCCACCTCATTGAAAATCGTTCGGAGAAAGCTCAGTTTTTTTCGCGTTACCCACTCATCCATCTTCAGCAAACCCGATTCAACACCGCAAAATACTCTAACTATCAAGTACTAGGAGGAATAACTCCCCGCTCCCGAACCCCTCTCCCATCAAGAAAGAGGGGCGTTTACGCCTCTTCTGAAGTAACGGCGAGTTAGCGGGACAGCAGTGACATTTTATGTTGATATATAAGGAGTTATTGATTTATTCACACTTTTCCGAACGAATCCGCCATGAACCTCGCTTTAACCAGTAGAACCGCTGTAAACAGCGGCCAGAGCAACAATTATCGACCCTACTGGAGAAAACCCATGAACAGATTCAAGCTGGCATTTCTTGCACTCATATCAATCACCGCTAGCGGATGCTCCACCCTTGCCGCCAACCTGGAGCGCAACCTCAACGACCCGAACGTCCTGGCCAGGGTCCAGGAGATCTCCGAGCGTTACAACCGTCGTGCCGAGGAGAGAGAGAGCGGCAATTACGGCGACCCCTACGAGGAGATCGACCTCACCGGGGATTGGCAATTGGTGGGCTACGACAATCGCGTCAACAGCATCCGCCACACCTACGACGGCATCATGGTGACCCCAAACAACGGCAAGCCTGTCTTCTATAACAAGATCGGGCCCAACCTCTACGAATCCAAAGGCATGACCTATGAATTCATCACCATTCACAACGGCGAATGGCGCAGCAACGGCAAACGCAACAAGGTGATCCAACTGCGTCGCCTGACCTGGGGCTGAACAACAACGACGATACTGCTCTCCTGCTCTCCACTTGGCGGCCTGGTGCCGCCTTTTTTAGTGCCATCAGCTGCCTGTTCCCGGCATTTGAGTGCGCGCATTTCTCGACCCGTTATTCTAAGATCAGATCTAACCCGGGAAACCCAGACGAGCATTCGTGGACAGACAACGCTGGCAACTGATCCAAAGCATCTTTCGCCACCTCTCCGACAAGAGCCCCAGCCACCGGCGGGACTACCTGGATATGGTATGTGAGGATGACAAGGCGCTGCGCCGTGAAATCGAGGCCCTGTTAGAATCCCATGATCGGCTGGAACAGGGGGAGCAGGACTTCATCACCCCCTTCCTGCAGGGTGCCAGGGAGTTTCGGCACCCGCAGAGCCTGGGTGATTACCGTATAGACAAAGAGCTGGGACGCGGTGGCATGGGCGTCGTATATCTGGCGCAGCATCCGCAACATGGCAAGGTCGCGCTCAAGCTGCTGCCCCGCTATACCGTTGCCACCGAAGAGGCCCATCGCCGCTTCAGTCTCGAGGCCAAGGTACTGGCCAGCCTCGACCACCCGGCACTCTGTCGGCTGTTTGACTCCTTCAGCACCGAGGAGTATGCCGCCATCGCCATGGAGTTCATCGACGGCAGGGGACTCGATGGGGATATCAAACAGGGGCCCCTGCCCTATCGCCAAGGCCTCGACATCATCCTCAACCTAAGCGATGTATTGACCCATGCACACGCTCAGGGTTTGGCGCACCGGGATATCAAGTCCAACAATGTGCTGCTCGACCGGCAGGGTGAGACCAAGCTGATCGACTTCGGCATCGCCAAGTTCGCCGACATCAAACTTACCGCCAGTGGACAGATAATCGGAACACCCGGCTACATGTCCCCGGAGCAGTGGCGCGGGCGGGGTGTGGACCATCGTACGGATCTCTGGTCACTGGGGGTATTGATGTATGAATTGCTCACCGCGCAAAAACCCTTTACCGCGGTGGACCGTTTTGCGGTGGCGAACAAAATATTGACCAAGGAGGCTTCGCCGCTGCCCGCAACCAGCTGCGATGGAGTGGATCTTGCCCCGGTCCAGGCCATCCTCGATCGGCTGCTGGTAAAGGACCCGCAACAGCGCCTGGGCTCCTGCGCCGAGTTGAACACACAGCTTGGAGCATTGGTTTAACGCACTAAAAAAACCCGCGCCAAGCGCGGGTTCTCCTGCTCCCTGAGGGGCCTTATAGTGGGCCGTCAGCACTTTGCGCCAAACAGTTTACCCACAGAACAGCTTGCCTTCTTGATCGACTTACCGGCCTTTTTCGCACCTCTTTCCAGGTTCTTGCCTATCTTTTTCGGGTTGGTCAGGGTGCGGCCCGCCTTGTGCGCGGTGCGCAGCGAATCTCGGCCCAGTTTCTTGAAGCGTCGCGGCGCCTGCCTGGGGTCTTTCAAGGTGCCATAGGTCCACTCCGCGGCATCGACAGCATCCGGGATATCCACACCCAGGGCCGTCTCGGCCACCAGGGTGCCGCCGGCCACCACCACACCGCCCGCGGCGACCTTGCCCAGGGTACGCAGCTTCTTGGCCTTCTTGACTCTCTTCAGGGTGTTTTTGTTTTTCAGTATGCCCTTGGGCTTGGTGACTTTGTTGTGTGGTTTACCGGCACTGTAGCCGGCACCGCGGGTGCGCCTGCTGTCGTCGAATCGAACCCTGGCTGCTCGCGGCTTTGCAACCCCCGTACCGCCCTTTCCCCGCGCCTGCCTGGCCAGGTTGCCGCGCCGGTCCAGGTCGCGTTGTACCTCGGGAGAGAGCTGAGAGGTGCTGAAACGGGCTTTCGACCCACTCGCCTGCCGCGCCAGGGTCGCTTTGATCTGCCCGTTTTGCCGGGCGTGGCGGGCCACATCACCGCGATGGCGCATGTTGCTGCGAACCTCCGAACCCAGCTGACGTGCAAAGCGTCGTTCGTTGTGCACGCCACGGTTGGCCGCACTCCCCTTCAGGATGCTTTTGGGTTGGCCAACACGCCGGTCGACACGGGTATTGTTATAACCGGCACCCGGTCCGCGAGACTCGAGATTGAACTGCACACCACCCTGGGCCATGGCGGCCGAGCTTACTGCAGTGGCGGCAACTATCAGGGTTAGCGTAGCGAGATAACTGGATACTTTGTTCATGACGCGATTTCCTCATTGGCTGTAATGTTCCAGGTCAGGTTTATTTGCCTGTTACTGGGTAGAGCGCCATTTGCAAGCCGATCGTTCGGTGAAACATTTACCGGGTGGTGTGGCTCAAGTACCATCCAGACAAGCGATAGCCTGCAGGGAGGAGAGATGTCGGAAAACGAAAACGAGGTGACACAACTACTGGCCGCGGCCAGAGAGGGCGACCAGGGAGCCCATGATCGGCTGTTGTCCCAGGTTTACGATGAACTTCGCCGCCTCGCTGCATCCCACATGCGCCGGGAACGCGACGACCACACCCTGCAGGCCACGGCCCTGGTCAACGAGGCCTATCTGCGTTTGGCGGGCGCGGAGGCGAAGGCCCGGGATCGGGTGCACTTTTTTGCCCTCGCCGCACAGACCATGCGGCGCATCCTGGTTGATCACGCCCGCGCTAAAAAGCGGGGAAAACGCGGCGGCGGCCTGCACCAGACAACACTGGACGGTTCGGTATATGTCGGCGACGACAACCAGAACGCCGTAATAGAGCTGGACGATGCCCTGCAACGATTGGCCGAGTTCGACGAGCGCGGCGCCAGGGCCGTCGAGCTGATGTTTTTCGGTGGCCTGACCTACCACGAGGCGGGCGAAGTCCTGGGGATCTCTAAGACCACCCTGTTCGAAGAACTCAAACTCGCCAAGGCCTGGCTTGCAAAGGAGATGGGGGGGTGAACTATTGAAACAGGTAGACAACACCCACATTGAAGAAGGTGAGTTTCTGATCCGCTGAAAATGTTTCACCTTCGAAGCTGATCTCCTCCTCGTAATCGTTGATCTTGAATGTGGTATTGATATAGAGCCTGTCGTTCACCGGCACCAGCCAGTTGACGCCGTAACTCCAACCATCCGCATCACCCTTGTGGCGACCGCTGAGATCATCGAATTCAGTGGCTTCGGGGTCGTCGTCATCCTCTTCAACATCCTCCCTGAACTTATCATCGGTTTTTAAATCCACGTAACCGAGATTAAGACTCAAGGTGCCTGCGGATT
This sequence comes from gamma proteobacterium symbiont of Ctena orbiculata, assembly GCA_003094535.1. Taxonomy (GTDB): domain Bacteria; phylum Pseudomonadota; class Gammaproteobacteria; order Chromatiales; family Chromatiaceae; genus Thiodiazotropha. Next base: position 58,203 of record NATV01000107.1, on the reverse strand, counting down.
TGAGGGGTATATTGTAGGTGGCGCCGGCAAACCAGCCGTCCTTACGGTAGAACTCCCTTCTCAAGGTTTCATCGTCACGCAGTCTGAAGTCGATATCGGTTTCACTGTCCTTGTAACCGATGAAGAGATTCAGCGCATCATTGACCCGATAACCCAGGGTCAGATCCAAATCGCTGCGCCCCGCATCACCGCTATCCTCCTCTTCGGAGATGGTGGTGTTACCCACCGAGTCGGCGTAACTCAGATTCACGTAGTAGTCATCGAACAACAAGCCGCCGCTTACTACCAGGGATTGGAAACTCGGCGAGGAATCGAGCTTGGCATCGAACTCCAGATTCGTATAACCGAAGGCAACGCCGCCCACATAGTCGATTTTCGATTCCGCTCCCGCCCAGGTCGCGGTCGAGACAAAGCAAATCAAACCCGCCAATAACCAGCGCTTTCTCATAATGCCCCCTGTTTAGCTTGTCCTGCTGTGCAACAGCAACAACATCCGGTATTCAATGCGGTCAGTCGCATAGGTAAAATGGTCTATGCTTTGAAGCGTACGCCGTCCCGTTATTAGAATGGTTGCATCTTACCATGGCCATCCAAACCTCCGGTACCGAGATTCCCGGTTACACCATGATCCGCAAGGTTGGATCGGGAGGCAGTGCCGATGTCTATCTGGCCGTGCAGCAAAACCTCAATCGCCGTGTGGCGCTCAAACTGCTCAAGGGGGCACTCACCGCCGAGGCAAAATTCGGCGAGCGCTTCAAACGGGAGGGCCGGATAATCGCGCAACTCAACCATCCCCATATCATCCCCGTCTACGATATCGGCGAACACGACGGCCACTACTACATGGCGATGGAATACCTCAATGGAGGCGACTTAAGAGACCAGGCCGAGCAACTGACGATGAAAGATCTGCTGCAGACAATGCTGCAAGTGACGGATGCCCTTCAGGCCGCACATCAGCGCGGTTTTATACACCGTGACATCAAGCCCGCCAACATTCTGTTTCGCAATCCGAAACAGGCGGTATTGACCGACTTCGGCATCGCCCGCCAAACCGAGTCCCTTACCCAAATGACGGTGACCGGCGCCATGCTCGGTACCCCGGCCTACATGAGCCCGGAACAGATCGCCGGCAGGCCCCTGGATGGCCGTACCGACCTCTACTCCCTGGGTGTCACGCTGTTTGAAATGCTCACCGGCTACCAGCCATTTCGCGGTGAAAGCATGATGAGCGTTGCCTTGCAGCACCTCAAGGCCGAGGTACCAAGGTTGCCAGCGGCAACCTCACCACTGCAACAGCTCATCGACCAACTGTTGGCCAAGGAGCCGGAAAAACGAATAACCGATGCAGGGACTTTAGCCCAGACATTACAAGACGTCATGGAGCTGCCCGATATATCGGCAACGCCACTCAACGCATTGTGGCCGCAAAAGCCACCGGAAACAGACAACGATGCAAGCCTTATAGACGTCTCGCAACAGTCGAAGCATAGCAAAATTTCTAAGGCCCTTATGGGTACCGGGATAGCGGCGATCGGCACCATTGCTGCGGTAGGCATGATTGCCTGGTACCTGAACAATACCCCCGGGATCAACAACAACCTCCCTCCCAGCCGCATCGATAACAACAAGGCGAGGGAAACAACCGAAACAACTCAAAACATAACCGATGAGCGACCAAGTCTTGGGAACCCGGCACCGGCGACAACCACACCCCCCTGGCAGGAGACCTTGGCCAATGCAAACCGACTCTTCGAACAGGACCAATTGATAACACCGGAAGACAGCAACGCTCTATCCCTCTACCGGGAAGTGTTGCGACAGGATAGCGAAAACATCATCGCCAAAAATGGCGAACAGAACATCCTGCAGCGTCTGGTACTGGATGTGGAAAGACTGGTGCTAAATCAATCCCTTGATCAAGCCGGTCAACAGCTTGAGGTGTTAAAGGGCTTGTGGCCAGAGGAACAAAGGCTGGCGCAGCTGCAGGAACGAATCACCGCATCACGCCAACGCATCGAAATACAAAACCAGGCAGCGGAGGAGGCTTCGAAGCAACGGGAGATCGATCTTCAACTGCAAGCCGCCACTTCGGCGATGATTGCAGGCCGCCTCTTGAAACCACAACAGGAGAGCGCGCACTACCACTTCAATCAAGTCCTGGCTCTTGACCCGGAAAATCAAACGGCAAAAACCGGCTTGTCACGGATCGCAGATGCCTTGATTGCGCAAACAGAGTCGGCCATATCAAACAACGACTTCAGCTTGGCGGAATCCCAACTTACAGATCTGCGGAGTATCGACTCCAGGCATGCTCGATTAGCATCGCTGGCTGATGAGATTGAAAAAGCAAAGGCAAATCTGGCCAAAAAGGAGATGGAGACACAGCGGTTGACTGAGTTTCAACGACAACTCGATGAACAGAGGCAACAGGAAGATAAAAACCCGCCAAGAAAACCGGTTATGGGAGGATTTTGACCAGGGGCTTACTCACGCCGGGTTCGCTCACGGTGGCGGAAGCGAAGTCGTACAGACATGCCTTTGGTTTACTAGCGTATCGCCACGAATAGCTCTTGGCAGTCCATTGACCACTGGATAACAGATATATGCTGCAACAATTTCAAGCGATCAGCAGATGGGGTGTTATCATCACGTTTCTCCTTCTGTTGCTCTCACTACTCTACAAAGACCGTCTTCCCGATCCGGACTACTATGAGATCGGGCGTCTAGTCGACCCGGTACAAGAATCCACCTATCGTTCTCCATTTTGGATCGAGGCGGAAGGGCAGCGCTATTACGTAAAACCGCTGTATGACTATGCATTAGAGGGTGTTGTTGTCAGTTTTCATGATGCCGACTCGTTCGGCGACATCTGGCATCACGACAGATGGAAAGATTTTCTGAATGTGAGGGATCTCTGTGTCATCTGGGGCGCCAACGTCAGCAATGGCGTTTACCGGGAGATGAGCTTCGACAATGACAGCTGGACCTGTTGGGCCTATTGGCCCGACGCGCAAACCGGGGCCAACTTCTCCATGACCCAACTCTCGAACAACCATCTTCTGGTAAGTGACGACTATGTCAAAGAGGCACTGATGTCTGCCGAGCCCGGCGACCATATCCGTATCAGTGGACAACTGGCCAGCTATGAAAATCCCTCCAACAACTTCAAACGTGGCAGCAGTACGCGTCGCGATGACAGGGGCAACGGAGCCTGCGAAACGATCTATGTGGAGAATTTCGAAATCGTCTCCAAGGCCAATGTTCGCTGGCGTGGCGTCTATACCTTCTCTGCCTGGAGCCTGGGGCTCTCTTTGACAGCTTTTCTGATCCTGTTTTTCATTACCCCTCCGGTGCGCAAACCCACGCGCTATTAATTGCCAATGCATATCAAAACTTCCATTCGGCCTAGCACATCGGATAGGTTCCAATAAGATAATAATGAAATCTAAAGATCCGGCCTCGACGCCATCGCCAAACTGGCACGTGAACGAAATTGTGATAAACGCGTGACCTCCACAAGAGATCTTCATTTTAAGCTGTACCCATAGCCGAAGATCAATCACCAGGAGGGCGCCATGTCGGGCGTGAAAGAGAAAGATAGAGCAAGGAATCGAGAAAGAGATCAAAGACTCAGAGAGCTTCTCGCAGCTTGCGCCCTGAATGATCGGAAGGCCTTCGCCCACCTGTACCAGATCGCGGCACCGCTCCTGTATGGAATCGTATTGCATATACTGAAAAGAGAAGCGTGGGCGGAAGAGTGTCTGCAGGAGGCTTTCGTCAAGATTTGGAACAACACGGGCAGTTATCGAAGTCATCTGGCGGCACCCATGACCTGGATGGCGACAATTGCCCGCAATCAGGCACTCGATCAATTGCGTCGCCATCGACGGGAAACGTTGGAAGCTGACGGAAACTACCTATCGGAGGAGATCGATACAGATCCTTTACCGATGGAGAAACTTGTCCACAGCGAAGAGGGAACGCGACTTAAAATCTGCCTGGAACGATTAAATGAAAAGCAGCGGCAAGTGATCAGCCTGGCCTATTTCAGGGGGCTTACGCAAAGTGAACTTGCCACCCAGTTCGATATGCCACTAGGGACGGTTAAGACACAGATTCGTCGGGGTTTGGAGCAGCTTAGGGGTTGTCTGGAATAATCTTTGGGAGTTCGAAGTAATCTGACAATGAGCATGAAAAAGCTTCAGTAGAAACTAACTGTTATACGGCCGCAGCAGACCCTCTAGTGAGCAAGGCATGTCTGATACCCCCGTCCCCAGGGACGGACACTAGCAATAGCCTACAGCGCAGCAGGCGCATTAGCGCCTGCGTCTGCTGCAAAGGCCTGGTTATCCGTATTGTTAACTTGGCGTGGTTTAACGCCCGTAGTCTGCCTCAAGCACAACCTTCTCCAGCAAATTCTGATGTAAGTAGAAACCCACCATTGCAGCAGGGGCGCTTTCATCCAAAGGAAGCTTATCTGTTTTAAGCGCGTACACTGTAAACTGATAGCGATGAGCCTTATCACCTGCGGGGGGACACGGGCCGCCATATCCCGGCTTACCGAAATCGGTTCGGCTCTGAACACTGTCTGCAGGCATAGCCCCACTTCGAGAACCACCAGCACCCTTTGGCAAACTTCTGACATCAGACGGAATATTAAAAACCACCCAATGCCACCATCCACTACCAGTTGGTGCATCAGGGTCGTATACAGTTACGGCAAAGCTTTTTGTTCCAGCCGGTGGATTCGTCCAGTGTAAAGACGGTGAAATATTATCGCCCTGGCAACCAAAACTGTTAAATACCTGTTCATTGACGATGTGCCCCCCCGCTTGTAATTGGGGACTCGTTAATGAAAATCCGCCAGCTGAAGCCGTCGCTGTTGTTGCCAGATATGCCAATAGTAAAAAGCCTAATTTATTCATCATAGTCTCCGTAAGTTAGTAATTTTCACCTTTCCGCTCAGATAGGTGACAGAAACATGATGAATGATCAAGAAGTCTCGGACTGTTCAAAAGCAGCCAACTTCTATCCTTTTTCGTCCAAGGAGTTGCGAAACTCAGTCGGGGACAATCCGAAGCGCTTACGGAAATTGCTTGTAAAGCGAGATACGGACTGATAGCCGCATTCGAAAGCGACCTGATAGACTGGCATGGTGGTTTGTAATAGTTGAAATAATCCGCTGGCTAGACGTAACTCATATATTATTTCTCTGAAACTGGTTCCTTCTTCACGTAGCTTGCGGCGTAAAGTGGTTTCGCTTGTTGCGAGGCGATTACTTACTTCTCCAATTGTCCATTCGTATATGAGGTCGCTGGACAAAATTGAACGGACACGCTGACTCCAGTTTTCTCTGGCGATAGAGTAGGACATTACCCTGCTATCCTGCTTCATTAAAATGAGCAGGATTTCAGTAAGCCTATGCTTCAATAGTTGGGCATCATTCGGGCTCTCTAGGTAATGCCGCACAGTTTCGCTTAGTGACTCATCAGGCTCGTATTTCAGAACTCTTACTTGATCGCTGCGTTCTATGTGCGCAATACCATGCATATCACGCAAATGTTCAATATCTTCGTGTTTGAATGGAATCACTAATGCCTTATATCGCTTGCGCGCCTTGTCAGGCTCATTGCGCAGATCATAGCTTGCAGGTGCCGGTACTGTAATAACGCTTCCGGCCTCACAGGAGATGGTGCCTTGTTCATCAAAAATTACTTTCCGCCCCGATAGAACCATGATGATACAAGGTTCATAAAATGGCACGTGGCGGATATGAACCTGGTCACCACAGGATATGAAACCAAGGTGCTGGACGGGTGCTTTTCCATTGGGATCGTCAGTAGTCGTGGCCAGGGATTCCACCAGTTCTAATATTTTACTCATCTTTCTAACTGGGCAACTTTGTAAGCAAACTGAATTTCTTGATAATACGCACCGCCAACAACAGCTAGCTATTGGTGATTTGGTCCCGACGGAAGTATCGAACCCGAACTCCCACAACCAATCCTATCACCCTGTCATACATCCCCCCACATCCGCAACAAATTGGCATAAGACTTATCCACCAATCCCGTCGTCTCAGCCTCCGGTGCGGTAGCCAATAAATGCTCCCTGGCCAAATCCAGTTCATATAGCAACTCCCGTCGCGCCGGATCCCGCACATAACTCTGAATCCACGCCAGCGCCACCATGCGCTCACCCTCGGTGACTTCCGCCACATGGTGCAGGCTGGAGGAGGGATAGATCACCGCGCTCCCCGCCCTCAGTTTCACCCGCTTTTCACCGAATGTGGTGCGCACCACCAGCTCACCTCCCTGATAGCTCTCGGGCTCGCGTAAAAATATCGTCATCGATACATCGCTGCGGAAGCGTTGACCGCTGAGCCCCATCAACGGGTCATCCACATGATCGCCGTAGGTCATGCCGGATTGGTAGCGGGCGAAGATCGGATCGGCCATGCGATAGGGCAGCACCGCGGAGCGAAAGATTGGATTGTTCCCCATGGCGCTGGTGAGGATGCGGATCAGCAGCTCCATCTGCTTCTGTTCGCCCTTGAGTTCCTCATTGTTCTTCACCCGCTGCGCCGCCTTGCCGGCGGTCAGCTTGCCATCGACAAACTCGGCCCGGGCCAACACCTCGTCGATCTTCTGCAGCTGCGGTTGCATCAGCAGGTCTTCGATCTCAACCAACATCAGTTTCTCCTTGGATACGCGCCAATGCAGCCTGCATGCCTGCCGCCTCGATGGGAAAGCTCAACACCGCATGTACGGGATAGCGCTGTTTTACTTGTTCCAGGTTCTGCAGATATTTCTTATCGATCAGCACGATCACCTTCGCCTCCACACCATAGCGCTGCAGGGTGGCGAGGAGTGATTCCAGATTGCTGATGCGATCGCGGAATTGAGGATCAGCGTAATACTCCGCGACAACGACCTTGGGACGGTGGCGTTTCAGCCACGCCTGGGCCTTGCGTACCGAGTTGACCATCTCCACCCGATAGCCGCTGCGCTGATAGAGGGGGACGAAGTTGGGATAGCCTCCCAATTCGACCAATGCGAGCAATTCCTGACCTTCCATATGCTTGATTTTACCTCACCGGGGCCTGATCATACTCGTCGAATCGCAGAACGATGCGGAGATTCACCGGTAAAATCATTACAGCAGTTCTCACCACCATGCAACTCAATCTGATTATCGACGACTGGTCAATGAACCTGGAGATTCCCGACGGCTACCTGGCGTCGATGCAGGATTCATTCGAGAAGATGGACAGGGATATGGACAGGGGTTGGCAAATTGGCCAACGTTGGGTCAGGGACCCCGACTCCACCCAGCGCTGTCAGCTGGTCGCCGGCAAGCTGCTGACCGCCCTGGAGACCGACAACGAGCAACTGGCCCTGATGATGGGGGGTTATATCCTGTCGCGCATGCCCGATGTGAAACAGGTGGTCATCGACAACACCGGCTCACCCGAGGAGACCAGCTTCAGCAATAGGTGAGCGCTAGAGCGGGTTGGCCTCGAGCAGCGACATGATCTCGATCCGGGCCCGGTCCGGTTGTTCCCGGTAGAGCCTCAGCAGGCCCATCGCCAATCTCTGCCAATGCTCCCTGCCTGCTTGCGCTGTTGTTATCAGTGGCTCCCAATCCCCCTCCTTGTACCAGCGTTCATAAGCAGCGATCAGGCTGGGAAAGAGTTTTTTACGCATCCCGGTGATGCCGCCCACAAAGAAGTGGATCGAGGCGCGATCCTCCCGCTCGATGAGACTTGGCAGGGTTACCTGGCAATCGGCCAGGTGGTCACGCAGGGCCCGCGCCATCAGCTCGGCCGGCGAGTGGCCGAGATCGGACAACATCTGGTTCCAAACCTCCCCCAGCACCCTGCCCGCCTGATACTCCCCCTGCTCATGCAGCAGTACAACATCCAGCTCCTTCTCCACCATCTCGTCGAGGGCGCGCTCAAGATCGTCCTCGAAATCGTAGTAGGTAAAGGCGCGGCCCATGGCGTTGTCCGGACGGTGCCAGCGCCAGTTTTCCAGTCGCTCCCAGAGCAGCCGGCGGAAGGACTCGCGGCGGATGAAGATGTGGTCCCCCTGGCACATGGCCGCGGGAGCCATCAGATCCCGCGCCAGTTCACGCCCGGCAACCCATACAGTGGCATCGCCAGGCTCTTCCCGACGCTCCAGGTAACCGAGGAAAAAGAGGGGCTTGCTCTTCGACCCATATCCGGCGCTGTAGACCAGGCCATAGGGATCGAGGAGTTCATTGACCCTCTCCACGTCGAAGGGATCGATCGACTCCCCCTCGAACGGTAGGGGGGCGAAGTCGTCATCGCTGAGGGTGTCCCAGAGTCTCTCCCGTTCAGTCAACCACTCACCCACCGACTCATTGGTCAAGGCGGCCCCGTAGTCGAGTCCGTTCTCCCAACGATAGTACTCGCGCATTTTCAGCAGATAGGTGCAGAGACCATAGTCGGCGCCGTGGCGGGCATCGGAGATATGGCAATTCCGTTGCACGGTACAGCAGAGTTCTCGCAGTGAACCCTTCATAGGCCTGCCTCGGTCATTACGGATATCGGAGTGGCGTCGTCGGGATATCTCATGGTCCTCAAACCTCATATTTATGAAGAGGAGCAAGTCGTTAGTTTCTTATCGCTTATGATTTTGGATTGTCTCACTCGTAATGGCAATCCTATCCCGGCGAACACGATTTACCACCCCTATTCTGCAGGGAAATCCGCGGTTGTATCTGTTTTTAGTCACCGAAAATTCAAAGAGTTAACCTTTCCCAATAGCAGCAGCCGAGTGACATTCGACCAACTCCCGTAACAGCACGGTGGCGAAACAGCCTGCCGGCAGATAGAAGCACAGCTCCAGGCAGTCATCGCCATGGAATAGCCATGTCAGATCTTTGAGAGGAACCCGCAACGGCCTGCGCTCCTGCTCCAGACCGACATGTTCCAGTCCGTTGCGCCAGGATTCGAAGGGGCGCAGCACCCGCACCTCCAGCGCGGCCGCCTCACCGTTTACCAAGGGACGGCCGCGCCCCCAGAGCGGACCGCTGGGATGGATATCCTGCAGACGACAGCGTCGCGACAGCTCCTCGTTCTGTTCTCTGTCATCACCAAATCCCGAACGACTGCCATCGAGACTGAAGTAATCCCCATTGAGCGGAGAGTTCCAGTTGCCTTGAATGATGCGCTCGGCCAGGACCTGGTTGAAGAGTTGGGCGCGTACGGCGGAGATCACCAGACCGCGCAGCTGCCTTTCCATGCGTACCCTGCCTGGGAGAAAGAGCCTCTCGGCCTGGGCAAGATTGCCGTAGTCATGGCCGAAGCGCTGTTCACCGAAGTAGTTCGGCATTCCCGACTCCCGCAACCGGGCGAGGCGATGTTCCAGCTGCACCCGATCGGCCTGCAATTCCCGGATGCGGAGCCTGAAGCTGTTGCCGCGCAGGCTTCCCCGGCGCAGCTTGCGTCGATGGCGATGCACCGCCAGGATCTGAATCAGATCGCTCTCCAGCCCACCCCAGTCCGGTTGCTGGCGGCCCGCCATGCGCAGCGAGAACCACTGGGTGGTCACCGCATGGCGGTCTTTCATGCCTGCGTAACTGACATCCTTTGGAGGTATGCCCGCATGCCTGGCCAGCTGTCCGGCCAGCCAGTGGGTATTGGTCTCGCGTTTTCTGATATGCAGTAGCAGATGTTCACCATCGCCATCCGCCGGGAAGCCCAGTACCTCGTCGACCTGAAAGTCATCCGGGGCGGCCCGTATCACCCCGTTCCCCAGCGGGGGACCGAAGGCCCGTGGCATCGCTTCGAGTGGCTGCCAAGGCCGGTCACTCAAGCGGTTGCTCCTGCAGTAACACCACGGCCATCGCGGCTATGCCCTCGGCACGCCCGGTGAAACCCATTCCCTCCGTGGTCGTCGCCTTGATACTGACCCGCTGCCGGCCGATTTGCAGATCTGCGGCCAGGCAATCGCGCATGGCATCGATATGGGGTGCCAACTTGGGACGCTGCGCCACGATGGTCATATCGGCATTGGCGACAGCAAACCCCTTGCCGTGGAGCCGTTCGATCACCTGGCGCAGCAGCACCCGGCTGTCGATACCCGCGTAGGCCGGATCGTTGTCGGGAAAGTGGCTGCCGATATCCCCAAGTCCGGCGGCGCCAAGCAGGGCGTCGCAGAGGGCATGAATCAGCACATCCCCGTCGGAGTGGGCCTTCAGGCCCTGATCATGGGGGACTTCAACTCCCCCCAGCACCAGGCGGGCGCCGGTTTCGAAACGATGGGCATCGTAGCCTTGTCCAATACGCATTCGGATCACCGTAGAGTAAAGTGTCGACCATTGGGGCCGTTATTATGAACTGACATTGTACGTAATGCTCCGACCAAATGCCGCCTGGATAGTGGACGGAACCAACCACCGAGCAAATAGAAAATGATCCAGAGAGTAACCGCTGTCAGCAGTAATAATGTAAAGAAAATTCCCCTTTTGAGATACCTGCCGAAACGGGTGCTGGAGTATGTATTGTCAGAGACCCACGTGGAGCATCAGAATGCCGGGGTCGGTATCGTCGCCAACGGCGAGGGTACAGATCGGGTCTACTTTCTGCTCCAGGGTGAGGTCGAGGTGGTATCGGCCGACGGTACCCGCCAGCGTCTCCAGTCAGATCAAACGACCAGCCCGCTGCTGACCGAAAACTCGCCGAATGACTCAGCTGTCAACAGCCTTACCGCGGTGGATCTGTTAACCCTGCCCAGGGAACTCTACAACGCCATCAAGGGCCTTCCACCGCTAGCCAATGCCCGCAGCAACCAGACCATCGAGCTGAATGATGCGGAGGGACCGGAAGACAGCCTCTACTGGGAGTTCTACGAAGCGATCAAGAACGATACCCTGGAGCTCCCCAGCATGCCGGATATCACCCTGCGTATCGCAAAGGTGATCAACGACCCCAATACCGACAGCGAAGAGATCGCGCGAGTGGTGCAGGCCGATCCCACGGTGGCCGCGCGCATTATCAGCGTGGTCAACAGTGCCGCCTACCGGGGAAAGCAGCAGATCGAGACCCTCCCCGACGCGGTCACCCGCCTCGGGCGCTCAGTGACCCACAACCTGGTGATCAGCTTTGCCCTGGGCAAGCTCTTCAACAGCCGTTCGAAGGTCTTGAAAAAACGCATGATCGATCTCTGGAAACATGTCAGCTACGTGGCGCCAATCTGTCATGAGCTGGCCCAGGTCACCCCCGGGTTGGAAAACGATCAGGCCCTGTTATGCGGCCTGTTGCACGATATCGGCGCACTCGCCATCCTCGGCGCCGCTTCGAGCAAACCCGAGTTGACGGAAAATCCGGAACTGCTCGACCGCATCATCGAGAATCTGAAGGGGGAAGTGGGGGCCATGGTCCTGCGCAAATGGGAGTTTCCCGACTACTTCGTGCAGTCGGCATTGCATGCCGAGGATTGGATGGAGGATATCAGCCACGAAGCCGATTATGTCGACCTGGTGGTGGTGGCCCAGCTGCACGCCTATGTGGGCACCCCGAAGATGCATAGCCTGCCCCGGCTCGACTTGGTGCCTGCGTTCCATAAACTGGCCCTGGGCAAACTGACCCCGAGGCACTCCATCGGCATCATCGACAATGCGAAGGACCAGATACGGGAGCTGCGGGAGTTGTTGGCGCTTTGAAAAAGAAGAAGAGAATCCGCAAATGAACGCTAATACGCGCAAATTTCATTTGTAATTATTTTTTTTCCGTTACTCGTTCCCACGCTACAGCGTGGAATGCATACAAGTCCAGAACCTGCCTTAGAGAAAACAAATGTCAATCCTGTCAGGTATTGATCAATATCTTGCACGCGATGATCGTTGTTCAGGCATGCAATGCACGAACCGCACTCTCTGGATCGGTGTCCAGAATTTTTAGCAGTGCTTTCGCCGGACCGGTGGGGTGGCGTCGGCCTTGCTCCCAATTTTCCAATGTCCGCTTGCTTACACCGATCAACATAGCAAAACGGCTTTGGGAAAGCCCGGTTTTTTCCCGGATGGCTTTAACTTCCAGCTCGGGAGACTCAAACCGCCGTGATGGCGCCTTCTTGCCCTTGGCGATCTTATCCATCTCTTTAACGCTGGCTAAAAGCTCATCGAACATTTCGTTATCCATCTGGCCACCTCTCTACGATCTTTCTCAACATGGCAAGCTGTTCCTGGGTCAGGTTCTCTTGCTTGCCTTTGGGGTAGGCATAGAGCATCCGGAGTTGATCATCAGCGGTGACCCAGTAATAGATGATTCGCACTCCCCCACTTATACCTCTGCCTTCCAGTTTCCAACGTACCTTTCCCAGCCCGCCGCTACCTTGAACAAGGTCTCCCATATCGGGGCGGTTCAGCAAAACCTCCTGGAAGTCACTGTATTCATCATCGCTCATCAGATCCTTGATAAGCCTGGTAAAGATGGAAGTCTCTAGAATTACCATATCCATATTATACGCCAATGGCGTATGCTCGTCCATGTGAGAGTCTATTCCTAGATACAATCTGAGATTTTGTCTATTTGCGGCAGTATGATCTTAATTCCTGATTTTCTCGTCACCAAGAGACCTTCACTCTATCCCATGTTTCCTCTCAATCACCGCTTTATAATCACTGGGAATTAAATTAGGCACAAAACCTTGATACTTTTACTTTGATGTGGCTCCCTGACTCGCAAGTAACATCTGCAATTCGTATACATTGAAATAATATTGATAAGTTTTTGATAGTACAAAAGGCGTCATTAGAAACAGCGCACCGAATGTAACGACTTGAATAATTCTTTCATTGCGGCTTACATCCCTGTCAATGGTTCAATAATTCTGATCTTATATTTACACAATTATTTGCGTTAATTTGCGGTGATTCGCGTCCTTTCGCGGTTACCGCTTTGCAAAATCATTCGCAACGGGAAAGATAATCCGCCGCCAGCTGCAGATCCGCCGGGCGGGTGATCTTGATATTGCTGGCATCGCCCTCGACCATCAGAGGACGAGCACCCGCCAGCTCGATCGCGCTGGCATCATCGGTCACCAATGCACCCTTGGCGATGGCATTCTCAAGGGCCTGGTGAAGAGGACCAAGGCGAAACATCTGCGGGGTCAGGGCATGCCAGAGGCCTTCCCGGGAGACGGTGCGTTCAACCCCGCCGTCGCTGCCGACCGCTTTCAGGGTATCGCGGACCGGCACACCGAGAAGTCCGCCGACAGGATGTTCCATCAGGGTGTCGATTAAACGATCAAGATCGCTGCGGGAGAGGCAGGGGCGCGCCGCATCATGGACCAGCACCCAATCCTCATCGGCGGCCTGTTGCTTCAGCGCCCCCAGGGTATTGAGCACTGAATGGCAGCGCTCCTCACCACCCTCGATTCTGACGATTCTCGGATCCTCGGCAAAGTCGCACTCACGCCACAGCTCATCCTGAGGCGAGAGCGCCAGGTAGATCCCTTCGATTCTGGGATGGCTCAGCAGTCTCTCAAGGGTATGGTCGATGACCCGTCTTCCCGCCAGATTCAGGTACTGTTTGGGGATCGCGGCACCCATGCGTTGTCCCACACCGGCTGCGGGCACAACACCCCAGCATCGCACCCCGCTACTCATCCCCTTTCTCATCGCTTGGCGCGATGACCTGATAGAAGGTCTCCCCCTCCTTGATCATGCCAAGCTCGCTGCGGGCGCGCTCTTCAATGGCGGTCTGCCCGCTGCGCAAGTCCTCCACTTCCGCCTGCAGGGCGCGATTGCGTTCCCGCAAGCCGACCAGCTCCTGCCGCAGATCGCTTATCTCCTGCTTGAGATTGTTGACCTCGGCGAGACTTCCCTCGCCCACCCAAAGGCGGTACTGCAGAAAGAGCAGCAGTGCAACCAGGATGGCGATCACGACACGCACGGCTTTGCGTCAGTCGACGGCCACCGGAAATGCGTCCTTCCCCGCGTAGACCGCATCGGCACCGAGCTGGTCCTCGATCCGCATCAGCTGGTTGTACTTGGCGACGCGATCGGAACGCGACAGCGAGCCGGTCTTGATCTGGCCGGTACCCGTCGCCACCACCAGGTCGGCGATTGTGGTGTCCTCTGTCTCGCCGGAGCGATGGGAGACCACCGCGCTGTAGCCTGCGTCGGTCGCCATCTCGATCGCCGCCAGGGTCTCGGTGAGGGTGCCGATCTGGTTGACCTTGATGAGGATGGAGTTGGCGATCTTCTCATCGATTCCGCGTTTGAGGATCTTGGTATTGGTGACAAACAGGTCGTCACCCACCAGCTGGACCCGCTGACCCAGCTTCTCGGTCAACAGCTTCCAGCCCTCCCAGTCGCCCTCATCCATGCCGTCCTCGATGGTGATGATCGGGTATTGGTCCACCCAGGCGGCGAGATAGTCGGTGAACTCGGCGGCGGAGAACTTGCGCCCCTCGGAGGTGAGATTGTAGACCCCATCCTCGAAGAACTCGGAGCTGGCCACGTCGAGGCCAAGGTAGATGTCTTTACCGGCACTGAAGCCGGCATTGCCGATCGCCTCGAGGATAACCTCGATCGCCGCCTCGTTGGAGGGCAGATTGGGTGCGAAGCCTCCCTCGTCCCCCACCGCGGTGGCCATCCCCCGCTTCTTCAGCACGCTCTGCAGGGCATGGAAGACCTCGGCGCCGTAGCGCACCGCCTCGCGGATCGATCCCGCGCCCACCGGCAGGATCATGAACTCCTGCAGATCGACACTGTTGTCGGCATGGGCGCCGCCGTTGATGATGTTCATCATCGGTACCGGGAGCCGGTATGGTCCAGACCCCAATGACCGATAGAGAGGCAAGGCCCGCTCCTGGGCGGCGCCGTGGGCCACCGCCAGCGATACCCCAAGCAGTGCATTGGCGCCCAGCTTGGATTTGTTCTCGGTGCCGTCCAGATCGAGCATGCACTGATCGACGCCAGCCTGATCGGTCACCTCCCTCCCCATCAACGCCCCTCTGATGGGACCGTTGATATGGGATACCGCCTGCAACACTCCCTTGCCCAGATAGCGGCTTTTGTCACCGTCACGCAGTTCCAGGGCTTCCCGGGATCCCGTAGAGGCGCCGGAAGGGACCATCGCACGGCCGATGGCGCCGTCCGCGGTGATAACGTCCGCTTCGATGGTGGGATTGCCCCGCGAATCGAGGATCTCTCGTCCACGAACATCAACAATTTCAGACATGTCGTCTCCGTATTCTTGTCACTATGCTTTTGAAAAATTCAGTGTGGTGGTATCAGTTAACCAAGATGGTGTTACAGCAAGGTGTAAATAACAGTTTTAGCGCGACATCTCGGCTAAGCGTTTCCCTTTCACCAGTTGATCGATCTCCATCAAGGTCTCGAGCAATTCCCTCATTCTGGGCAGCGGCCAGGCATTCGGACCGTCGCTCAATGCCCGCTCCGGCTGCGGATGAGTCTCCATGAAGAGACCCGATATCCCAACCGCAACCGCCGCCCGCGAGAGCACCGGCACGAATTCACGCTGCCCTCCCGAACTGGCCCCCTGGCCACCCGGCAGCTGCACCGAATGGGTGGCGTCGAAGATCACGGGCGATCCGGTATCGCGCATCACCGCCAGGGAGCGCATATCGGAAACAAGATTATTGTAGCCGAACGAGACACCCCGCTCACACACCATAATCCGCTCATTTCCCGTGGCCTTCGCCTTATCCACCACATGGCTCATATCCCAGGGGGAGAGGAACTGCCCTTTCTTGATATTCACCGGCAGACCCTGGCGGGCAACGTTCTGGATAAAGTTGGTCTGGCGGCAGAGGAACGCCGGTGTCTGCAGCACATCCACCACCGATGCGACCTCCTGCAACGGCGTATCCTCGTGCACGTCGGTCAGGACCGGTACACCGAAGGTCGACTTGACCTGCTGCAGGATCTGCAATCCCCGCTCCAGACCCGGACCGCGAAAACTCGCAACGGATGAACGATTCGCCTTGTCGAAGGAGGATTTGTAGATAAACGGGATACCGAGCGCCTGGGTCATCGTCTTCAGCTCACCGGCCGTATCCAGGGCCAACTGTTCGCTCTCGATGACACAAGGGCCTGCAATCAGGAAAAGTGGCCGGTCCAATCCGACCTCGAAGTCGCAAAGCCTCATGCCTTGCTGTCCCGATGCTTTCTTGCCGCCTCGATGAAACCGGAAAAGAGCGGATGGCCGTAGCGCGGTGTGGAGGTGAATTCCGGATGGAATTGACAGGCGACGAACCAGGGATGGTCGGGGATCTCGACAATCTCAACCAGGCGCCCGTCCACCGATCGTCCCGACACCTTCATTCCGGCGGTGACAATATTGTCGAGATAGCTGTTGTTGAACTCATAGCGGTGGCGGTGGCGCTCGGTGATCACCTCCTCGCCGTAGAGATGATGGGTCTTGCTGCCGGGTTCGAGCCGACACTGCTGACCACCCAGGCGCATGGTACCGCCGAGATCGGAATCCTCGCTCCTTTTCTCGACCTGCCCGTCCGCGTTGAGCCACTCGGTGATCAGGCCGATTACCGGATGTGGGGTATCGCGTTTGAACTCGGTGCTGTGGGCACCTTCCAATTGAGCCACATTGCGGGCGAATTCGATCACCGCCACCTGCATACCGAGACAGATCCCCAGATAGGGGATCCCATGTTCACGGGCATAGCGCACCGCCGCGATCTTGCCTTCAACCCCGCGGTTGCCAAAGCCTCCCGGTACCAGGATGGCGTCCATCCCCTCAAGGCTTTCGAGACCGCTGCATTCGATCTGCTCCGAATCCACATAATGAATCCTCACCCGATTGCCGGTATGCACACCCGCATGCACCAACGCCTCGGAGAGTGATTTATAGGCCTCCGTGAGGTGGACATACTTCCCCACCATGGCCACCTTGACCTCCTCATCCAGGCTATCCAGGCCATTCAGGAATGCCTCCCATTCGGAGAGGTCCGCAGGCGGCAGCTCCAGATTGAAGCGTTGATTGACCAGTTCATCCATCTCCTGGGCATGCAGCAGCACGGGTATACGATAGATAGAGTCGGCATCAACCGCGGAGATGACCGCCTTTTCGGGAACGTTGGTGAAGAGGGCGATCTTTTTGCGCTCGGTTTCAGGCAGGGGTTGCTCGGATCGACACACCAGAATGTCGGGCTGGATACCGATGGAGCGCAGCTCTTTCACCGAGTGTTGCGTCGGCTTGGTCTTTATCTCACCGGATGCCTTGATGTAGGGAACCAGGGTAAGATGCATGAACATCACCCGCTGCGGCCCCAACTCCACGCCCATCTGACGGATCGCCTCGAGAAAGGGCAGGGATTCGATGTCACCCACCGTGCCGCCGATCTCCACCAGGCAGATATCCTTGTCTCCGGCACCCAGCAACACGCTCTCTTTGATCTGATTGGTGATATGGGGAATCACCTGTACCGTACCGCCCAGATACTCCCCTTTACGCTCCTTGCGGATCACGCTGTCATAGATCTGACCGGTGGTGAAATTGTTGTTGCGTCCCATGGTACTGCGCAGGAAGCGCTCATAGTGTCCCAGGTCGAGATCGGTCTCGGCCCCGTCTTCGGTAACGAAGACCTCACCATGCTGGAAGGGACTCATGGTGCCCGGATCCACATTGATATAGGGATCGAGCTTGATCATGGTGACATCGAGCCCACGGGCCTCAAGGAGTGCAGCAAGGGATGCGGAGGCGATTCCTTTGCCAAGCGAGGAGACAACACCGCCCGTGATAAAAATAAATCTAGTCATGAAACTTCAAGTAAGCGCGCTGGATAAGGGAAAACGGACGGGAGTAAACAGTAACAGATCGGTCCATCTCTCTCAATCGAATATGGGTTGCACCGATTGGACAACATTATTTTGAGTCAAACATTAGAGCGTTTTAATCTGCTTGTTTAAGGTCTATAATCGATTGGCGATATCCGCAAACACAACAACAACAGAGGCCAGTTGGCTGTTACCCGCTAAAAACCAAGCCGAAGTGAAGATTGACGTTTCTTACCAGGGAGCCTCAAGATTAGCCCGCTTGCATTGACCGGGCATGTAACGACCAACTACTTGTTTTTACAAAGAAATCTGTAGTTCAATAAAAAATCTATCTTTAAAGAGGAAGAAAGCATGACTAAATTTGCGAAAGCCCTGAGCGTCGCTGCTCTCGTAGCCGTCTCCACAAGCGCATCTGCATGGTGGGGCGGTCCCGGCTGGGGTAACCGCGGCTGGAACAACGATGGCTGGGGCGATGGCTGGGGCGATGGTTCCGGCGATTTCAGCTTCGGCATGAGTGGCAGCGGACGTGGTTCCGGTTATAGCCGCGGCAACAACTACTATCGCGACTACTATGGTTACGGTCCTTACGGCTATGGCGCTCCTTATGGCTATGGTGGGGCACCATACGGCGCTCCCTATGGCTACCCGGCACCAGTAGCACCCGCCGCACCTGCTGCTCCCGCCAAATAAGCGACCTCCAGGTAGCTTATGAGAAAGCCGGCCTCCGGGCCGGCTTTTTTTATGCGAAATGATCTATGGTAATAAAAAGCATAAAAGAACTTGATCCGGATCAAGAACTTCTGGAAAAATAGGCAGGGTGTTACACTTGACAACAATGTACCCCGTGCTGGAGCGCATCCTTGACTAGCAGAAAAGTTGTCTCATTTGAAAATATCAAGGTCGCCTGCAAAAACTGCAGTCTTTCAACTCTTTGTCTCCCCATGGGCCTGACCCCTGAAGATGTTGAACGCCTCGATTCCATTATCAAGCGCGGCCGCCCCTATCATCGCGGTGACCATCTCTATCGGGGCGGCGACAAGTTCCATAGCCTGCGGGTCATCACCAGCGGTTCGGTCAAGACCTATTCACCCAATGAGGATGGCGGCGAACAGGTCCTGGGTTTTCATCTCCCCGGCGAACTGATCGGTTTGGACGCCATTCAGGACGACAACCATACCTGCTCCGCCATCGCCCTTGAGACCACAGCGGTCTGCGAGATCCCCTTCTCCCAGCTGGAATCCCTCAGCTCGATTATGCCAAGTCTGCAGCATCAGATGTATCGCCTGCTCAGCCGTGAGATTGGACAGGATACGGAGATGCTCACCCTGCTGGGGAAAAAGAGTGCCGAGGAGAGGCTCGCAACCTTCTTGCTCAGCTCTTCAGAACGCTTCAAGCAGCGTGGTTTCTCTGCCAGTGATTTCTTTCTCAGTATGTCACGCCACGAGATCGGCAACTACCTCGGACTTGCCGTCGAGACCGTAAGCAGGCTGTTCACCCGCTTCCAGGATGAAAACCTTCTGCATGTAGAGAGAAAACATGTTCAACTGCTGGACATACCCAGACTCTACGAGATCGTGCAGGGGGCGGACAGGGCAAAGCCGAGCCAGTCGCGGATCTGAGGCCGTTTCAATCCTCTTTTAGCCACACACAGGCCTCCCCCATGGCCTCCAGCTGAAGCTCATGGGCCTCGAGTTCCTGCCGGCTTGCCTGCACCACTTTCAATCGAGGCCTGTTGGCCGGAAGTCGCTGGACGCCGCTGACCGAAACCTCGCCGAACGCATCGCTTGGGACGCCATCCAGCACCAGGGAGGCCTGGCCTCCGGTCATCATCAGATAGACGTCGGCCAAAATCTCGGCATCCAACAAGGCGCCGTGCAGCTCCCGATGGGAGTTGTCGATATCGTAGCGTTTGCAAAGCGCATCGAGACTGTTTCGCTGCCCGGGATGCATCTTTTTCGCCATCGTCAGGGTATCGGTGACGGCACACAACGAATCAACGCGCGCCGGGTTCTCCATCATGCGCAGTTCATGGTCGAGAAAGCCCACATCGAAAGGTGCATTGTGGATGATCAGCTCCGATCCGCTTACATAGTCGATGAAATCCTGAGCCACATCCCTGAACCTCGGCTTGTCTTGGAGGAACTCGTTGCTGATGCCGTGGACCTCGATCGCAGCCGCATCGATCTCCCGTTCGGGTTGCAGATATTGATGGAAGTTGTTCCCGGTCAGCCTGCGATCGACCATCTCCACGCAGCCGATTTCGATGATCCTGTGACCCTGCTCGGGTTCCAGACCCGTGGTCTCGGTATCAAGTACGATCTGTCGCATTACGCCAATATTTCCTCAATCCCGCGGTTCGCCAACTCGTCAGCCAGTTCATTCTCGGCATGCCCGGAGTGACCCTTGACCCAGGCCCACTCCACCCGGTGCTTGTTGACCTCGACGTCCAGCAGTTGCCATAGGTCGGCATTCTTTACCGACTGTTTCGCTGCAGTTTTCCAGCCATTGCGTTTCCAATTGTGGATCCATTGGGTGATGCCGTTCTTAACATATTGCGAGTCGGTGGTCACCCTCACCCGACTCTTACGTGTCAGGCTCTGCAGACCTCGAATCACCGCCATCAGCTCCATGCGGTTGTTCGTGGTATCGGCCTCGCCGCCATAGAGCTGCTTCTCATGCTGCCCGTATCGCAACAAAACACCCCATCCCCCGGGGCCGGGATTCCCACGGCAGGCGCCATCACTATATATTTCGACAAGCTGTGTCATTTTATACCGTTTCTCGTCGTGGGCTCCGCCGCGGTTGGCATAACCCGTTTCTTTATCCGCCACTTCGATCTCAGCGGCGTCAAGGTGACTTCCCGCTTCACCGCGAGTATGACATAGACGCCGCCGAACATGGGGTAGATGCGTTCACCCACTCCCTCCATGAAGGCCAGCCTCTGCATGATCGGCTGATTGGAGACCGGTGGTCTGTAGTGCAGGTAGACCATCTCCTCCAGTTCAAAACCGAGCAGAGAGAACCAATCCTGAACCCGCTTGCCGCTGAAGAAATGGCCGCACCAGGGGATCATGGATGACCGCAGGCGCAGCAGACGCCACAACCCCCATTGGCTCCATGGATTGAAACCGCAAAGTACTACCTTGCCTTCGGGGATCAATACCCGTTCAACCTCCCGCAGCACTTGATGGGGATCCAGGGCATAGTCGAGGGTATGGGGCAACACCATGCCGTCCACGCTGTCGCTTGCAAAGGGCAGATTGTGGCAGTTGGCATGCAAATCGATCCCAGGACCGTCACCGCCGTCACCCATCACCACATGGTTGCGCGCCGGGCTCACCGCGAGAAGCCCCTGATCTTTGCAGGGAAGTCCGAGCTGAACCACATGATAGCCGAATAGGGTGGCAATCCGGGATTTCAGGCACGCCGCCTCCTGCTCGGCGAGCAACCTGCCCAGATCGCTGTCAAACCAGGTTTGTAGCTGTTTCTGTCGACAGGATCCCAAATTCAACTGCCTAATTTCTCTCATATTTCAAGCTATCGACTTTGCTACCGACACAACTGTCAGGTAACCTGTGCAGTCCAGTGTGCCTCATTGAGGCTCAGGTTATCAGGCGGTAACCCCGGATCACAGCCAAGTGCGGGTTACCACTCAATATGGAGTACCGGCCATGGAAATGATACGCGGCTCTGATACTATTTTCCTCCGATATAGCCTATGCCAACAACAAACTCCAACAGTTCGATGCGGTATCTCAGCTCTCCATTGCTCGTTATGAACCTACTCGCCACCTGCCTCCTCGCTGCCTGCCAAAGCCTTCCCAACGGGGATGCAGCAACCGCCTTGCAGCAGGTACCGCTCTCCCCACCGGCGACAGAGGCATTGCAGGTCCAGCCAAGCGAGCAGGAGAAGGCTATTACTGTGGAGAAGATGCCGGAGGTTGTGGAAGAACTGGAGTCAACACTTTCCGCACTGCCCCCCGTGGAAAAACCCGCGGAACTCTGGGCCAGGATGTTGGATGGTTATCAGCTGAACATCCCGCAAAATCCCCGTATAGCGCGGGAACTGAGTTGGTACAGCCGGCATCCCAGCTATATCCAGCGCATTCAGGAGCGCTCGCAACCCTATCTCCATTTCATACTCCAGGAGATTGAGAAACGGGACATCCCCAGGGAGATCGCCCTGCTTCCGGCGGTGGAGAGTGCCTTTCGGCCGTTCGCCTATTCACCGGGACGGGCCGCCGGCA
This sequence comes from gamma proteobacterium symbiont of Ctena orbiculata, assembly GCA_003094535.1. Taxonomy (GTDB): domain Bacteria; phylum Pseudomonadota; class Gammaproteobacteria; order Chromatiales; family Chromatiaceae; genus Thiodiazotropha. Next base: position 36,163 of record NATV01000107.1, on the reverse strand, counting down.
TGTGGCAGTTCATACCCTCCACCGGTCGTCAGTTCGGTCTCAAACAGAACTGGTGGTATGACGGGCGGCGGGATATCGTGGCCTCGACCGAGGCGGCTCTAGAATATCTGCAGTCGCTGAGCCGCCAGTTTGACAATGACTGGGAGCTGGCCCTCGCCGCCTACAATTCGGGGGCCGGGACGGTGCGCAGTGCGATTCGCCGCAATAAGAAGCGTGGCAAACCCACTGATTACTGGTCACTGAAACTGCCCGACGAAACCAGTGCCTATGTACCCCGCCTGCTGGCCCTGGCGGAGATTTTCAGGAACCCGCAGGACTACGCGGTGACCCTCATATCCATACCCGATGAGCCCTATTTCACCACCGTCGACATCGAATCTCAGCTCGATCTCGCCCTCGCGGCGGAGATGGCGGAACTGCCCATTCAGGAGCTCTATCTCCTCAATCCCGGTCTGAATCGATGGGCCACCGATCCCGACGGCCCCCACAAGCTCAGTCTGCCGCTGGACAAGGTCGAGACGTTTCTGGAAAAACTCGCAGAGTTGCCGGCGGAAAAACGCCTGACCTGGAAGCGCTACAAGATCAAGTCGGGGGACTCGCTCAGTGTGATCGCCAGAAAACATGGCACTACCACCAAGGTGCTGAAGAAGGTCAACAAGCTCAAAGGCAGCAAGATACGCGCGGGAAGGCATCTGCTGATCCCGGTCTCCAGCAAAAGCCTTGACCAATACGCCTATAGCGCCGGACAACGCAAAGCGGCAATTCAAAACCGGGTTCACAACGGCCACAAACAACACTACCGGGTTAAGCCCGGAGACAATCTGTGGAAGATCGCCAAGGCCTACTCCGTCAGCCATCGCAAACTCGCGGCCTGGAACGGCATGGCACCGGGGGATCCACTCAAACCCGGGCAGAGACTGGTGATCTGGGTGAAGAAGGCCGCCGCCTCCGAGCTCTCGCAGCTCAAGCTGCAGCCATCGGGAACCCAGAGCCGGTTGCACTACAAAGTCAGACGCGGCGACTCACTCTCCGGTATCGCTCAACGCTTCAGGGTATCGGTTGCCGACCTCAAGCGCTGGAACACGCTTGGAGGCAAATATCTACAGCCAGGTCAACAGCTTAAACTCTATGTCGATGTAACGGAACAGACCCTGTAGCTGCACTCCGAAGACGACCCTAGCGAACCAACCCGACACTGTCCATCGGCTTGATCCAGGTCAACGATTGGCGCTAATTTGTTGACATAGGTCATTCTCTATCCGAATATCCATAAAATCAGTAGTGTTTTTCGAGGTAGTATCTTATGAGCGATGAATGCAGTTTGAAGGAAGGGGCAGAGCTGAATCTTGCCGATGTTGAAAAGATCGCCATGGGACTGAAATCACTGGCCGCCTACTCCATGCTCGCCTATGAGCACGACGATGATCCGGAAGATCTGGACGAGATCGTACAGGAGGGTCTGGATGCGATCGATCGTCTGTTCAACTGCTGAGTCGAACTGAATCCTCTCCAAATCCTCTGCCACCAACGAGTCCAGGCCGTTGCCCGAGCCGTGCGGCCCAGACTCAGATAGTGCTCGACATCGAGACTGCCGTCTTCACGGCGCTTAAGCCGCGCGTGCGGTTGCCGTTTCACAACGCCGCGCTCAACCCTTGGCGCGCCTGTTGAGTCACCCCTCCATAGCCCCAGGCATCCGCCGCGATTTCATGAATCACGACATAGCTTGCCTCGGGCAGGGGCCCCAACGAATCATCCAACATCTTGTAGGTCGCATCGATCATGGCCGCCTTCTCTTGCGCACTGTTGGTACCGGCGGTAACCATGATCTCCACCTGCGCGCCTCTCTGCAGGCCGTCAAGTACACTGCCCCCGATTGACCAGGCCATGGCCGGCAGGGATTGCACAAGCACCACGGTAACTGCCGGGCGCTTGGCCATGACTTCCGCCATCAATCGGGTCGTTTCTTGTTGTAAATCCCGATATTGCGATGGAGTAGGCTGCTCTCCCGTGAGGGTAATCCTAATGACAGGCATGGGTAGCTCCGAAGCGGTTTGTGAATGATGGGGTCAGGTTAACAACCGCAAATACATAAATATAATGACTATTTATTATCTAATATATTTGCAATACTTATGAATTATGTCGAAAAATCTTGATATTGACCTGCTCCGCACGCTGGTTGCCATCGCTGATTTTGGCGGTTTCTCGCAAGCGGCAAAGCGATTGCACCGCACCCAGTCCGCCATCAGTCTGCAGATGAAGCGGCTTGAGGAATCGAGCGGCAAGGCACTGTTCCGCAAAGCGGGACGCAAACGTATCCTGACAGAAGAGGGAGAACTCCTGCTGAACTATGCACGTCGCATCCTCAATCTGAATGACGAGGTTGCCTCCATGCTGCGACCCAATCCGCTGCAAGGACATCTACGCCTGGGGATATCCCAGGATATCGCTGATCGCGGGCTGGCTGTCATCCTCGCCCAGTTCACCCGCAGCCACCCGGCGGTGCGGCTCGACGTAATGGTGGATACCAGTTCACGGCTGATTGAGGCGATGGGTGCTGAACGACTCGATCTGGCAGTGGCCTTTCAAAACCCGGGAGACCCTGGCGATAGTCTGGGACAAATTCCGCTACAGTGGATAGTGCCTGACCCTTTTATTTGGCAACCCCCCCAACCGCTGCCGCTTGCCATGTTCACGACACCCTGCGTGTTCCGCTCCCGAGTGGTCAGTGCCCTGGAACAAGCAGGGATACCCTGGCGAATTGCCTATACCAGCCCCAGCCTGCCCGGTATCCTCGCTGCCGTTGAGGCTGGTCTGGGCGTCACCGCAAGACTTGCGGGAGAGGGTTCGCAGCTCCATGGCTTGCCGCCACTCAAACCGGTGGAATTGGGCCTTTACCGAAGTCCTGTTCACCATCCTGATGTCGTGAACGCCCTTGAAACGATCGTACGTGACTATATCCGGAGCGAGCGCATCGCGGCCTGATTGCGGGTTGTAATCTTCATCGCGGGCCTCAAAGTATCAACCAGGCCGCCAGTCCCAGCCACAACATGCCTTTGGCGAGGAAGAACAGAAAGCTGAGTGCCGTCAACTGCCGCAGCCAATTCGGTAAGCCGGCAAAACGCTTGCGAATTGCACTCGTCAACTGGTTGGTTGTCATCGCCTCTCTCCCCGGGCTATTGAGCTGGGCGGAGTGCATAGGTAATGCCCATTTTTCGATAGATGTTGTCCATTCATCCCACGCGTGGGCAATTGGGCCTCATCCATCAATCGAAACAGCTTATCGGTCTGATTATAGTAGTCCTGGTAGGCAATCCAATGAACCAAACGATCCGTAGCGCCGGCCCCCTCAAGGTCGGCCCCTGAGGCGACTGCCTTCAACCGCTCCGTCAAGGCTGGCGAGATCGCAGACGAACCCATGTCAACGGATAGCCGACGGCTGCGTTGTAGTGAATGAGAGCTTTTTTCAAACGCACACAACACAGGAGTAATCCCATGAAAACAGTTAGCTTGTCAGCTCCCCTGCTCAGCGCGCTTCTTCTCGTTTGCAGCTCCACCATTCAGGCCGATACCGGCGCTGTTGGCGAACGCATCAACGACTATCTGGACAGAAGGGGCGATCGAATCGATGATCGACTCGACCGAAGGGGCGACCGCATGGATGACCGCCTCGACCGACGTGGTGAGCGGATCGACAGCCACCTGGATAACAGGGGCGAGCGCATCAACCGCCGCCTCGATCGCGCCTCGGATCGCGCGGCAGCCAACGGCAGGGAGGGATTGGCAAACAGGCTCGATCGAAAGGGTGATCGCGCGGAATTCAAACTCGATCGAAAAGGCGATCGCATTAGCCATCGACTCGATCGTAAAGGGGATCGCATCAACCACCGTCTCGACCGCAAGGGAAATCGTATTGATCGCCACCTGGATCGCAAGGGGGACCGCATAGAAAGACGCTTGAAAAGGTGATCTTGTCCTGACGGCTGCAGATCCGTGCAGCCGTCATGGGTATTGGTCTGGATTATTGTAAACTTGGGACAATCGACCACCACAAGGAGCCTATCCTGGAATCGAGTCAAGCCCTTGAACAGTTTCTCATCCAAGTTGAACGCCGCGCATTCACCATGGCAGAACTTGCCACGGGAAACCGCGATGACGCATTGGACCTGGTCCAGGATGCCATGCTGGGATTGGTAAAACGCTATGGTGATCGAACCAGTGAGGAGTGGCCACCCCTGTTCTATCGCATCCTGCAGAGCCGCATCCGCGACTGGTACCGACGCACCCAGGTGCGCAACCGGTTTCGGGTCTGGCTGGGACGCTCCGGCAAAGACCCGGGGCAGGAGACGGATCCGATCCAGGAGGCGGTGGATCACAAACTGCCGAACATGGTCGATCAGTTGGCATCGCACGTCGCCATGGATGATCTGCTCTCTTCCCTGAGGGATCTGCCGATGCGCCAACAGCAGGCGTTCCTGCTCAGAACCTGGGAGGGACTGAGTGTTAGTGAGACCGCTTATGCCATGGGATGCAGTGAAGGCAGCGTGAAAACCCACTACTCCCGGGCGATACATCGACTAAAGGAGCGACTGGAGGATTTCAGAACATGAAGCCGGATGAGCAAGCGTTCCTGACCGAGGTAAAACAGCGCCTCGATGATCATGTCAACGACATGGACCCGCTGACTGCCGCGCGTCTGCAGGCGGCGCGCAAGGCTGCCCTCCAGGGCAAATCCAGGAGGACGATTGGCTGGTTACCCGTTACCGGTTTCGCCACCGCGGCGGTGATGCTGTTGGCTATTGCCCTCTGGTATCAAGGCAATTCCGCTCCTTCAGCGCAATTCAACGAGGATTGGGAACTGCTTGCATCGGGGGATGAGTTGGAGCTGATCGAGGAACTGGAGTTCTATAACTGGTTGGAGTTGATGCATGGTGAGAGCTGAGTGGATCAGAGAGCACAATCAGGACCTGGCCAACCGGCGTGCCATTGCCATGCTTGGAGGTATCTGCCTGATTCAGCTCTATCTCGGTATGCCCGCGATTGCAGAGCAAAGCGATGAATCCCTACCATCCACCGCCTTCCTGGAATTTCTTGCCGATTGGGAAAACGAAAACGGCGCTTGGCAGGACCCGATGGAGTACCAGGAGATGGGATTGGAATTTCTAGATCAAAGGGAAAACCAAGACGATGAGTAGAGTGAAACTCATGATGCTCATACTACTCGGTTGGCTCACCCTGCCGATCCCCATCTGTGCCGCCGAACCTGTTGCATGGGATCAGCTCACCCAGGATGAGCAGAAGACATTGCAACCGTTCCAGGAGAGGTGGGATGGACTCTCAGCAGAACGCCAACAGAAACTGCGCAGGGGCGCAAAGCGCTGGGCAGAGATGAGTCCAGATCAGAGGCGTAAAGCCAAGCAGCGCTTCCAGCGTTGGCAATCGTTAACGCCGGAAGAGCGGGCGAAAATACGCAAGCGTCACGCCTGGTTCAAACAGCTCTCCCCCAAGCAGCAGCAACGACTGCGCAAACGCCGTCAGTGGTTTATGCAACTCCCGCAAGAGAAGAGAGAGGAATTGCGTGAAAAATGGAGCAGTATGTCGGTAGAAGAGCGAAAACAATTCAGAAAAAAAATAGTCAAAGAATGGCGAAACATGACCCCCAAAGAGCGTCAAAACTTCAAAGAAAAATGGTTGAACAACGGACAATAGACGCCACAATACAGGATTATCCAGGGCTGTGACTAACCTCAAGATGGCCTATGCACGCTAACAAGAAGGGTCTCGATTCTATACGCCTGGAGGCCCACGGCCTGGTGAAACACTTCGCCTCGAGACGGGTCGTGGACAAGGTGGATCTTCACTGCCATGCCGGGGAGATACTGGGGATGCTGGGAGCCAACGGTGCCGGCAAGACCACCATATTGCGCATGTGCTACGGCTTTCTGCAGCCCGATGCCGGAAAGATCCGCATCGATGGTATTGACCGCCTGGACGACCCGGATGGCGCCAACCGCCTGATCGGTGTCTGCACCCAGGACGACACCTTCGATACCGACTTTAGCGTACGCGAAAATCTAATCGGATTCGGCAACTACTTCCGTCCCCGTCCCTCCCATATTGAGCAGCGGGTGGAGCAGTTGTTGGAGCGTTTCGATCTTGCCCGCCACGCGGATGCAAAACCGGAGACCCTCTCTGGCGGTTACAGGCGGCGGCTGATGGTTGCAAGGGCCCTGGTGCATCAACCCAAGGTACTGTTCCTCGACGAGCCGACCACGGGGCTCGATCCCCAGGCGCGAATGTCGGTTTGGGAACTGGTCGATGATTTACGGCGGGAGGGATTGGGCATTGTGCTGACTACACATTATATGGATGAGGCGGAGAGGCTCTCGGACAATCTACTGGTACTGAAGGAGGGCAAGGTGATCACATCGGGCGGGCCGCGAACCGTATTGGGAGACCTGGTTGGAGAACATGTGGTTATCCTGGATGCCAATATCCCTGAAGCCGATGCCGTACGGCAGTGGCTCGTCATGGAAGGATTGAAACGCCCGACGAAGATCCTCAATAGCTGGCAGATCCCACTCGATGGATCGGGTCTGGCAGGGTTTTCCGCCACCTTCGGACAACTGCGCTTTGAAGTCAGACCGCCGAACCTTGACGATCTATTTCTGCAACTGACAGACAAGCGATCATGAGACTCTACCTGGCCGTCACCGCATGGCAGAGCTGGTCTGTGCTGAAACGCCATTTGACCGTCTATCTGCGCAACTGGCATACCGCGGCACTGCCGCCGATCCTGGAACCGGTGATTCTGTTGCTGGTCTTCGGTGTCGGTCTCGGCAGCAGCATCCCCGACTTCGACTGGAAGGGGCGGAATGTCTCCTACCTCTCCTACCTGGCGCCCGGTATCCTCGCCTACACCGCTTTCATGACCGCCTTCTTTCAGGCGCTCTTCGCGGCCTATATCCGCATGCATTACCAGAAGACCTGGGAGGGCCAGCTGACCACCCAGGTGAGATTGGAGCACGTGGTCTGGGGCGAGGCGCTGTGGGCGGCAGCCCTTGGCCTTGCCTATTGTGTGATCGTGTTCTTTGTCATCGCCGCTTTTACCCTCTCCGGTTGGCTCGCACTGCATTGGCAGGGGCTGGCCATTATCCTGCCCCTGCTTTTCCTCGCCGGTGTGGCCTTTGCCGCGCTGGGCCTGCTGTTCACCGCGATTGTTCCCACCATCGATCACATGAACATACCCTTCTATCTGATCATCATGCCGTTGGGGTTCGCCAGCAATACCTATTTCCCCCTGGAGAGTGACAACCTGCTTGCCCAGGCCTGGCTGTTGATCAATCCCCTGCACCATACCGCCGAGGGCATTCGCCTGCTGCTATTGTCGAATCAACTCAGTTATCACCTGCCGGCCGCGGTAGTACTGTTCGGCCTGATGATACTCATCCTGCTGCCGGTGGATCTGCGTCTTCTTCGGCGCAGGGTATTGGGCGAGGCCTAGGGCAACTCTACTCCGATTCCCCCCAGGTAGACCGCCCAATGTGATGATTGTACAGTTCACGCATCGGATATCGGGATATGATCGAGACAAAAATAAGCCATTATCTCGCTGAAGGAAGCTAGCGTTTAAGGGGAGAGAACTTCATGCCATTGGTAAACATGAAAGAGATGTTGCAGCATGCCTATGAGAACGGCTATGCGGTAGGGGCCTTTGACCTGATCAACCATGACTTCCTCGAAGGCATACTGGATGCCGCCGAGGCCTGCAGTGCGCCGGTGATCCTGAGCCTGGCCGAATCCCATTTTGACTATTTCGATTTCGAACAGCTGATGCCCGCGGTGGAGAAAGCGGCGCGCAGTGCCTCGGTACCGGTCGCGATTCATCTGGACCATGGAGAAAGCCTGGAGTCTGCGATAAAGGCCATCAATTGCGGCTGCAATGGGGTTATGGTGGATGCCTCTCATACCCCCCTGGAAGACAACATCCAGATGACCCGCAACGTGGTCGAGATGGCGCACGGCTGCGGCGTTCCGGTGGAGGGTGAACTGGGTTATGTGCCGGGCGTCGAGGGTGAGGACGCCGAGCGCCATCCCGGCAAGGTCAGCTATACGACAACGGAGGAGGCGAGACAATTCGTCGAGACCACGGGTATCGATTTCCTCGCGGTATCCATCGGCACGGTGCACGGTCGCATGCGGGGCGAGCCGAAGCTCGACCTCGAACGCCTGCGGGAGATCAACCAGGCACTGCGCCTGCCCCTGGTGATCCATGGCGGTACCGGCCTGAGCGACGACCAATACCGACGGCTGATCGAGAATGGTGTGGTCAAGATCAACTACTACACCGCGCTTGCCGATGCGGCAGGCGCCGCGATCCGCGACAGTGTCGCGGCAACGGAGAGTAACGGCTATACCCAACTGACCCGGGGCGTGCGGACCGCGGTGAGCCGGGAGGCCGAGCGTTGCATACGTCTCTGGGGGTCGGCAGGACGTGCCGCCGAGGTGCTTTCCCACTGCACGCCCTGGCTGCCGGTGGAGCACCTGATCATCTACAACGTCAACGGCCTGGATGATGAGGGCGCGAAAGCGATGATGGCCAAGGGACGGGATGTGCTGGCAGGGATACCCGGGGTGCTGGAGGTGGCCACCGGCAGCGCGGTAAAGACCGATGCTGCCTATCGCTACACCTGGCTGGTGCAGTTCTGCCACCCGGCGGTGATCGACAGCTACCGTGACCATCCCGACCATGTCGCCTTCGCCGACCAGCTCTTCCGCCCGGTGGCCGGGGAGCGCATCAGCATCGATTACGAATGGATCGTGTAGTTAACCCTCACCGGGGCAGAACCTGAATCAGAGCCCCAGCTCGGTCAGCCCCGGATGATCGTCCGGCCGCCTTCCCAATGGCCAGTGATAGAGGCGCTCCGACGCCTTGATGGGCAGGTCGTTGATGCTGGCGAATCGCCGCTGCATGAATCCCTGGGCGTTGAACTCCCAGTTCTCGTTGCCGTAGCTGCGATACCACTGGCCCGAGTCGTCGTGGCATTCGTAGGCGAAGCGCACCGCGATACGATTCCCCTCGAAGGCCCAGAGCTCCTTGATCAGCCGGTAGTCCAGCTCCCGGGTCCACTTGCGCTGGAGAAACTGTCTCACCTCCTCCCTGCCCTTGGGAAACTCGGCGCGGTTGCGCCAGCGGGTGTCCTCGGTGTAGACAAGCACGACACGGTCGGGATCGCGGGAGTTCCAGGCGTCTTCCGCCATGCGAACCTTTTGGGTGGCGCTTTCATGATCAAAAGGCGGAAGCGGTGGTTTTTCATCCATAGCGAATCCCCGTTGAATATGAACAGGCGCAGGTAGACAGGTCTGTCTACCTGGTAAAGACTAGTCGATGTAGACAGATCTGTCTACACTGTAACCATGCTGATGTCCGAACCCTCGAAGATTGAAGAGCTGCCGGCCCACGAGCGCATCCTGCTCACCGCCTACCGGCTCTTCTACAGGCACGGAATCCGCGCCACCGGCGTGGACCGGGTGATCACAGAGGCGAAGGTGACCAAGGTCACCTTCTATCGCCACTTTCCAAGCAAGAACCACCTGGTGTTTGAATTTCTCGAATATCGCCACCGGCGCTGGATGGATTGGTTCTCCCAATCCCTTGCAACCCATGGCGGCAACCTGGCCGCCCTGGTGCCGACACTGAGGGAGTGGCTGGGCGACGCCGACTACCGGGGCTGCGCCTTTATCAACAGCCTGGGAGAGCTCGGGACCACGGTTCCCGAAATCGCTGAAATCACCCGCCGCCACAAGCAGGAGATGAATCGATCGATCGCCGGGCTGCTGCCCGATCCACGGAGCAGGAAGGCGGCTGAAAAGGCAGCCATCATCGGCATGGCGGTGGATGGCGCCATTGTCGGGGCGCAGTATTCGAAGCCTGTCGAAGTGGTACTGAACAGACTCCAGGTGCTGCTTGATAAACTCTAGATCTACCTTACTTGCCACACTACTCAGCCATCACACTTACAATTTTTTTAGCCGTGGATATCTGTGAAAAAGTCACAATTCCACGATTCAATATTCAACAATAGTGTGCTGTTCACTCATCTATCGTTTGTTACATGTTGTTGTAAAAAACAAAAAAAGAAACAACCTTAAGGAAAGGAGAGTTGAGAATGGACAAACATGATGCTGAACGTGTGTGTACAGGGAATTGTTGTAAATCGGAACCATCTTCAGTAAAAAATCCGCACCTGCCGATTGACTTGACAATAAAACAAACTCCACAAAGCAACACCACAGAAGAAGCCACAACCTCCATTTCCCCACACCTGGCAAATATCAATAACTATGTCGTCGTACTGAGTTCCGGCGCGGAGGATGGCGGCAAGCGGGCCACCCTGGCCTTTTCGGCGGCATGCACCGCCAAGGCAATGGATCTCGATACCCAGCTGTTCCTCGTCGGCGACGGCAGCCACTGGGCTTATCAGGGCAGCTGCGACGGCATCAGCCAGAAGGGCTTCCCCACCCTCGCCAGCCTGATGGAGAGTTTTGTTGAGCTGGAGGGCAGGATCTTTGTCTGTTCGGCCTGCGATACCGTCTGTTCCCTGCCGCAAGACAATGCGGGCAAGCCCCAGCTCAGGCAGCCGTTCATCCAGCCACGGGGCCTGGCCTCGGTCATGGAGCATATGGTCGGAGGTAGTTCCATTACCTTTTGACAACCGGCAGTCATCGCTCGATGCCGATGGCCTGACAGGTTTGTCATTCCAGGGACAGGAAGAGCGCATTTATCCATGCCGCTATGGTGACAAGGATGTCACCGCCTATTACCCTCAGCTGGGAAAAGCCACCACATGATCCACGGCGAGGCGTATCCCGATCCGCTCGCCAATCCCATGATCGTGATGACTCTGCACCAGACAGAGCAACTCGGTACCATCATCCAGGGAGAGGGTGTAGAGGTACTCCGCCCCTTGAAAGACCTTGTCGGTTATCTCCAGCTTGAAGTCGCTCTCGTCGTCGTGAACGAGATCATCGGGCCTAAGCAAGAGTTCAACGGAATCACCTGCCTGATGCTGTTGGTTGAAATCGGCGGAGAGGATGCCGAGTGAGGATTCGATACGCCCATCCGCCAACACCCGGCCTGGGATCATCGTGCCCTGGCCGATGAAATCGGCGACAAAACGATCCGCCGGTTCATGGTAGATATTGAATCCGCTGTCCCATTGACGCAGGCGGCCGCTGCCCAGAACACCGATCTGATCGGCCAGGGCGAAGGCCTCCAACTGATCGTGGGTTACCAGGATTGCGGTGACACCCTCCCTTTTCAGGATGGTTCGAACCTCGCCGGCCAACTGCTCCCGCAGCTCCACATCGAGACCGGAGAAGGGCTCGTCTAGGAGCAGTATCTCAGGCCTTGGGGCCATCGCCCGGATCAACGCAATCCGCTGTTGCTGTCCCCCGGAGAGCTGATGGGGATACTTCTCCTCGAGGCCGCTGAGACCGACCAGTCCCAGCAGCTCCGCGACCCGCTGCCGCTGCTGTCTGCCGCTCATCCCCCGTAATCCGAAGGCGACGTTGGCGCCGACGCTGAGATGGGGGTAGAGGGCGAAGTCCTGAAACACCATGCCGACCCGGCGCTTCTCGGGGGCGAGGGTCTGGCCCGGACGGGAGACGTTTTCTCCATGCAACAGAATCTCTCCCAGTGCCAGGGGCTCGAATCCGGCGATGGCGCGCAGCAGGCTGGTCTTGCCGCAGCCGCTGGGACCCAGCAGGCAGCCGATCACCGCGCTCTCGAGCTCGAAACTGACCCGGTCCACCACCGTCTGGCGGCCATATTTCACGCTGACATCTCTGACTTCAAGCTGATTTTGCATGGCGTGACCGGGTGATGGTTCGACTCAACAGGATAACCGGGAGAATACCGACAACGACAATCGTCAAGGCTGCATAGGAGGCATCCGCGAGGCGCTCGTCCGAGGCCAGCTCATAGGCCCTCACGGCGAGGGTATTGTAGTTGAAGGGACGCAGTATCAGGGTTGCGGGAAGCTCTTTCAAGACATCGACAAAAACCAGCAACAGCGCCGTCATCAGGCTCCCCTTGAGCATCGGCACATGCACCCTGCGCACGATCTCGCCGGAACCGGTACCCATGGAGCGGGCCACCTCGTCCATGGTGGGACGGATCTTGCCCAGTCCCGCCTCCACCGTCTGCAGGGAGACCGCGAGGAAGCGCACCAGGTAGGCGAAGATCAGGGCGACCAGGGTGCCGCTCAGGAGCAGGCCGGATGACCAGCCGAACTGCGCCCGCAGCCAGCTGTCGAGGGCGTTGTCGAAGGCGGCAAACGGGATCATCACGCCAATGGCGATCACCGTCCCCGGTATGGCATAACCCATACCGGCGAGCCTGACCGCGAAAAGGGTCGGCCAGCTACCCAGCTGGCGCTTGCCATAGCTGAGGAAGAGCGCCAGCAGCAGCGCCAGGACCGAGGCTGCTCCCGCCAACATCAGGCTGTGGGTGATCAAACCGACGAAGCGGCTGTCGAGACTCTCCTCGGCGGTGGTCAGCGCCCACCAAAGAAGCTGTCCGGCCGGGAGAATGAAGCCGAAAAACAACGCCCCGGAACAGATTATGAAGGCCATGAAGGATTGCCTGGCATTCAGCTGAAAGCGGGTCAGGGCCTGGTGGCGTTGGCTGGTATGGTGGTAGCGGGCCTGTCTGCGGGAGATCTTCTCCATGATGATCAGGGCAAACACCACCAGCAGCAGCAGGGCGGAGAGCTGCGCCGCCGCGGCCGCGTTGTTCAAGCCGTACCAGGTGCGGAAAATCCCCGTGGTGAAGGTCGAGACGCCGAAATACTGCACCGTGCCGTAGTCGGCCAGGGTCTCCATCAGGGCCAGGGAGAGACCCGCCACGATGGCCGGCCTTGCCAGTGGCAGGGCGACATGGAAGAAGGTCCGCCAGGGGCCGTTGCCCAGGGTACGGCTGACATCCAGGACGCAGATCGACTGCCCCAAAAAGGCGGCCCTCGAGAGCAGATAGACATAGGGATAGAGCACCAGCGCCAGCATCAGCGCGGCACCTTCGATGGAGCGGATCTCGGGAAACCAGTAGTCGCCGTAACCCCAGCCGGTCCACTGCCGGATCAGGGTCTGCACGGGTCCGGCAAAATCGAAAAGCCCGGTGTAGGTATAGGCGATGATATAGGCGGGTATCGCCATCGGCAGCAGCAGCGCCCATTCGAACACCGATCGCCCGGGGAACTGGCACATACTGGTGAGCCAGGCCGTGCTCACCCCCAGCAGCAGCACGCCGATGGCTACCCCGAGCATCAACAGCAGGGAGTTGATGACATAGTCCTTCAACACCGTGTCGACCAGATGACTCCACACCTCGCCGGCCGGTTCGAAGAGATAACTGAGCACCAGGACCACCGGTACCGCCAGCAGGAGGGCGGTCAACAGTACGCCAATGCTCCATGGATCTGTTTTAAATCGCGGCCATGCAACTCTTTTTATTACCGCTAGCAAATCTGTTTCCCGATAAAATCATTTCCATCCCGCCCGGTCCATCAAGCGCACCGCATCGGGATTGAGAAGACCAAGTTGTTGCAGGTTGAGTTTGTCCATCTTGAACTCGCCCCACCCGTTAAGCAGTTCACCCGGCTCCACATCGGCACGCACCGGAAACTCTCCATTGGTTTCCGCATACCAGGCCTGGGAGGCGGGATTGAGCAGAAACTCCAGCAGCTTTATTGCGTTTTCCCGGTTGGATGCTGCCTTGGTTACGGTTGCCCCACTGACATTCACATGGGCACCACGCCCCTGCTGATTCGGCCAGAAGACCGCCAGCTTTCCAGCCGCATCGCGCTGTGCCTGATCCTTTGAGGTTAGCATGCCGGCGAGATAGTAGGTATTGGCAACGGCGATATCGCAAAGTCCCGCAGCGGCGGCCTTGATCTGATCTCTGTCGCCACCCTTCGGCGGCCGGGCAAACTGATTGACAAAGGCCTTGGCCCAGGTCTCCGTCGCTTCCGCGCCGTTGGCGGCTATCATCGATGCCACCAGAGATTGATTGTAGATGTTGCCGGAAGAGCGGATGCAGATCCGGTTGTCCCATTCGGGGTCGATCAGGGCTTCGTAGGTTGAGAGCCTTGCGGGATCGACCTTCCCCTTGACGTAGAGAATGGGACGGGCCCGCACCGAGAGACCGTACCAGTGACCCTGGGGATCGCGAAAGCTCTCCGGCACCAGCTGCTTCAGGACGGGGGAATCCACCGCCTGGGTGACTCCCGCCGCTTTTGCCCGGTGCAGGCGGCCCGCATCCGTGGTGATCAGCATGTCGGCCGGGGTATTGCGCCCCTCACTCTGCAGTCTCTGCAACAGGGCATCGGCCTTTCCGGTGACCAGATTGACGTTGATGCCGGTCTGTTCGCTGAATCGATCGAGCAACGGTTTGATCAGTTTCTCTTTCCTGGCCGAGTAGAGATTGACCACCTCCTCCGCCAGGGTCAGCGAAGGTGCTATGAAAGTCAGCAGCAGACCCAGCATAATGGGTTTTGAAAGATGTAACACAAGAACCTCCGATAGACGGTCATATGAGATAAAAAAGTGTGGATATAAAATAATGATAACGATTCTTATTTAGATTCGCAACAATCAATTGGTGCGATCCGGTTGCCGGCACAGCGAGAGTCGGAACGTGATCAACCGCCTCAACTGATCAGATATATGGTAACTATATGAAAGAGAGAGAAAAACGAAACGGGATTACCCTGGTACTCACCGGCGAGGGCAAGGGCAAATCATCCAGCGCCTTCGGCACCGCCTTCAGGGCGGCCGGCTGGGATATGCAGGTCCTGGTGATTCAGTTCATCAAGGGTAAGTGGAAGACCGGGGAGCAGAAGGCGGCCAGCCGCTTTGAGAATATCGAATGGCATGCCCTGGGGGACGGATTTACCTGGGACACAAACAATCCCGAGCAGGACCGTGCCACGAGCCGGGAGATCTGGCAGCTCTGCCAGGAGAAGATTCGCTCCCGGCACTACGATCTGGTGGTGCTGGATGAGATCAACTATGTCTGCCACTACGGTTGGATCAGCGGCGAGGAGATCGCAACCTTCATCCAACAGGAAAAGCCGTCCTGGATGCACCTGATCCTGACCGGAAGAGGCGCCCCAAAGGAGGTCATCGCTATCGCCGATACCGTGACCGAAATGCACTTGGTAAAACACGCCTTCGAGCAGGGCATCCATGCCGAGCAGGGGGTGGAGTTCTAAGCAACCTTAGATTGATTAAACGCCTGCCTATTTGCCGTCGAGCAGCCTGCCGATGCCGCCGAGCACCGAGCCCTCTCCCTGGTCGCCGCCACCCGCCGATGGGGCGTTGGCCAGGATCCGGTCCGCCATCCGTGAAAAGGGAAGGCTCTGCAGCCACAGGGTGCCATGACCCTTGAGGGTTGCCAGAAACAAGCCCTCGCCGCCGAACACCATCGACTTGAGATTGCCGGCACGCTGGATATCGTAGTCAATGCCCCCTGTAAAACCGACCAGGCAACCGGTATCCACCCGCAGGGTCTCCCCCTCGAGGCGTTTTTCGATGACCGTGCCCCCGGCCTGAATGAAGGCCATGCCATCCCCCTCCAGGGACTGCAGGATAAATCCTTCGCCACCAAACAGCCCTACCCCAAGCCGACGATTGAAGGCGATATCGACCTTGGTTCCCAGGGCCGCGCAGATGAAGGCGTCTTTCTGGCAGGTGATCTTTTCCCCCAGCTGCTGCATGTTCAAGGGCACGATATTGCCCGGATAGGGTGCCGAGAACGAGACCCGCCGCTTACCGTTGCCCCGGTTGGTGAAATGGGTGGTGAATATCGATTCACCGGTAAAGACGCGCTTGCCCGCGGAAAAGAGCTTACCCATCAAGCCCTCATCCGCATTGGAACCGTCACCCATCTTGGTCTCGAAATCGATCCCCTCTTCCATATAGGTCATGGCCCCCGCCTCGGCTATCACCGTCTCGCCGGGATCGAGCTCCACCTCCACCAGCTGCATCTCGGATCCGAGAATTTCGTAGTCCACTTCATGGCAACGCATCGATTAGGCTCCTTTCAGGGATGGTTTTCTCATGCTTGTCGGTCAAACCATTTCACCCAAGCTGAAAAAAATAGCAAGCACTTTATGTCTCGCCGGCCAGGATGACGCTTGATTTCAAAAAACAGTCACTTTGGTGTTGGTTCGAGTGAGAGCGGATATTTATCGCATGCGCCGTCTATCCCGCCGCAGAAACCGATCATTTCAAGCCAGGGAACTGTAAAAACTGTTTACAATTCTTCATTATGCACAAGACGGGTGCTGCAATTCACACCGATGGCGCATAAACTTTCGCCAGTCGCATCTGCAACAGGTTAAGGATTGGCTAGTTCACCAAGGGGGTCACAGCAATGACAACAATGATCGTGCTACTGGTTATCGTACTTGGCATCATCGGATTTGGTGTCGCTATCTACAACAAGCTCATCGCCGGGCGCAACCGCTATCAAAACGCCTTCGCCCAGATCGACGTGCAGCTGACAAGGCGTCACGATCTGATTCCCAACCTGGTGGAGACGGCCAAGGGGTATATGAAGCATGAGAAAGAGACCCTGGAGGCGGTGATCGAGGCACGCAACCGGGCGGTAAGCGGCTTGCAGCAGGCGGCCAAGGATCCCTCCGATCCTGACGCAATGAAGCAGCTCAGCGAGGCGGAACAGGGATTGAGCGGCGCCCTCGGAAGACTATTCGCCCTGGCGGAGGCATACCCCGATCTGAAGGCCAACGAGAATATGATGCAACTCTCCGAAGAGCTTGTGAGCACGGAAAACAAAGTGGCGTTCGCCCGCCAGGCCTATAACGATGCGGTGATGCAGTACAACATCGACAGGGAATCCTTCCCCAGCAATATGATTGCGGGCTGGTTCCGTTTTCAGGGCGCGCAACTGCTCGAGATAGAAGACGAGGTGAAACGTGAGGTGCCCAAGGTCGAGTTCAACTGATACCTGGCTCGACAGGGGATCATTGTCAATTAGACGCAGTCAGAAATCGTGAACTTTTTCGAGCATCAGGACGAAGCCAAGCGCAACACCCGTCATCTGGTGTTGCTGTTTCTGCTTGCCGTTATCGCCATCATCGTCGCCGTCGATGGTGTACTGCTGTTGCTGTTCAGCAGCGCATTGGATCAGTCCATGACCGCCACGACCGGCAACCTCGGCGACTTTCTCAGCAGCCACAGTTCGATCCTGCTCTTCGGTTCGCTGGGCACCGGCGCCATCATCGGCTTTGCCAGCCTCTATCGAAGCGCAAGCCTGAGAGATGGCGGAGGCTCGGTGGCGCGCGCGATGGGAGGTGTGCCGGTCGAGGCCGATCCTAAGGATCCGCTGCGACAGCGCCTGCGCAACGTGGTGGAAGAGATCGCCATCGCCTCCGGTGTGCCGGTACCTGAAATCTACATCATGGAGCAGGAACCCGGCATCAATGCCTTTGCCGCCGGCTATTCACCCAGCGATGCCGCGGTGGCAGTCACCCGGGGGACCCTGGAGAGCCTGAACCGTGAGGAACTGCAGGGCGTCATCGCCCATGAGTTCAGCCACATCTTCAACGGCGACATGCGCATCAATATCCGCCTCATGGGGGCTCTGTTCGGGATTTTGGTGCTCGCCATTGCCGGACGGCGGATCCTCTCCGGCGTCCGTTTCTCCTCGGGCTCGAGAAAAAACGGCGGCGGCGCGATCATCCTCTTCGCTGCCGCCCTGACCGCCATCGGCTATATCGGTCTCTTTTTCGCACGCTGGATCAAGGCCGCCGTCTCCCGACAGCGGGAATACCTTGCCGATGCCTCGGCCGTGCAGTACACCCGAAATCCTCAAGGCATCGCCGGTGCATTGAAAAAGATCGCGGTGCATGCGCAGGGAGCTGTGTTGGCGAGAGACAGCGAGGAGATTGCCCACATGCTGTTCGGCGAGGGCAGGACCACCGCCCTCTTCGCCACCCATCCGCCGATCGTCGAACGCATCCAGCGAATCGAACCCGGTTTTCGGGGTGAGGAACTGACGGAGATCGCCAAACGGATAGAACGGCAGTCGCGCCGGAAAGCGGAACAGGAGAGTGCCGCTGCAAAGAGCGCTTCCAAGCGCACTCCCTTCGACCCACGCACCATCATCGAAGATATCGGCCGACCCGACTGGGAGCGTATCGTCGCGGCGGCGGTACTGGCGGCCAGCCTCCCCCCCAGCCTGCTCTCTGCCGCCCGATCCACGGAGTGGGCGCCTGAGCTGTTACTCACAATCCTCCTCGACAAGGAGGACTCGATCCGCGAACGGCAGCTCCTCACCATCGCCGGAAAGCTGGGCGCGGAGAGCGAGGCCCAGGTAAGCCACCTTGCGAAATCCGCCCTGCCCATCCGGCCCGAGCAGCGCCTTCCCCTGTTGGAGATCGCCTTCCCCGCGCTGAAACGGCGGCCCCTTGAGTTTATCCAGCGTATGCTCGATACCGTTAACGAGATCGTCCATCTCGACGGCAGGGTCGAAGTCTTCGAGTTTCTTCTCGCCAAGGTGATCAGCCTCCATCTGAATGAAGCGATCAATCCCGCGCAAAGCCGAAGCGGTGGCAATGACACCCTGCAGGCCCAGGCACAGTTGGTCAGGGATGTGGTCGCCATCCTCGCACAACATGGCCATAGGGATCCGGATATAGTGCAACGCAGCTATCTAAACGGTATCGACAGTGCGGGGGTGGAGAGGCTCCCTCTGCATCTGCCTGGCGATTGGGTATCAACATTGGAGAACGCATTGAGCCGTCTTGACAAGCTCAGGAACAGAGAGAAAGAGCGCCTGATCAAGGCGCTGATGGATACCATCCTCACCGACAACCAGGCCAGCACTGAAGAGCTGGAAC
Organism: gamma proteobacterium symbiont of Ctena orbiculata; assembly: GCA_003094535.1. Lineage (GTDB taxonomy): Bacteria > Pseudomonadota > Gammaproteobacteria > Chromatiales > Chromatiaceae > Thiodiazotropha. The sequence goes on along the minus strand of NATV01000107.1, from coordinate 17,240 downwards.
TGCTGAGGGCTATCGGGTCGGCCCTGCACATCCCGCTGCCTTTGCTGAGCAATCACACGGCTGGATCAGAGAACGGGGAATAGACTCCCGGCGGCCGGCTACCGCTTCGCGCCCTCCCCAATCGTTCCCATAGCCATCCATACTGAACGGCTGTCGGTGTCTATCGTTCCCTGGTCGGGACGCGCAGCGATCGGCGGCATGGCTGACGCCTTGCCCGCACACTGCTAACATCGAATATCATGAGAGAATAAAATCCGGTATCCGCCATTGAAAAATTCACTGCTACTCCGATTCGGAACCGTCATCACGATCCTTTTCATCCTCGCCGTATCCGGAATGATGAGCTCGATGATTATCGCAGAAACCGCAGAAGGATACGCCGCCGCCATCAACCAGGCAGGCACCTTGCGCATGCAGTCATATCGCATTGCAAGCAGTCTGGTACATCGCACCAAGTTCCATGACGAACTGGCCACGACGAGAACCAGGAGCCTGGTGATAGAGTATAACCAACGGCTGTTCAGCCATCGCATCCATGACGTACTCTCAAAGGGACCCCATGTGAATGTCACCGAAACCTATCACCGGGTCGAGTCCCAGTGGCAGGAACTGATGCTTCCCAACCTTGAAGAGTATTTGAATTTGAGTTCAACCGAGTCGCTCACCGCGGAGGAGAGACGGCAGCTTGACTCCAGCCAACGTAACTACCTGGCGTTGGTTGACAACTTCGTTGATGATATCCACAGCTTTGTCGAGGCCCTGGAGATCGACGCCGAGGAGAAGAACCAGCAACTCAGAATCATCCAGATCGTACTGCTTAGCCTCACCTTTCTGGTTGCCCTGGTGAGTCTCTACCTGACCAAGACCCGGGTACTCAACCCCCTGCGCAATCTGCTTGCCTGCGCCAATGCGGCACGGCATGGCGACTTCTCCGTTCGCAGCCGCTATCTCGGCGATGACGAACTGGGTCAGCTGGGTCAGGCATTCAACGTAATGGCAGAGGATCTTTCAGTCATCTATGCGGACCTGGAAAACCGGGTACGTAAAAAGACCCACGATCTGGAACAGAGCAACCGCTCATTGGAACTCCTCTATTCCGCGACCAAGCGATTGAGCGACTCTTCATTGAGCGAGACAGTGCTGATTGCGGTAATCCACGATATCGAGGCACTGCTCGGTGTCAACAACGGCACTATCTGTCTCGGTCAGCCAGGCGACGATCATGCCTATCGCTATGCCTCGACGCGGAAGAAGGACTTTCTGTCACAGGACAAGGTGGACAGTCAGTGCGCCCTCTGTCTCGGTGATGGGAAATCCCATACCTTCAAGGTACCCGCCCCCGGATCGCAAATGGAGATCAATATCTTCTCCGCGCCGATCAGGGATAAAAACCAGCAATATGGCGTTTTGTTGGTGGAGTTACCCAAGGACATGCAGCTTGAAGAGTGGCAGGAGCGCCTATTGGAGACTGTCGCCAGCCATATCGCCCTGGCGATCAACGTTGCCAAGCAGGTAACCCAGAACCGGAAGCTCTCTTTGATGGAGGAGCGCAGCGTGATTGCGAGAGAGCTGCATGACTCCATAGCGCAATCCCTCTCCTATCTGAAGATACAGGTGGCCAAACTGGAGAAGTCGATCAACGAGGAGCGCGATAAAAGAGAGATTCTCCTGGTCAGCGCCGCATTGCGCTCGGCACTCAATGGCGCCTATCGCCAGCTGCGTGAACTGTTGACCACCTTCAGGCTCAAGGTGACTGACGCCGACCTCGGTAAACTGCTCAGCGGAACCGTTGCCGAGTTTGAGAACAGATCCGGCATTCCCATCGATTTCGTCAATCAAATCGGGAACTGCCAATTCACCCCCAACGCGGAGATACATATCATCCAGATCATCCGCGAGGCACTTTCGAATGTCATCCGCCACGCCAATGCAACCCGCGCCCGGGTGTCGCTGGAGTGCGACCAGACAGGCCGGGTCAATATCAGCATCGAGGATGACGGCATCGGAATCAACGACGAAGGTGATATGATGCAGCACTATGGCCTGCCGATCATGAAGGAAAGGGCGGAATGGCTGGGGGGCAGACTGACAATCGAAGAACCGCAGGGCGGGGGCACCCGGATCAATCTCAATTTCAATATCACGGATGCCTCCAATACCGAATCCAAAAAGTTGTTAATCGAGCAATTGAAACATGGTTGAGCAACAGACATACACCGTACTCACAATCGATGATCATCCCCTGTTCAGAAAGGGGGTCTCCGATCTGATCGATATGGATGAAACCCTGGAGTTGGTTGGCGAGGCCGCCAACGGACCGGATGGACTGGTGGTGGCAAAACAGTTCAATCCCGACCTGATCCTGCTCGATATCAACATGAAAGGCATGAATGGGCTCGACACCCTGAAAGCAATCAGGAAGAATGAGATCGATTCCAGAGTGCTCATGCTGACCGTATCCGATAACGAGGAGGATGTTCTGACTGCCCTGCGCTTGGGTGCGGACGGTTATCTGCTGAAGGATATGGAACCCGAGGATATTCTCAAATCGATACGCATGGCAGTGAACGGTGCCCTCGTGATCAGCGACCACCTGACCCAGTTGCTGGCAAAAGCGCTGCGGGACGACGGCAAACTTGCCCAGAAGGATCCCATCTCCTCACTCACCACCAGGGAGAGAGAGATCCTGCAGTGCATTGCCCAGGGTCAGAGCAACAAACAGATCGCGAACGTCCTGCAAATTTCCGAAGGGACCGTCAAGGTGCATGTCAAACACCTGCTCAAGAAGCTCAATCTCCACTCCCGGACCGAAGCGGCGGTATGGGCGTTGAACGAAGGCGTAACTGCGCTGCGCAATTCCCAATAGCGCTTTCTCCCTGTGGCCAAGTGCCGCGCCAAAACGGCTACCCCGAACGATGTACAAAATACCCATATAGTAGTATCAGTGACTACCAAATTATTGGTAAGTCATTGAATATATTAAGAAATTCTTAATTTTTTCTGCGAATTCTTGATCCGCGTCAAAGCGGATTCACGCCACCGGTGAAACACTCACCCCATTCAAAGGTTTTCGCTGACAGCCGATGTGCAAGCGGCTACCCGAATACCTCGATCGAGGCGAAATTGTGCAAGCATCCATAGACAGATATCAGCTCCTCCGCGGCGACCTCAGCGGTCGACGTCGAGAGATCCGCCCACCCTGGTCGATCGGGGGCGAGGAGCGCTTTATCGAACTGTGCAACCGCTGTGGCGAATGCATCAGGGTCTGCCCGACTCGGATTATCAAAAACGGATCCGGCGGCTATCCCGCGATCGATTTCAATCGGGATCACTGCACATTTTGCGGCGATTGCGTGAAGCGCTGTGAACCTAAGGCACTGGCCTTCGCCGAGGATCCAGCCACCCCACCCTGGTCCCTCGGCGTAGAGATCGATGCCTCGTGTCTCTCTCTCAACGGCGTCGTGTGCAGAAGTTGCGGCGACATCTGTGAAGAGCGAGCCATTCGTTTCCAGCTGCAAACGGGAGGCCGCTCACAACCCCAGCTGGATCTCTCCCTGTGTAGCGGTTGTGGCGCCTGTGTTGCCGTCTGTCCAACTCATTCCATAACCATTTTACCCACTGTAAACGATAGCGCGGCATCAAGCCAAAACCGCGAGGAGATTGCCAATCCATGAATATATGCAGCTTGATAGTCCACACAAAACCGACACACGGAGCAGAAGTATCTAAACGCCTGCAAAGGTTCCAGGGGGTCGAGGTTCATGGAGGAACCGAGGATGACAAATTGATTGTCACCATAGAGGACGAAGGTGAATCGATATCACCTGTATCCGACACCATGAATGCCCTTCGCGACGTAGATGGCGTCGTGAGTACTGTTTTGGTTTATCACTATGGCGGTGAAGAGTCGATGGAGGAAATGAACCGTGAAATTAACTAGAAGAGAGTTTATTAAAAGCAATGCCGTGGCAGCAGCCGCATCCGTGGCCGGTGTCACCCTGCCGCTGTCCAATGCAACGGCCGCTGATGCGGATGACGGTATCCGTTGGGACAAGGCCGCATGCCGTTACTGCGGTACCGGCTGCAGTGTCCTGATGGGTGTGAAAGACGACAAGGTGGTGGCGAGCCAGGGCGATCCCGACGCGCCGGTAAACAAGGGCCTCAACTGCATCAAGGGCTATTTCCTGCCTAAGATACTCTATGGAGAGGACCGGCTTACCAAACCCCTGCTGAGAAAGACCAACGGCAAGTATGACAAGAACGGCAAGTTCGAAGCGGTCTCCTGGGACGAGGCCTTCAAGACCATGGCCGAGAAGTGGATCGCCGCGCGCAAGGCCAAGGGACCGAAGGGCGTCGGCATGTTCGGTTCCGGTCAGTGGACCGTCTGGGAAGGTTATGCCGCACAGAAACTGCTGAAGGCCGGCTTCCGCTCCAACAGCCTGGAACCCAACGCCCGCCACTGCATGGCATCCGCGGTAGGCGCATTCATGCGCGCCTTCGGCATCGATGAGCCGATGGGCTGTTACGACGATCTGGAACACGCCGATGTCTTCGTGCTCTGGGGCGCCAACATGGCGGAGATGCACCCGATTCTCTGGTCCCGTCTCACCGACACCCGGCTGACCAAGCCCGGCTGTGAAGTGCACGTGCTCTCCACCTTCGAGCACCGCTGCTACGAGCTGGCCGATAACGGCATGATCTTCGAACCCCAGACCGATCTGGCGATCCTCAACTACATCGCCAACTACATCATCCAGAACAAGGCCTACAATAAGGAGTTCATCGACAAGCACGTCAACTTCACCAAGACCCCGACCGATATCGGTTACGGTCTGCGTGACAACGATCCCCGTGAGAAGGCCGCCAAGAACCGGGCCAAGGGCAAGCTCACCAAGATCAGTTTTGAAGAGTATGCCAAGTCGGTCGAGCCCTACACCCTGGAGTACACCTCCAAGCTGTCCAAGGTGCCGAAGGATAAGCTGCTGAGACTGGCCAAGGCCTATGCCGATCCCAACAAGAAGGTCTCATCCTACTGGACCATGGGCTTCAACCAGCACACCCGCGGCGTCTGGGTCAACGGCCTCTGCTACAACGTTCATCTGCTGATGGGCAAGATCTCCGAGCCCGGCAACAGCCCCTTCTCGCTCACCGGTCAGCCCTCCGCCTGCGGTACCGCCCGCGAGGTCGGCACCTTTACTCACCGTCTGCCCGCCGATCTGGTGACCAAGAAGGACGCCCACTGCAAGTTCGCCGAGAAGACCTGGAAGCTGCCGGCCGGCACCATCCCCCGCGCCAACGGCAAGACCGACGGCGCCGATCAGAGCGACATCAGCGGCAAGCCCATGGGGCCAACCCTGATCCATGCGGTGGCCATGCACCGGGCGCTCAACGACGGCAAGATGAATACCTTCTGGGTCATGTGCAACAACAACATGCAGGCCGCGGCCAACATGAATGACGAGAGTTATCCCGGCTGGCGTAACCCGGACAACTTCATCACCGTCTCCGATCCCTATCCCACGGTATCGGCCCAGGCCGCCGACCTGATCCTGCCCACCGCGATGTGGATCGAGAAGGAGGGCGCCTACGGTAACGCCGAGCGCCGTACCCAGTTCTGGCGTCAGCAGGTTGCGGCACCGGGCGAGGCCAAGTCCGATGTCTGGCAGGTCATGGAGTTCTCCAAGTATGTCAAGGTCAAGGATGTCTGGCCCGAGGACCTGATCGCCAAGATGCCCGAATATGCCGACAAGACCCTCTACGACGTGCTCTTTGCCAATGGCCAGGTGGACAAGTTCCCGGTTGAACAGGTCACCGACAGCCGCGGCAACAAGTACGACAACGACGAGTCGGCCGACTTCGGCTTCTACGTGCAGAAGGGTCTGTTCGAGGAGTATCGCCTCTTCAACACCGCCGAGGGCATTCCCAAGAAGGGTCACGAGATGGCCGACTTCGACGCCTACCACAAGGTCCGCGGCATGCGCTGGCCGGTGATCGACGGCAAGGAGACCCTGTGGCGCTTCCGCGAAGGCTACGACCCCCATGTCGCCAAGGGCGAAGGGGTCAAGTTCTACGGCAAGCCGGACGGCAAGGCCAATATCATCACCGCGCCCTACGAACCGGCCGCCGAGCCGCCGGATAAAGAGTACGATCTCTGGCTCTGCACCGGCCGTGTGCTGGAGCACTGGCACTCAGGCTCGATGACCCGTCGCGTTCCCGAGCTCTATCGCGCGGTGCCCGACGCGGTGGTCTACATGCATCCGAAAGATGCCAAGAAACGTCGGCTGCGTAACGGTGCGCTGGCCAAGCTCACCACCCGTCGCGGCGAGATCGTGTGCAAGGTCGACACCAAGGGTCGCAACAAGTGTCCCGAGGGCCTGATCTTCGTGCCCTGGTTCGATGCGGGACGTCTGGTCAACAAACTGACCCTCGACCAGACCGATCCGCTCTCGAAAGAGACGGACTACAAGAAGTGCGGCGTAAAGGTGACGCGCGCATAGCTTGTACGGTGCCGGTCCGGGCAACCGGACCGGCAGGTAACTGAAATCGGAAGCACTGAATCGCAGTATCAAATCAGTCATGTCAGAAACAGAGAGAAAGAACGAGATCAACCGCCGGCAGTTTCTGGGCAATATGCTCAAAACCGCCTGTGGTGTAGGATTGGTCGGACTGGGACTGGGCGCCTATTCTAAACGGGCCTCCACCATGCCGGCCAACTACATTCGCCCCCCCGGCGCCTTGCCGGAGGAGGATTTTCTCGGCGCCTGCATTCGCTGCGGCCTCTGTGTGCGCGATTGTCCCTACGACATTCTGTTTCTGGGTGAGGTCGGTGACGAAGTCGCCACGGGAACACCCTATTTCATCGCCCGCACCGGACCCTGTGAGATGTGCGAGGATATCCCCTGTGTGGTGGCCTGTCCCACCAACGCCCTCGACCATGACCTGAAAGATATCGAAGATTCGCGTATGGGCCTGGCCGTGCTCATCGACCAGGAGAACTGCATTGCGTTCCACGGGCTGCGTTGTGAAGTCTGCTTCAACGTCTGTCCGATCCGCAATCGCGCCATCTCCCTGGACATGCAGCACAACACCCGTTCCGGCAAGCATGCCCTGTTCATTCCCGTGGTCCACTCCGAAGCCTGTACCGGCTGCGGACTCTGTGAACGCGCATGCATACTGGAAGAGGCGGCCATCAAGGTCTTTCCAATGCACCTTGCGAAGGGTGAATTGGGCAAGCACTACCGTTTGGGCTGGAAGGAGAAAGAGAAAGCGGGTAAGGCACTGGTCACTCCCGACACCGAGCATCGTTACAACCTGCCCGAAGGGGTGCGTTACGACCTGCAGGGTGAAGGCTTGATCATCGAAGGCGAGGCCGAGGAGACACCCTTCTCCTCAAATCCTCTGGATACACTCAATAGCGGTTTCATGGACAAGTAGTATGTTAGACATGAAGACATTGGGTAACGACGCCATCGCCGAAAAAGGCTGGTTCAAGGCCCACAAGTTCCTGATTATGAGGCGACTCAGTCAACTCGGGATTCTGGCGCTGTTCCTGACCGGTCCCTGGCTCGGCATCTGGATCGTGAAGGGCAACCTGGCCTCAAACCTGACCCTGGACGTGCTGCCGCTGACCGACCCCTATGTGTTGCTACAAGCCAGTCTGTCGGGAGTGGTTCCGGAGACTGCGGCCATTATCGGCGTGGTCATCGTGCTGGTCTTCTACTTTCTGGTGGGAGGCCGGGTCTACTGCTCCTGGGTCTGCCCGGTCAACATGGTCACCGACCTGGCCGCCTGGTTGCGGCGCAAGCTGGGGATCAGAACCACCTCGCAGCTCTCGCGCTCCACTCGCTACTGGATGTTGGCGCTGACGTTGATCCTGCCGCTGGTGGTGACCGGAGGCATCATCTGGGAGCTGGTCAATCCGGTCTCCATGATGTTCCGCGGCATTGTCTTCGGCATGGGCGCGGCCTGGGTGATGGTCCTGGGTATCTTTCTGTTTGATCTTATCGTGGCTAAGGACGGCTGGTGCGGCCACATCTGCCCGGTAGGGGCCTTCTACAACCTGATCGGCAGCAAGAGCCTGCTGCGGGTAAATGCCCTACAGCGCCAGGCCTGCAACGATTGCATGGAGTGCTATGTGATCTGCCCCGAACCGCAAGTGATCAAGCCGGCACTAAAGGGGGAGGAGAAGGGTGTGTCGCCGGTGATTCTATCCTCAGACTGCACCAACTGCGGGCGTTGTATCGATATCTGTGCAAAGGATGTCTTCAGTTACGGCGGTCGTTACAGCAAAACGACCGAAGTCTACAAGCGTAAAGGTGAAATCAATCAGGGTGTCCAGGCATGACCGGCACCACTAACCAATTCTGTTAATGAGAGTGATGATGGAGAAAGGTATGAAAAAGATCGCATTACTAACCGTTGCGGTGATAACAACCATGTTTCTGTCGACAGCATTGCTGGCTGACGTTCAATCGTTGCGTGGCGATAAGCTGGACACCATGGCAAAAAAACCCGCCAACCTGAAAATCCAGAATGTCAAAGGCGGTATCGAACGCAGCTTCAAGCTGCAGCCGCCGATGGTACCCCATGAGGTGGATAAGTATGAAGTCAACCTCAAGATCAACGGCTGCATGAAGTGCCACAGTGAGGAGACCTACGAAAAAGAGAAGGCGCCAAAGGTAGGCGACAGCCACTATGAAGATCGTAACGGCAAGGTGCTGAAGACCATCTCCAGTCGCCGTTATTTCTGCAACCAGTGCCATGCACCCCAGATGGGTGCGGATCCCTTGGTTCAAAACAACTTTCAAGGTGCCAAATAGTGTTCAGCCGGATCGGGTCGCCTCGCGCGGAGGCGACCGCGATTCACTGAATAGCAGTAGATAAGACAACTGGTGTATGTAAGTATGAATGAAAGTAAGAAAAAAAGCGGCCTGTTCCTGATAGGTGTCGGCATCGTTGCCGGTATTTTACTCTGGGGTGGGTTCAATACCGCAATGGAGATGACGAATACCGAAACCTTCTGTATCTCCTGTCACGAGATGGAACAGACGGTCTACCAGGAGTTGCAGGAGACGATCCACTTCACCAACAGGACCGGTGTTCGCGCTACTTGCCCGGACTGCCATGTACCCAAGGAGTGGATACACAAGTTCGTGCGCAAGATTCAGGCGACCAATGAGCTCTACCATAAAATGATGGGGACCATCGACACGCCGGAGAAATACGAAGCGAAACGACTGGAACTGGCACAGAATGTCTGGCGCTCGATGAAGAAGACCGACTCACGGGAGTGCCGCAACTGCCACAAGTTCGTCTCCATGGACCTGGACAGACAGACACCCCGCAGTTCCGAGCAGCACGATCCTCACTATTGGGACGCAGTGGACGGCAAGGAACCGCAGAAAACCTGTATCGATTGCCATAAAGGGATTGCCCATTCACTCCCCGAAGGCTTCGACCCGAATGCCGAATATTGAAATGCGGTTACCTGTAGCCTATATTGAACAGTTGACAGCTCCGGCGATCTCGGTTGATGATGCGCTTACCGAGTAGTGCGAAACGACCAATTAACACGAACGGGTAAAGCGACCATGCTAAATGACCCCTTCGGCAGACGGATCGAATACCTGCGCCTGTCGGTTACAGATCGCTGCGATTTTCGCTGCTTCTATTGCCTGCCAAGAAGTCATAGAGACTTCGAAATGCCGGACGACTGGCTCACCACCGACGAGATCGAGCGGTTGGTTGCCCAGTTCGCCGCGCTAGGCGTGAAACATGTCCGGCTAACCGGCGGTGAACCCCTGGTACGTAAAGGTGTGGATGAGATAGCGCGGCGCATCGCCAAGCTGCCCGGCATCGAAGAACTCTCCCTGAGCACCAATGCATCCCGCCTAAGCCAGTTTGCGGAACAGCTGAGCCGTGCCGGTGTGAGCCGGCTCAACATCAGCCTCGACTCGCTCAATGATGAAAAATTCCATGATATAACCGGCAGCCGGTTGCAACCGGTTCTGGCGGGTATAGCGCGTGCACAGGCATCCGGCATGTCGCCGATCAAGATCAATATGGTCGTCATGCGCGGTATCAACGATGATGAAGTCGAAAGCATGATCGAGTACTGCCTTGAGCACCATCTAACCCTCCGCTTTATCGAAACCATGCCGGTCGGACAGGGCGGACAGGCCGCATCCGAGCACTACATGCCGCTTGCGGAAATCGAGGAGCGTCTCAAAAAGCGCTACCGGCTGGGTGTCGCTGCCATGCGCGGCAGCGGCCCGGCACGCTATTTCCGCGTCGACGACTCCAATCTCGTAATCGGCTTTATTACCCCGCAATCACAACACTTCTGCGACACCTGCAATCGGGTGCGCGTCTCTGTATCCGGCGATCTTCACCTCTGCCTTGGACAGGAAGAGAAGCTGGAACTTCGCCCCCTGTTACGCAGCGGCGCAACGGATGAAACCATTCAGCAGGCGATTCGCGGCGCCATCGCCCGCAAACCGCAAAGGCATAATTTCCACGAAGCCCCCACCGCGATCATTCGTCCGATGTCGGCCCTCGGCGGTTAAACCGTATCAACCCACTGCTTTATAGAGAGCACCCTTCTTTTTTATAGGAGGCAGAAGCAAAACATCGACACCAATCTGGTGAGGAGTGTAGAGCGTGGTGCGGATCAACCAGCCACCTCCTGGAACTCGAGCCTGTTCGGTCATGCTTCTGATGTGTGTCGTATCGTCGTACTGGTCTTCCACGACTTCATATTCAAGTTTCATGATACCTCCCTCCGCACGTTGCGTTTCTAATACACCCTGGTGTAGTTAAGCATAGGCCAGAATCAGGGGAGGTTGCCGAATGCACTCAGGAAGAGTATGAATAAAAAAGAAGCCCCACTCTGGCGCGGGACCTCCCGATGACCACAGGTTCTGCAGCTTGCTACTTTTTCCGATAGCGCGAAAACCCGAACAGCGCCAACAAGCCAGTTGCGAAAAGCCACAAAGCGGCAGGGATCGGAACAACAGACATATTCACCTCGATAGACCAATCCAATGAATAGGGCCCCGAATCGTCCGCATGCTGGCCAATCATTGAAAGACCATATATCCCAGGCCCCAGAAAAGTGTCGACTAAATTGTCGCTCGTTACATTGGCAAAAAGGGACTCGGAGATGTGATCAGTTGATGCGTCCCTGAGGTTAAAGCTCGAAGTGAATCCTGTCGGCCCGACAACGTTCGACGTGGTTACAAATAGGCTGTCGATCAGCGCGCCATTGCCAACCTCCAGCAGAAAGCTATCCTGCGAATCGGTTCCCAAGCTCATATTGCAATTATAGGTATCGGCGACACATTCGCCCGACAGGTATCCGGAGATTGTGTTCATACCAATTTCCAACGATCCGACGGTGTAAGCAGAAGCAGCAAAACTTATACTTCCGGGAAAATCCGCACCTTCAGTGACGGAAATCGCTTGCGCATTGCCTGCGAGAATTAAGGACAAACAGAAAACCGTCAATGATTTCTTCACCGGACTCCTCCATGACATATTCCCTACAAACGAAAGTTTGGTGGCTTTCCCTGCTGCTCCCCCATTCAACCGTTGACTGGATAGCTTGTTGCAGATCAGGGAGCAACGCCAACCACTCCTAGCAACACCGCTCGCCATGCGATTTGCTTAGTCAAGATTCTCCAATGACTATCTATAAGCCATAGGGATCTTATAATCAAAAAAGAAACTAAATATCGTTCAACTAAAACCGGGTCCGATCCCGCTTCCCTATAGGCTGAACCTGAATCAAGGGCGCTTGCCGATGGTGCCGCTCAAGGTCATTTGGGGAAAGGGTATCTCCCAGCCGTTTTCAGTGCAGGTATCGACACACCAGCGCTGAATGGAGCGGCGCAGGCGATTGTAGAGATCCCCCAGTTCACCGGTGAAATCTGCGATCACGGTAATATCGAGAGATGAGCTGTTGGCCTGGGAGAACTCAACACGCAAATTGATCAGTTGTTCACCATAACCCTCCTGCTCTGCGCGCTGCTGGATGCTGTCGTGCAGGATTTGCGGGATGATTTCGGTACTCTTATCCTGCAGTGCGTAGCTGATCCCCAACACCTCTTTGATGCGAAAGTTGGTCGCGAGATTGCGTGGCGATGCGGCGAGAAAGTCTCCGGTTTGATAGGTTTTCAGGGCACCGCCCCGCTCAACCAGCTGCACCAGTTCCGGCGATATCCCGGTCACCTTACCTCTCACTCCATCGCTGAGTATGACCCAATCGTCCTTGTGACAGGGGAACCATGGTTCATCGGGATTGCCCGGCCTCGACTTCTGATCCACAAGGTCATCGATCGGCACTCGCTGGGTTATGCCCGCGTCCGGATTTTCCAGGATGGAGAAGACATTGATCTGCTCAACCCGCCAGGGCAGTCCATCCATGTAGATACGTTCACCCTCACGCACCGAACCGATATTGAGAAACAGCTGGATCTGGTGCCAATACCTGGGTAAGGCATGGCGCAGTCCCCAGCCGAAACCCAGTAACAGCAGGATGCCCAAGCTGAACAGTACCCAATCCTCCACCACGTAGAACACCACCATGGGACCGATGATGATCAGCAGGGTGGTCAGAATTCTATGTACCAGTTCCAACAGCCTGATGCGAAAGCTGCGATGCCGCTTCTTGAAGCCGGGCAGCAGGCGCCGCATCGCCTTATTGCTCATCCTGGAGATGAGAATCACCGCCAAAACCACCAGCAGGGCCTCGATCAGATAGAGACCGCGGCGCTGAAAAAACTGTTTCAGATAGTCCTGCGATGCATCCGTGAGCGAGACCTCGGCAGCCATCAATTCATCGAGCTGCAGACGCGCGGCCTGATGCTCGCTGGCCATGAAAGCCTGATTCTTGCGCCACCTCTCCGCCAAGCCGTCGAGGGCGCTTTTCAGCCTTTCCGAATCGCTCTTCTGCCGCAGCAGGTCGACATTCTGCAGCGCACTGTCCAGGGTATCCAGGCGCTCACCATAGTAGGCGATCTTCTCCTTCAATTCCGACTTCAGGCGCACCTTCGAGGTCATATCCTTCATCTCGTCGATGGCGGGCTTTATCAGCGCAAACAGCTCCTCCTTGAGATCGAACTGGGCCTCCTCCTTGCTGCGCAGATTGGTGAGATCGACACCGGCCGAGATATTCTCGAAGTTCTCCTCGGTGACGGAGAGTTCGCTATCGAGCTTGATCAGGCGCTGCTGCAACGAGGCCTTCTGCGTTTCCGACTCCGCTTTCGCGACCTCTTTGCTCAGGGTCGTGATGTCCTGTTCGATATTCTCCCGGATGCTTACCAGATTGCGCAGGGTGGTCAGGGTATTCATCTCTTTGTCGCTGACTTCGGGCGCCCCCTGTTGCGCAGACAATCTGCCGGGGGAGAGCAGCAAGAGCACAACAAGGGAGAGCACTGCAAGGCACTCACTCAGATGTCGGTATTGAACGCTCATTTTCATCCCCCAATGGTGCGCGAAAACCCTATGCGTCATGGCATGAGACCATACTTACCCAAGATCGCGACCAGGGTTACGCTAAGCCCCAGAATGAGATTAACCAGTATCAAGCGCCTTATAAGGGCCACAGCCACAACCACCTTCGGCTTTTCACCGTTTGCAATGGCGGCCCTGAGCTGGTTGTAGGGTATGGTATAGATATAGATGAAAATGACGGACATCAATATGCCGATCACCGTCATGAAACCCAGCCACGTTCCGATGCCGTTTTCATAGAGGACGAACAGCATCCAGAATCCACTTGCCAGAATAGCGATTACCGATCCCCAGACCCAGGGAAAAAAGTGGTTGAACACACCGAGCAGCAGAGGCACACGATCCTGCGGCTCCAGGGCGGCGTTGAGCACGGGGCGCATCACCATATGAGCAAAGAACATCCCTCCCACCCAGATGATGACACCCAGCAGATGAAGGGTCATAGCAATCGACATGGCACACAACCTCCCCCCACTCGGTCGACAGTTGATTGATCGTTCATTGTGCCTAAGCGCTAACCAATCTCCAAATATCCCGTGCCGGGGCCTGTCAGCACAATTTTGGCAGCGCCCGCCATAGCGGAGGGGCTGCTCGAATACTGTACAATCCCTACGAATCCGTGCAGCAAAGAAGTTTGAAAAACTCCATTCTGGTGGGTACACTTACCGATTCCCTGCCGTTTTTTGCAGGAATAACGCGTAGACTGGCGTCCTAACGGGATGCCTTTTTTGTTTTATGGGTTTGTTCATGACCGACTCTTTGATGACGACATACAATCGGTTACCGGTGACTTTCCTACGGGGCGAGGGCGCCCGCCTGTGGGACGATCAGGGTCGCTGCTATCTTGACGCCGTCGCGGGCGTTGCTGTCTGCGGCCTCGGTCACGCGCACCCCGAGATTCGTGACGCCCTCTGCGAACAGGCGGCGACCCTGCTCCATACATCGAATATATACGGTATCGCCAACCAGGAGCTGCTCGGCGAAAAACTTTGTCGTCTGGCCTCGATGGACAGGGTCTTTTTCGCCAACTCCGGCGCCGAGGCCAATGAGGCCGCGATAAAGATCGCGCGCCTCTATGGCAACAAAAGGGGGATCAAGAACCCCTCCATCATAGTCATGGACCAGAGCTTCCATGGCCGCACCCTGGCTACTTTGAGCGCTACCGGCAACCGCAAGGTTCAAGCCGGATTCGAACCACTGGTTCAGGGATTCGTGCGCGTTCCCTACGACGATATCGATGCAATCATCGATATCGCCAAGCACAGCAACAGCGTCGTGGCGGTGCTTGTTGAACCCATCCAGGGCGAGGGTGGGATCAACATCCCAGAAGCGGATTACCTCAATCAAATACGCCGCATCTGCGATGAAAATGAATGGTTGATGATGCTGGACGAGATTCAGACCGGCATCGGCCGTACCGGCCGCATGTTCAGCCATCAGCACAATCAAATCCTGCCGGACGTGATGACCCTGGCAAAGGGATTGGGCAATGGCGTGCCGATCGGGGCCTGCCTGGCAAAAGGCGCGGCTGCCGAGGTCTTCTCACCGGGCAATCACGGCTCCACCTTCGGCGGCAACCCACTCGCCTGCCGGGTCGCGCTGACGGTACTGGATAGCATCGAGTCTCAGCAGTTGGTGGAAAGAGCGTCGCAACTGGGTGAGCGCATGTTGAACGGTTTCCGGTCGAAACTGGGCGAGCAACAGGGTGTGGAGGCGATTCGTGTCTCCGGCCTGATGATCGGTATCGAACTCGACCGCCCTTGCTTCGAACTGGTCACCCGTGGCCTCGAGCAGGGCATACTCATCAATGTCACCGCAGACAAAGTGGTACGGCTATTACCTCCGCTGATCATCAGCGATGCCGAATGCGATGAAATCATCGACAAGGTGTGTGCGCTGATCCTGGGATATCTCTGATTGCCCATTAGAGGCAGCAACTATGACAAGGCATTTTCTCTCACTCCTCGATCTCAGCAGTGACGAACTGCTTGCGCTTATCCGCAGGGCGACCGAGCTCAAGCGCATGCAGCACCGAAGCGACATTCATACCCCGCTGAAAGGCAAGAATCTCGGCATGATATTCGAGAAGTCGTCGACGCGTACCCGGGTCTCATTTGAAGTCGGCATGTCACAGCTGGGCGGCCACGCGCTCTTTCTCTCACCCAGGGATACCCAATTGGGACGCGGAGAACCGATAGAGGACAGTGCCCGGGTACTGTCACGCATGCTCGATATCATCATGATCCGTACCTACGATCACACTGCGCTGGAACTTTTCGCCGCCCATTCCCGGGTACCGGTGATCAATGCACTGACCGATCTGCTCCATCCCTGCCAACTGCTGGCGGACATGCAGACCTATTTCGAGCATCGCGGCGATATTCGCGGCAAGCGGGTGGCCTGGATCGGTGACGGCAATAATATGTGCCACTCCTATATCAATGCCGCCAGACGCTTTGGCTTTCACTTGAACATCGCCTGCCCCGAGGGTTACGATCCCGACAAAGCCATATTGGAGACCGCGGAGGAACAGGCCGTTATTGTTCGCGATCCTCTGCAAGCCGCCGAGAATGTCGATCTGGTGGTCACCGATGTCTGGGCCAGCATGGGCCAGGAAGAAGAGCAGAAGCAGCGGGAGAAGGCGTTCGCCCGCTATCAGGTGAATGACGCGCTGATGGCCGGTGCGGCCGATGATGCCCTCTTTTTCCACTGCCTTCCGGCGCATCGCGGGGAAGAGGTGAGCGCATCCGTCATCGACGGCGAAAACAGTGTGGTATGGGATGAAGCGGAAAACCGCCTCCACTCACAAAAAGCGCTCTTGGAATTTCTTCTCCTGGGCAGATGACAGGGGCGGTGAAAATGTGGCCTGTTTCGAAACAAGGAATCCGTTGAATTGTAAAATGCCCATTATTGGCCGGACTGAGAGATAAACATGAAGCGATTCGTAATTTCGATCTTCTGCATTCTGCTTTTGCCTACGGTTGGCGAAGCAAAAACCTACTACATCACCGATACGTTCAAGGTCGAAATGCGCACCGGCGAGAGCAACAGGCACCGGATTACCCGTTATCTCAACACCGGCACCGCGGTGGAAGTTCTCTCAACCAACAAGGAGAGCGGCTACAGCAAGGTTCGCGCGGGCGCCAAGGAGGGTTTTGTCCTGACCCGTCAACTGATGGTGCAACCCACCGCTCGCGCTCAGCTGGAAAACATGCGCCAAGAGGTCGAGGCGCTGAAAGCGGCCCCGGGCGAACTGCGCAGCAACCTCGCCGACCTGCAAAAGAGTCACCGTGAACTACTCACCGAACACAAGAAACTGCAACAGATAAAGGAGAAGCAGGAACAGGAGTTGCAAAGCATCCAGCGGACCGCCTCCAATGCCATACGCATCTCCAATGAACGCAATGAGCTGCGCAAGCAGGTTGCCGATCTGACCCGGGAAGCGGAGGAGTTGAAGCAGGAGAACCGCGATCTCAGCAACGAAGCCACTCGCGAATGGTTCCTCATCGGCGCCGGGGTCATCATTGCCGGCATTCTCATTGGCCTGATCCTGCCTCATCTTCGATTCCAGCGCCGCCGCAGTTCCTGGGGATCGCTCTGAGCAGAGACGGCCCGGCCTGCAGCCGTAGTCGCCGCTGGCGCGTCGCTCCAGGCCTGCGATTTAAGTTCCCATGGGTGAGGCCGATAGCCTTTTGAAGAGAGGCCTGTTGCAGTCGTCCCCTCCTCGG
>NATV01000106.1 GCA_003094535.1 gamma proteobacterium symbiont of Ctena orbiculata | reverse complement strand
AAAAAGATAGAAAAAATGATGGCGAATCGGCCTGAGAGCCCCTGAAATTGCTTTTCAGACGCTTTTTATACAGCACAGTGTCAGGGGGCTATGGTACAATACTCCTTTTCTGACGCCCCGCAGTGATGCTGAGGGTGGTAGCGGAAGACCAGGAGCCCAATGACCGAATTCGCCAAAGAAGTTCTCCCTGTCAATCTCGAAGACGAGATGCGGCAATCCTACCTGGACTACGCTATGAGCGTTATCGTAGGCCGGGCCCTGCCGGATGTCCGTGACGGACTCAAGCCTGTCCACCGCCGCGTCCTCTACGCCATGAATGAGCTGGGCAACGATTGGAACAAGCCCTACAAGAAATCGGCCCGTATCGTGGGCGATGTGATCGGTAAGTACCATCCCCATGGCGATACCGCTGTCTACGACACCATCGTGCGCATGGCCCAGCCCTTCTCCATGCGCTATATGCTGGTCGACGGCCAGGGCAACTTCGGTTCGGTGGACGGGGACTCCCCCGCGGCGATGCGTTACACCGAAGTGCGCATGGCGCGCATCGCCCACACCATGCTCGACGACCTCGACAAGGAGACCGTCGATTTCATCGCCAACTACGATGAAACAGAGCGCGAGCCCGCCGTGCTCCCGGCACGTATCCCCAACCTGCTGGTCAACGGCTCCGCCGGTATCGCCGTGGGTATGGCGACCAATGTGCCGCCCCACAATCTCACCGAGGTGGTCAACGCCTGCGTCGCGCTGATCGATGAGCCGTCCATCGGCATCGATCAATTGATGGACCACCTTCCCGGCCCCGATTTCCCCACCGCGGGCCTGATCAATGGTGCCAGCGGCATCAATGAGGCCTACCACACCGGGCGCGGCAGGATCTATATGCGCGCGCGCACCGAGATCGAGACCGATGAGAGCAACGGCAAGCAGACCATCATCGTCAACGAGCTCCCCTATCAGGTCAACAAGGCGCGACTGATCGAGAAGATCGCCGAGCTGGTGAAGGACAAGCGGATCGAGGGCATCACCGAGCTGCGCGACGAGTCGGACAAGGACGGGATGCGTATCGTCATCGAGCTGCGTCGCGGCGAAGTGGCGGAGGTGGTGCTCAACAACCTCTACCAGCAGACCGCCATGCAGAGCGTCTTCGGTATCAACATGGTGGCCCTGGTGGATGGCCGTCCGCGCCTGCTCAACCTCAAGCAGCTGCTGGAGTTCTTCATCCGTCACCGCCGCGAGGTGGTGACCCGGCGCACCCTCTACGAACTGCGCAAGGCGAGGGACAGGGCCCATGTGCTGGAAGGCCTCGCGGTGGCGCTGGCCAACATCGATGAAGTGATCCAGCTGATCAAGCAGGCTGCCAATTCAGCAGAGGCTAAGAAGGGCCTGCTGGAGCGGATCTGGCAGTCGGGCGTAGTGGAGAAAATGTTGGACCGGGCAGGTGCATCGAGCACCCGACCAGAAGAGCTATCCGATGAATATGGCCTGACACCTGAAGGTTACCGTCTTACCGAGGTCCAGGCCCAAGAGATATTGAATATGCGCCTGCACCGCCTTACCGGTTTGGAGCAGGACAAGATCATCAAGGAGTACGAGGAGCTGCTGGAGGCAATAGCGGACTTGCTCGACATTCTCGGCAGTCCCGACCGCCTGATGCAGGTGATTCGCGACGAGCTGCTGGAGATTCGGGAGCAGTACGGCGATGAGCGCCGCACCGAGATCATCGTCAACCGCCTCGATCTCACCCTGGAGGATCTGATCACCGAGGAGGATGTGGTGGTGACCCTCTCCCACGCCGGTTATGCCAAGGCCCAGCCGATCAGCGCCTACCAGGCCCAACGCAGGGGCGGCAAGGGCAAGATCGCCACCGCGACCAAGGATGAGGATTTTGTCGACAAGCTCTTCATCGCCAGCACCCACGACACCATTCTCTGTTTCTCCAACATGGGCAAGGTCTACTGGCTCAAGGTCTACGAGTTGCCCCAGGCCGGGCGCAACGCCCGCGGCAAACCGATCGTCAACCTGCTGCCGCTGGACGAGGAGGAGCAGATCAACGCCATTCTGCCGGTGCGGGAGTATGATGCCGATCGTTATGTTTTCATGGCGACCAGCTCCGGTACGGTGAAGAAGACCTCTTTGGAGGCCTTCTCCCGGCCCCGGGCCAACGGCATCATCGCCGTCGATCTGCGCGATGGTGACAAGCTGGTCGGGGTTGCCGTCACCGACGGGGAACAGGATATCCTGCTCTTCAGCAGCAGCGGCAAGGCGGTCCGTTTCTCCGAATCGAAAGTCAGGGCGATGGGACGTACCGCCTGTGGCGTTCGCGGTATCCGCCTGGAAGAGAAACATCAGGTGGTCTCCCTCATCGTTGCCGCGGAAGGTGATATTTTGACCGTCACCGAGAACGGCTACGGTAAGCGTACCCCCATCGACGAGTATCCGTTGCATGGCCGCGGCGGGCAGGGCGTGATCTCCATCCAGACCTCGGAGCGCAACGGCTCGGTGGTCGGTGCCGTCCAGGTGGTCGAAGAGGATGAGGTGATGATGATCTCCGACGGCGGTACCCTGGTGCGCAATCGGGTCAGCGAGATTTCGCAGATGGGGCGTAACACCCAGGGTGTGATCATGATCCGTCTCAACAGCGACGAACGTCTGATCGGCTTGGAGCGGATTGAGAATCTCGACACCGATTCCGATGAAAACGGAGAAGCGGATCAGGACAGCGCAAGTGACTGACCCCGCGCTTAGTGCAGAGATGAGCTTCAACCTGCTTCGTGGCTAGATCGATGCGGTTTGATTGACGTGCGCCGATGATTAGCTGAACGCTGTCCACCCTTGGTTCTGCCCACGGCTTGTTTTATTGATTGATTTTCCTACACCACCTACTTGAGAGGCTATAGATGTCACGAGTCTTTAACTTCAGTGCCGGTCCTGCAATGTTACCGGAAGAGGTTCTGCAACAGGCCAGGGAAGAGATGCTGGATTGGCAAGGCAGCGGGATGTCCGTTATGGAGATGAGCCACCGCGGCAAGGAGTTCATGTCCATCGCCGAGCAGGCCGAAACGGATCTGCGTGAATTGTTGCAGATACCCGCTAACTATAAAGTGATGTTTCTCCAGGGTGGTGCGTCGAGCCAGTTCGCCATGGTGCCGATGAATCTGACGCGGGACAATGCTAGAGTCGACTATATCAACACCGGCTCCTGGTCGAAAAAAGCGATCGCGGAGGCCAAGCGCTTTGCCGAGGTCAGTCTGGCCGCCAGCACTGAAGATACCAAGTTCACCACCACGCCGGCGCAGTCCGATCTCAACCTGGACGCCGCTGCCGCCTATGTGCACTACACGCCCAACGAGACCATTCAGGGGGTGGAGTTCCCTTACGTGCCGGAGACCGGCGATGTGCCGCTGGTCGCCGATTTTTCCTCGACCCTCCTTTCGCGCCCGATCGATGTGAGCAAATACGGGATTATCTATGCCGGTGCGCAAAAGAACATAGGACCGGCCGGACTGACCCTCGCCATCGTTC
>NATV01000105.1 GCA_003094535.1 gamma proteobacterium symbiont of Ctena orbiculata | reverse complement strand
CTGCCGATTGCGCAATCGACAGGCCGTGATTACCTGTCGAAAAGGTTACGACACCATCAATACCAGATAACTTTAAATGATGCATGAGATTGATTCCACCACGCACCTTGAATGTACCTGTTGGATTGTGATTTTCATGTTTTATGAAAACCTCGGCATCCAATAACGAAGACAGGCTATCGTATCGGGTAAGTTGTGTTGGAATCAGATGGTCATAGACGATCTTGCGGGCCTTGAGAACCGCTTCGTATGAAATTGGATAGTTTTTGTGCTCAATCACCTTTGTTTGACATCCTTTAGAAACCTTGCAGTTTTGTTATGGAAATCATCTGGATGGTTATACGATTTGATGTCTCAAGCGGTAATTTCGAATGAATAGTCAATTCAAGATTACAGCTGAACCAACTTACCTGCAATGGTGCGGCAAGCCGCACCGTTGTGATCACGGATTTTTTACTCGATCCAGAGTTCCTGCTTGGGAATGCAGACTCAGGTAAAATTTCAAGACAAGGTATGAATTCAAACGGAGGACCACAGTGGGGCATGGTCCCACCCTACCCAGTTTCCCGATTCCAGGCTTGCGGGTAAGTATGGTGTCCTTTGCTTTCGCTCAGATAACCTTGGAAAAACTCCCCTGCGACTGCTTGCTGCCGAGGTAGGCATCGAACTGCATGCAGATGTTTCTGATCAGCAGCCGTCCCTTGGGCAGGACCCTGATCGCCTGTTCGTCGATGGTCAGCAGACTGTCGGCGGCCATCTCCTGCAGCGATTCCAGCTCGTTGGCAAAGTACTCCTTGAACAGCAGATCCCAACGCTGCTCCACATCCGCGAAGGGAAGGTAAAAATGGCAGATAAGGCGGGTGATCACATCCCGGCGCAACAGATCGTCGCGGTTGAGTTCGACCCCGCGGAATACCGCCAGCCGTCCGTTGTCGATGCGCTGGTAATATTCGTCGAGACTGCGCATGTTTTGCGCATAGCTCGAACCCACCATGCCGATCGAGGTGGCACCCAGCCCGATCAGGTCACAATCGGCATGGGTGGAATAGCCCTGGAAATTGCGATAGAGCGTACCATCCTCCTGGGCCAGCACAAGTTCGTCATTGGGCTTGGCGAAATGGTCCATACCCACGTAGACATAGCCGGCCGCCGACAGCTTGTCGATGGTCATCTGCAGGATGTCGAGCTTCTCCTGTGGCAGCGGCAGCTCTTCGGGGTTGATCCGTCGTTGTGGTTTGAAGCGCTCCGGCAGGTGGGCATAGTTGAACACCGAGAGCCGGTCCGGATCGACCTCGAGGATCTGTTCCAGGGTGCTGGAGAAGCTCTCCTGACTCTGGAAAGGGAGGCCATAGATGAGATCGATGCTGATGGAGCGAAAACCTTCATCCCGCGCTTTCTGCAGCACGCTCAGGGTCTCCTCCTTGGTCTGAATCCGATTCACGGCCTGCTGCACCCTGGGATCGAAATCCTGCACCCCCAGGCTCATGCGGTTGAAACCCAGTTCCCGCAGTAGCTTGATCGTGTCCCCCTTTGCCTCCCTGGGATCTATTTCGATGGAGTACTCGCCGCTGTCGTCGTCGAGCAGGGTAAAGTAGTTGCGTGTCTGCGCCACCAGCTCGCGCATCTCGTCATGGCTGATGAAGGTCGGCGTACCCCCGCCCCAATGGAGCTGGGTCACCACGCGGGAAGAGTCAAACAGCTCCGACTGCATGCGCATCTCTTCATAGAGACGCGCAAGATAGCCCGCCGCCAGGCTGCGATCCTTGGTGGCCACCTTGTTGCAGGCGCAATAGAAACAGACCGTGTCGCAAAAGGGGATATGGAAATAGAGCGACAGCGGATTGCCGCTCTCGTTGCTCTCTCTGGCGACACGCTTGTATTCCGCTTCATTAAAGCCGTCATGAAACTGGACCGCCGTGGGATAGGATGTATAGCGCGGGCCGCTCTGATCATATTTCGCGATCAGATCGAGGTCGAATAGTGTTGAATGATCCATAGATTTCAGTATCTCTATCTTTTGTACTTGTCGTTGGAGCAGCCTCGGGGTCTCGGCTACTCCGCTTCCACGTCTATTCCCTTGCGGTGGGTCTCGTTTATCTGCCGCAACAGAATGGCAAAGGGGATATCGTCGCCATGACGATCTACCAACGGCATGAAGGTGAGATCTTCACGGCCGAAGTGATACTCCCCCTCCTCCATCGAGCGGTAGAGGGACTTGATACCCTCTTCCAGGGGCTCCAGGAACGAGGGATATCGACCCAGCTCATCCATCTGGAAGTCGTAGCAGTCCCGCAGGTCATCCACTTCGAAGACGGCCTGCTTGACCCACTCCACATACTCTTCGGCGCTGCGCGCCCGCTGTAAACTCATCGCTTCTCTTGCCTCTCTTCCGGGCCTATCAAGTCCGAATCTTCAATCCGACCTCGGTTCTATCATCGTACACCGGCCCCTATTCTGCCAGATCCGCCGCGGTTAGCAGAAATACCCCCTCGCCGCCGCGTTCGAAATCGAGCCAGACAAAAGGCAGCCGGGGATAGCGATCCACCACCAATTCGGCGCTGTTGCCGACCTCGACAATCAATATCCCCTGGGGCGTCAGATAACGCCCGGCCTGTTGCAGTATCCTTTGGACAATCTCCAGCCCGTTTTCATTCGCCTGCAGCGCCAAAACCGGCTCATGCCGATATTCCTCGGGTAACTCCTCCATTTCGGCCTCGCCCACATAGGGGGGGTTGGAGACGATCAGGTCGTACTGCTTCGGTGGGAGATCCTCGAGCAGATCCGATCGATGGATCGCCACCCGCTCCTGGAGGCCATACTCAGCGACATTCTGCTGCGCCACCACCAACACATCGGTGGAAATATCGACCAGATCGACCTGGCTATCGGGTAGGTAGGCGGCCGTGGCGATACCGATACAGCCGCTGCCACAGCAGAGATCGAGAATTTGCGGGGCTGCCGGCTCCAGCCAGGGGGAGTAGCCCCGCTCTATCAACTCGGCGATGGGCGAACGGGGGATCAACACCCGTTCGTTGACATGAAATCGCATCCCGGCGAACCAGGCCTCCCCCAGCAGGTAGGGTAGCGGAATGCGCTCCTCAATACGTCGCGTTATCAGATCGCTTACCCGTTGGCGCTCCGCGGCGGTCAAGCGGCTGCCAAACCAGCCGGCTGGGAGATCGGGGGGCAGATGGAGGGCGCCTAGCACCAGCGCTACGGCCTCATCCAGCGCGTTGTCGGTGCCATGACCGAAAAAGAGCCTGGCCTCGGCGAATCGGCTCGCCCCCCAACGGATGAAGTCTGCAATGGTTGTTAGTGTCTGCACGGGACTAAGCGGCTGAAAAGCAGTTAATTGTAGCCGATTCAACCCGTAAGTTATAGGACGGGATCAATGCAAACAAAGAGCGGGGTGGCAGGCCTGAACGGCCTCCACCCCTAGACGAATCTATCCAATGGTAACTCAGGCTGCCTGAGAATTGGAGTCGCCTACAACACTCAGAGGACGCTCCTCTTCCTCTTTCTTGCCAAGGTTTCTTCTCACCAGGTCGCCCAGTGAGATGTTCGCAAGGAAGTTGAAAATCTCGCTGCTGAGATCATCCCATAGGGTATGAGTCAGACAGCGGGCACCGCCGCTGCAGTTCTGCCTGCCGCCGCAGCGGGTAAACTCCACCCACTCATCGACCGCGCAGATGATATTGGCAATCGATATCTCATCGGCGCTCTTGCCGAGATAGTAGCCACCGCCAGGTCCTCTGACACCACGTACCAGATCCTTGTTTCTCAGGGCGGCGAAAAGCTGTTCCAGATAGGAGAGCGAGATACCCTGGTTTTCAGATATCTCAGCCAGTGTAACCGGACCGTTTTTGCCGTTCAGAGCCAGATCCAGCATAGCGGTTACCGCATAACGACCTTTTGTTGACAATCTCATTGGTTTTCTCCAGTGGTATTAAATGTATTACCTAGTAATTCACTTGGTAATTAGACTAGAGTAACTAAGTAAATTAGTCAACATTTATCGTGAAAAAATTTCAAAAATGTTGGGGAATTTATTTATTTCCGTTTTATCAACAAGTTACATTTCTATAATTCAAGAATTTTGTTTGAATGGGGAGCTTGAAAGCAGGTTTTTCTCATAATTTTTGATCGCTGCTCTCTCTCGCTTGAGAAAATCCCGGATACTCAGATTGAACTGGGGATCGCCAATCCAGTGGTAGGAGCGGGTCTGAACGGGTAGAAATCCACGCCAGATCTTGTGCTCGCCCTGGGCGCCCGGCTCGAAGCGCTGCAGCCTCTGTTCGATGGCATACTCGATTCCCCGGTAGTAACAGGCCTCGAAATGGAGACTGTCATAGTGGCGCAGGGAACCCCAATGGCGGCCATAGAGTACCGATCGACTGCGGTAGAGCAGCGCGCCGGCGACACAGAGCGCACCGTCATACGCAAGTATCAGGATCACCTGCTCACCCATGCTCCGACCGACTTCCTGGAAAAAGCCGGCGTTCAATGTCGGCAGGCTATAGCGCTCCTCGAAGGTTTTGGCATAGAAGTCGGCGAACAGCCGCCACTCCTCTGCAGTGACCTGATCCCCCCGCAGCACGCGAAAACGGATGCCGGCTTCTGCGACTTTTCGCCGCTCCTGCCTGATGTTCTTCCTGCGTTTTGCGGTCAATTGGGAGAGAAACTGATCGAAGCTTTCGTAGCCCCGGTTGTGCCAGTGGAACTGCAATCCAAGACGCTCCATCATCCCCATCGACCTTAGCACCTCGCCCTCCTCCTCCGTGGTGAAGAGCCAGTGCATGGAAGAGAAACCCGATTCAACGGCCATCTGCCTGGCGGCGGTGATCAACAGCCTTCTCAGCTGCAGGCTATCCGCCTCGGGATCGACCAGCAGGCGCTCGCCATAGGCGGGGGTGTAGGGTACCGCACTAATGAGTTTAGGGTAGTAGTCTTGGCCGTTTCGCTGATAGGCATCGGCCCATGCATGATCAAAGACAAATTCGCCGTAGGAGTTGGTCTTGATATAGAGCGGGGATAGCCCAAGGAGACGGCCATCCGCCCGTACTGCCAGGTGGCATGGCAGCCAACCGAACTTTCTACCCACGCAATCATGGTGCTCCAACGCGGCATGGAAGGCGTACATGAGAAAGGGATTGTTATCGGTCACCAACCGATCCCATTCATCCTGGCCCAACTCATCGATGCTATGGTGGAATTCAACCTGGATGGAGCTGTCTCTAACTACTTTCATACTGAGGTTCGGAATGACGCAAATTATCCTTCAATGAATCTGTGACGGTGATCTATTTGACAGCAATCTGCCCTGCTACTACTTTGTTTCATCATGACCGGCCTTGCCGAGCCGTCGGCTGCCGGTGCTCTTGTTAAAATCCAATGAGAACAAAGGATCCATGTGCGGCAGGTTCTACCTCGATGTAACAGCGGAAGATATGCTCGAATATTTCGGCCTGCCCTTCGTGCCGCAACTCAGCCCTCACTACAATATAGCGCCATCGCAGCAGATAGCGGCGATCATATCGGGGGAAAATAACCGGGAATTTGTCTGGTTGCGCTGGGGACTGATCCCCGCCTGGGCCAAAGACAAGAAATTCGCGTACCGCACCATCAACGCCCGCGCCGAGACCATCGAGACCAAGCCGTCATTCCGTGCGGCCTTCAAATATCGCAGATGCCTGATTCCGGCGAGCGGATTCTTCGAGTGGAAATCGACCGGCCAGGGGAAGCAACCCTACTGCATCACATCCAAAAGCGGCCAACCCTTCGCCTTTGCCGGCCTGTACGAACACTGGGAAGGCAGCGGGGACGAAAAGATCGACTCCTGCACCATTATCGTCACCGAGGCCAAGGGTGAAATCGCCGCCATCCACGACAGGATGCCGGTGATACTCTCTCCCGATAACTATGACGCCTGGCTCGATAAGGACACCAGGGAGCCGGCAATCCTAAAGCCCCTGCTGCTGCCGCATGAGGCCGGGGAGATCACCCTCTATCCTGTCAGCCGCAGTGTGAACAGTCCGAAAAACATCAGCCCGGACAATATCAAACCCATATGAGCGCACAATACAAAGCCATTGACACCTCTATACATCCTAAGCACGAATGATGATTAAGCTTTAACAAGCTGATCACCTAGGGACCAACCAAAAACCCCGCCGAAGCGGGGTTCTTGAAGAGACAGGATTGTTGGCTAACGAAAGTCGCTACTTCTCGCTATCCTCCTTCTTGCCCCGCTTCTTTCTCGCGAAAGCCATTGCGCCAAGCCCAATTGTCATCAAACCCAAAGTTGTTGGTTCAGGTACGGAGACGCGCTCGCCATTCTCACCACCGGGCGGATAGTATCCGTTTGGACCGCAATCCTCCTGGTCACAATAGACTACATTATTGGGTACCTTCTTCTTCGTAACCTTCTTCTTGGCCACTTTCTTCTTAGCAACCTTTTTCTTTGCAACCTTCTTCTTCGCAACCTTCTTCTTGGTCACCCGGGCCGGCGACTCCGTATTGGCAGACGCACTCTCTGTAATGAGGGCTGCCGGTAAAACTGCCGTTGCTGTCAGTACCCCGAGTTCCTTTAAAAATTGTCTACGGTTTTCCTTCTTACTCATAACACTATTCTCCCCGACGATGAAATCTGTACGAAGTGAATTGCAATAACCAAACCAAGTGATATTTTTCGTTATTTTTCTGTTATTTATATTTTGCATTTCCAACTGAATGCCAAAAACTGTAAATTATACTGACACTGCAATATCCTATTGATGAAGGGCTGACGAGATCTTGTGCGTATCACGGGCTGTTCTCCCCACAGGTTGCCAAATGAACCTGCTTGGTCAGCTCCGGATTATGGCGAGCATAGTATTTCAGCGGTTTAGATTGGGTATTACTACCCATAGAATAGATCCTTCAGGTTTCGTAGCTTTCTTATATAGTGGCGGATCCGCTGTCGCTGCGACGACAGTAGTCAGTCATTCAAGAAAGATTTCATCGAGGAAATCTCGCGGTTTGATTCTGTTTTCCCTATGTGGGATTCACTCATTCCCGATTTCCACAGCTGATTTAATTGATGATTTTGCCTTTATTGAGAGGCCATGCAGGGGGATAGTAAAACGGTATTCATACTGGCCAAACAGCAATCGAGGCTTGAAACAGAGTCTATGTGTGTCGATACAAAATTAGTTGCACAGGGAGGTGCATTCTTCTTTTCCCGGGATTGGACAATTGCCCGGGCTGTTTGGTATATCCGGAACGAAATTCATCTATCGTCGGAATTACTTACAAATCAAATGTTGGTGTTTTTTAACTCACTGATTCTAAAGGTAAGGCACAAATTGTGCTTTAAATCCCAGAATAGGGATTCCCTGTCCGCATGGGATTTAAAAGCATAAAAGACCAGTCATGAAGAAATTATCAGTATTGTTCCTAGTCGGTCTGATCGGGTTTTCAGCTGCCGCCAATGCGGCACTCATGGGTTATACGTTTTCCGGCCAGGTAACCAGCATCAATGACGGCGCGGGCGCTGCATCGATAGCAGGCATTACTACCGGAGACACGATCACCTATAGATTCTCGGTCGACAGGGATCTGCCAGGCACGCTCACACAAAACAACGGATCCACGCAGCTCTTCACCGACACAGGCACAACGGACTATTTCTTCGATGACTTGTTATCCGGCAGTGTAATCGACGAGGTAAACGGCGGGTATTTCAACGCGCCCACCGATACCGCGGAATACAATCGTGGTTTCAGAAACACCAATAGCGGCTACACCCAGTTGCGCGGCGGTTCCGCAGACAACTTTATCCAGATAACCAGCAGCCTGGATATCGATCTGTGGAGCGTTGGCATCTACGTCTCCGGAATGGAAGTCGCGTCCAACGCTATTGGAAATCAAACCCTGGTTATCTCCAACCTCCGCTTGTCCAACATTGTTCCTGTTCCCATCCCGGCCGCGGCCTGGCTCTTCTTCTCCGGCCTTCTGGGTCTGCTTGGAATGAGTTACCGAAAGAAACTAATCACTTAAAATAGACTTCCCAGTCTCCCTTGTCTCGCCGCTATTCCGTCTTTCTTCACCAGCTTAGCAACCAACGCCTGGCTATCCATTGTAAATACCAGTGAGTTGACAGCCTGCACCAATGCTTGGATGCAAAATATTTACTGATTTGCAGCCAGTCTTGGACGGATTGCCAAAATTTAGATTGTTTCCACTCGGACAGACTGCATTCTTTGATACAGCGCTAATGAGTGACATGCCGACGAAGCAACAGCGCCTCTTAACTGAATGGAAATGGGCAGATTCTTCCGCCGTTAATTGTAGCAACCAAATGGTGCCGTGCCGGGGCCGGAGTCGTATTATTTGTCTCATTAATGGTATTTAGGTTCAAATTTTTATTCAAAAGAAGTTTTAAATCTCTTAAGTAAAAATTCTCTTGGAGTTAAGTGGTCATTTGCTTTCTTGAAAAGATCTTCTACTGACATAACAACTGTCTTAGCAAGATCTAATCAATTGTCCCAGTTGGCCTATTACAATTATCAATTGAAACGACATTGGTCATCCCTGAACTAACACTCGTGGTCTCACTTAGCTGCTAAATAGTAAAAGTAGTTTTATTTCACCAGCCCATAGCTAATTACCTCTAAAGAGCACCTTGAGGATAAACCAAACATACTGCTTTTTCGTTAAGAGCATAGAATCTTATATCCACCTCACAATTGACTGCTTCTTTATTAAATGCATATCTTTAAGTATTACCTTCTGATGAACATTTTGTTATTACCTAAACTACTCATCCTGGCAGGCAAATCTCTGTTTTTTCAATGACAATATTAAACGTAAATAAAAAAAACAACTGCACCTGATGAAAATCAATAGATGAATCAATTTAATCACGCGGCAAAAGGCCTGAAACGACTTACTTCTATCTTATAGTCACACGAGAAGTTAGTGATAAGTTTCCAATATTGCCGAACATTCACGCTTTCTCGTTGAAAAAATGCTGCTCCGTTCGAACAACGTTGTGGAGGACCCGATGAAAAGACTAGCAAAAATCATTGCAGTTACATTACTAGCCCTGGTCTTTGTAGTTCCTTCGGTCTGGGCTGACAAAGATTGGAAAGACGGTAGAGATTGGAAAGACGATAAAGCTTGGAAAGATGACATAGAAGTCGAGAACCTAATTGTCATGGTACCTGATGGTTGCACCCAGAGCATACAGACGCTTGCTCGTTGGGTAAAAGGCTCTGCACTCAACATAGATGGCCTAAACAGCGGCTCTGTAAAGACCTACATGGCTAACTCTGTGATTACCGGTTCTGCTGCTGCCGCTACGGCCTTCGCCACCGGCCACAAAACATCGGTGCGCTTTCTGGGTGTTGGTCCCAGTGAAATAGCCCCTGACGGTGACTACCTAGGTTTTCTGACCGGCTTTAAACCCACTGCAAAGCCTTTTGAACCACTTGAATCCCTTCTGGAAGCTGCTGAGAGGGCTGGCATGGCAACCGGTCTGATCTCCACCAGCCGGATTACACATGCCACTCCTGCTGCCTATGCATGCCACATTGATGATCGTGGTAAGGACAACGAGATCATGGAGCACATGGTCTACAACGATATTGACGTGGTGTTTGGTGGCGGGGCACGTCACTTGATTCCAGAAGATGAGCTGTACGCCACGAGTTTCGGCGATAGTTGGGGAGGGAGGCGAACAGACGGAGAAAACCTCATCGATGTCCTGCTGGACCGCGGCTATACATTTGTTGACAGCGCCGAAGGGATGGATAATCTGGAATATGGTCCGGCTTGGGGCATGTTTGATGATAGCCATATGGACCCCGAACTTGACCGGGATGATCTACATCCATCGCAACCGTCCCTTGCCGATATGACAGAGAAAGCGATTCAACTTCTGTCTGAGGATGAAGACGGTTTTTTCCTGATGGTGGAAGCCAGCCAAGTGGACTGGGCTGGTCACGCAAACGACGCAGCTTACATGGTTGGTGATTTTCTTGCGTTTGATGAGGCGGTGGGGAAGGCGATTGCATTCGCAGAAAAAGACGGCAAGACGTTGGTCTTGATCTTCCCCGATCACAACACCGGCGCACTGAGTATCGGTCACGAGCAATCTGAGTATCCACCGGGTTACACGGGCACTAGTCTCGAAGACCTCATAGACCCGATCAAGGACGCATCCATGACAATCCAAGGACTCCTTAATGAGATTCCTATCCCTGCAAATATTAGTATCGTTCGCGACACCTTTGCCGAATACCTTGGGGACTACTGGGCACAAAACATGGAGGTTAAACACGCGGAATATGTAGCAGATACACTAAATGACAAAGGTGCCTATGATGGATACTATCCTATTGCTGAGTATCTTAGCAGGGAGCTGACGACATATGGCTGGACCACTCATGGCCACACAGGTGAAGACGTACCGCTGTGGTCCCTTGGACCCGATGGACCAGTGGTGGGTACCATCGACAACACCGAACTTGCCACAATAGGCGCAGAGGCACTCGGTTTGAGACTACGGGGATCGAAACCGTGGAAAGCCTATGATGATAATGTTCTCGACCTGACAGATTCAGCGAATCCCGTTGCCAAGATAGGCGATTGGTACTACCCGGTGAGCAAGGACTACAAAGTCCATAAGAAGGGCAGGGTGAAGTACCTGACGGGCATTACAGTTCATGCACCAGCCATTAATACTGTGTTTATTCCAAAACGATAAAACAAAACAGCCTCAGTTTACTATTCAGGAATCCATCGGCGATGTCGATGGATTCTTTTTCCAAGAATTGCCTATCTGACTTCGCAGTAAGAAACATAATAAGCATAATAAGGGACATCCATTTTCGTAGCCTCAGATGGTTCATCCTTGTTAGTATTTAACAAACTTTCAGGTCTCCCCTCCTATCCAGAACCCTCCACTCTCCACTTTCTGAGCGCAGGCATTATTGGCATTGGTGTAACTTGACTACGGAAAACAAGATAGCTCCTCTACACTTAGGTGCTTCGGCCCTTTTATAGTCACTCTCGGTCGTTTGTACACAAGTGCTATATGCAAATCATTGATCTTGTTATGAACCTAATTCGTATAGCGTCGGAATAACTTACAAGTCATATTTTGGTAATATCTAACCCATTGATTCTAAATGGGAGGCATGATTTGTGCTTTAGTGGCCAGGGATTGAATTTACACCATAGGGTGTAAGAAATAACAAAAGGGTTAGGAGCAGGTTATGAAGAAGTTATTAGGATTCATTTTTATTGTATTTTTTGGTATCACCACAAGTACATTTGCAGCACCATTCACATATACGTTTTCAGGCACTATCTCTCACATTCTTGATGACGCTGGTGCAGCAGCTGTAGCAGGTATTTCAGTTGGAGATTCTGTCTCATATACATTTTTAATTGATAGAGCACGAGATCCAATTGAGATGTATTACGATGGCTCTCTAAACCCTAATCTAATTGATTCTCCGCCATCGAGAGACTACTTCTATGTAGACTTGCTCTCTGGCAGTCTTATTGATGAGGTTAATGGTGGGTCTTTCGATTCTGCTGGCGACATCGCTGTGTATAAAGAAGGTCTTGAATTAGACTCTCCTGCAGGTCAAGGTGTCATTTTCTTAACTGGTTCAGATGATAATTTCATAAGATTAGAAGGCGGATTGGATTTGTGGACTATAGGGTCCATAGTCAATGTTGAAGAGACTGCCTTCGATGAGAATGTGTTTTATACAACAGTAACCTCTCAGAATCTTACTTTAACAAATATTTCAGCAGTCCCCGTCCCAGCTGCTGTATGGCTCTTCGGTACAGGCCTCCTAGGGATATTTGGGTTTAACTACCGCAAGAACAAAGCATAAGATAGGGGCTTCGGCCCCTTTTTTAATACTCCTCTTCCCTTGCTTTCAGTATATCTCTCTGTTTATGAAAGAAAAATAGAATTCTTAAGGTTTGATTAATCTGAGTTAAAAAAATAGTAGTTTTACCCATACCTTAAGAGACTTTGATTATATATTTTTTATACTAGAAGGGGATCTTGGACTTAGCGCAAAGGTAAAATTAAAGGGTGGGAGAAATTTCATGAAGAGATTGCTGGGACTGGTTCTATTCATTTCATTTACTGTTATATCATTCTCTGTTCATGCCGCGCTTGTGACTTGGGCCTTCTCGGGATCGATCAATTCCGTGAGTAATTTCAGCCCCCCCGATTCCATTACTTCGATTGCCAGTGGTGACATTTTTAACGGCAGCATGGTATTCAATACCAGCACAGCAGGAACACTGTCCTCCTTCCCGGCATTTGATGAAACCACGTATTCAAATGCAATTGATTCACTGAACTTCACCATAGGCACATTCAATTTTAGCGGCCCGAATAGCAGTGATTCTGTCTTAAGTCCTGGTGAGACCAGTCATATCAAAGTCCGACAGGACACCTCCGGTTTCACTTCTGATTCCATTTCCCACAACGCCGGTTTTTCTGGGATGCTAGACGGCTTAGCTCCAGACTTCGTGGGCCTCAATCTGATCATGCCATTCGGATCACCTTTAACAACAGGCGATCTTCTTGATACACCGCCAGTGTCCGATCTTCAGTTCGTGATCCGATTTAAAAACAGTAATGGCGATATCACGGCGCAGATGAACGGGAGCGGATCAATCTCTGCGGTACCGATTCCTGCGGCAGCCTGGCTATTTGGCACTGGCCTCCTGGGTTTAATAGGCTTTAACGCAAGAAAGAAAAAAGCGTAACAAGGGAGTCTTTCACCGCCTTTTAGAGCCACCTTTCCGCTCACGGCTCCAGCCGGTCCTCCAGAAGCGAATCCCAGGGATGAGGCAACCTGAAGCATCTTCACTGACAATTCCTCAGGTGCTTGAGAAGATAACCGGACTTGACCGGACGGTCTCAGATACTGAGATGGTGCCCGGGGCCGGAATCGAACCGGCACGACCCAAGGGTCGAGAGATTTTAAGTCTCTTGCGTCTACCAATTTCGCCACCCGGGCGATGGGAAGCGGGTTTGATGGCGACAGGGCAAGGAGGTGGAGGCTGAGCCCGGAATCGAACCGAGGTCCACGGCTTTGCAGGCCGCTGCATAACCACTCTGCCACTCAGCCTAAATGGTTCATTCTATCACCTATCGCAGATGAATCGAATTGTTCGGCGCTCCCTGATCGATCAGGGTTTGTTCAAACAAAAAAGGCCCCGGGGTGCCGAGGCCTTTTTCAACTTGGAGCGGGAAACGAGACTCGAACTCGCGACCCCAACCTTGGCAAGGTTGTGCTCTACCAACTGAGCTATTCCCGCTTTGTTCAGGGAAGGGCGTATTGTAGCTACAGTTCGTCGTCTGTCAAGCCCGCAGCCAGGTCAGGGAGCCCTCTGCAGCCGCCTTGATTAATAAGTCCTGTAGGGTAGCGTGATGACGATCTCGCCCTCTTTTTCCGTTCTCTGCATCGCAGTCAGATCGGCATCCCAGGGCAGCCTGAAGCGGCGGCGCATCGATGAGGATGACGTGGAGAAGCTGTAACTGCGCTCGCTGCGGTTTTCCACGCGGTGGGCCTCCTGGTTCTCCACCAGAAGCGAGCGCCCGTCCACGCTCACCTGAATCGATTCCGGTGAGTAGCCCTGGAGGAGGATGCGCAGATGATAGCCGGACGCATCCTGATCCTGCTTGAACCTGACGCGTCGCTCTACATGGAAGGACGACGGGCCTTGACCTGCCCTGTCGTATGACATACCTGGATGATAGTAGCCTGGAGGTTGCGCAAAGAGTTGTGAAGCGGCCACAACCATGAAGATGAGACTGATTGAGAGAAACAGACTTTTCATCCTAAACCTCCTCTAATTACTTCAATATCCCCTATTGCTAAGCTTAGCAGTTCAAGGGTCCGGGAATTGCGGTTATGACGGGTGTGGGCTCCCTATCTACTTCCGTTCCAATGACCCGCTCATGCGGCGTTCACCCAGCAGACTGGGCCAGGCGGCACGCAGATAGATCACCATCGACCAGAGCGTGAGGATGGCCGCTATGTAGAGCAACACGAAACCGACGGTGTAGATGGGAATGCCCCACAGGGGCTTTTCATAGATCAGCAGCAGGATGGCAATCATCTGCACCGCGGTCTTGAACTTGCCGATCAGGGAGACCGCAACCATCGTCCTGGCGCCAAGTTCGGCCATCCACTCACGCAGCGCGGATATGGTGATCTCCCGACCGATGATCACCGCGGCGGGGATGGCGAATGCGGGCGTCGGCTCCGACTGTACCAGCAGCAACAGGGAGACCGCCACCATCAGCTTGTCCGCCACCGGATCGAGAAAGGCGCCGAAGGGGGATACCTGGCCCCAGCGCCTGGCCAGATAGCCGTCAAACCAGTCGGTGACGGCGGCAACCGAGAACACCACCGCGCAGCTGAACCGGGCCCACTCGACGGGCAGGTAGAAAAACACCACGAACACCGGTATCAGGACAATTCGTAACAGTGTGAGAATGTTAGGAATATTCCACATTTTGATCGCTAACCCTTCTCATGAAATGCATGATAGATCTGCTCCGCTAAGGCTGTACTGATACCCTCGACACTGGATATATCCTCTATCCCTGCCCTCGAGAGCTCTTGCAGACCGCCAAACTGCTTCATCAATCGCTGCCTGCGCTTGGGGCCTATACCGGGTATCTGCTCCAGAATAGAGCGGTTTCGGGTCTTTGAACGTCGCTGTCGGTGCGCCGTGATCGCAAAGCGATGGGCTTCGTCCCGAATCTGCTGGATCAAATGCAATGCCGCTGAATCAGCTGGCAGTATAATGGGTGCCTTGCGCCCCAACAAGAAGAGCTGTTCCATACCGGCCCTCCGATCCACGCCTTTCGCCACCCCAACCAGGGTCAAACCCGAGACGCCCAGGTCCTGCAGGCGCTCATGGACGGCGCCGATCTGACCCTTGCCGCCGTCGATGAAGAGGATATCGGGCAGCGCCACCTCACCTTTCTTGATCCTTCGATAGCGACGGTCCAGGGCCTGGGCCATGGCGGCATAATCATCCCCCGGGGTGATATCCTCGATATTGAAGCGTCTGTAGTCCGATTTGAGGGGCCCCTGCTCATTGAACACGACACAGGAGGCGACCGTTGACTCCCCCCGGGTATGGCTGATGTCGAAGCACTCCATGCGTTCGGGAAGCGCCTGCAACTGCAGCGCCTGCTGCAGGGCCAGCAACCGCTCCTCCATGCCGGCCTGGGCATTGAGCCTGGCCTGCAGCGCCATCTCGGCGTTCCCCTGGGCCATTTTCAACCAGCGGGCACGTTCCCCGCGCACCCGGCTGCTGATGCGGACCCGTTTATCGGCCTGCTGGCTCAACACCTCCTGCAGCAGGGCCTGCTCCGCCAGCTGCCGGGTGAGGATAATCTCGCTCGGAACCGGTTTTTCCAGATAGTACTGGGAGACGAATGCCTGCAGGATCGTTGCTTCGCTGGCATCCCGCGGTGCCGACGGATAGAACGACTTGTTGCCGAGATTGCGCCCCGAGCGAATGTAGAAGACCTGGATGCAGACGCTCCCTCCCCGTTTCGCCAGGGCGACGATATCCAGATCGCCCCCCTCTCCGCTGACATACTGCCTCTCCTGGATCCTCCTCAGGTGTTTAATCTGATCCCGGTAGATGGCCGCCTGTTCGAAATTGAGTTCGCCGGAGGCCTGCTCCATCCGCGCCACGAGTTCATCGATGACCTGGCTGGTCTTGCCTTCCAGAAACAGCACCGCATGATCTACATCCTCCCCGTACGCCTGCGCCGAGACCTGGCCGACACAGGGCGCGGTACAACGTTTGATCTGATACTGCAGACAGGCCCTGGAGCGGTTGCGGAAGAAGCTCTCCTCGCATTGGCGCACCGGAAACAGCTTCTGCAGCACCTGCAGGGTCTCCCGTGTCGATGCGGCACTGGGATAGGGACCGAAATAGCGCCCCTTGCCCCGCCGCGCACCCCGCCTGAATGAGAGCGCGGGATAGCGATGATCGGTGGAGAGATAGATATAGGGATAACTCTTATCGTCCCGCAGCAGTACGTTGTATTTGGGTTTAAGGGACTTGATGAGGTGGTTTTCGAGCAGCAGGGCCTCCGCTTCCGTATGCGTGACAATGACCTCGATCTGCGCGATCTGCCCCACCATCAATTGGATACGCTGATTGAGGCTGCGGGTAAAATAGCTGGCGACCCGCTTTTTCAGGTTCTTCGCCTTGCCCACATAGAGTACGTCGCCCGCGGCATTGAGCATGCGATAGACCCCCGGCCTGGTGGTCAGGGTATTGAGAAAACCGGCATAATCGAATGCTTCCCGCGGCTGCATGGTTCAGAAATAGTCATACCTCTAGTGGAATTGGCGATATTACCAAGCTTTAACCTTGAGGCGACAGCGCGACGGCGGCTGAACCAACGCTATCTATGCGGAATCTTGCCTTCTGCAACACTGCAGACCAACGGATCTGATAGCCGTTATCCGGAGTGTAAGACAAGACACAGAGCTATCGATTGTCGAGCAATGACCGGGCACGCCGGAAGACCTGCTGAAACATCGCCGGGGTAAGCCTGCGGGTCTGGGTGTTGTAGCGACTGCAGTGATAGGAATCGATCATCAATCGATCGTCGCTCAAGCGATGCTCCCTGGCGTGGGCGAAGGCAAAGGCCTTCTGTTTCAGTCCCAGGGCCTTGATGACTGCCTGGTGGGCGATCGAGCCCAGGCTCAGGATCAGACTGTTCGCCGGCATCCGATCCAGTTCGCTGCGCAGATAACCGTTGCACTGGTTGATTTCGCTGCCCACCGGTTTGTTCTGAGGGGGCAGGCATTTCACCGCATTGGTTATCCTGCAGTCGCGGAGTTCAAGGCCGTCGTTTCGCGAGCTGGCCTCGGGCTGATTTGAAAAATCGAAATCGTAAAGGGTCTGATAGAGCAGGATCCCGGCATGATCGCCGGTAAAGGGACGACCGGTGGCATTGGCCCCATGCAGGCCGGGCGCAAGACCGACTACCAGCAAGCGGGCCTCCGCATCGCCGAAGGGCGCCACCGGCGCTGCGTGATAGTCGGGATAATCGGCCTTCACTTGGCCAAGAAAGTCAACCAGGCGGGGGCAAAGTCGGCACTTTGCATTGAAGGTCATGTACTGTTTTCGCTGTCTTTCAGGATTCCGTGCCGATAGGCAAGGCGGGTCAGTTCAACATCGTTTTTGATGTCGAGTTTATCGTAGATGCGCTGCCTGTAGGTGCTGACGGTCTTCGGACTGAGAGAGAGGATATCCGAGATTTCCAGGTTCTTGTGCCCCTCGAGAATCTGTAACAGTACCTGTATTTCCCTCGATGAAAGCACCTTGAAGGGATTGTCGGAACTACCCTGCCACTCTGTGAGCGTATGTTTCCTGGCCACGTCCGAGGCGATGTAGTGATGACCGCCATCCACCGCCCTGATGGCACGAATCATCTCATCCGCAGGACAGCCCTTGGTGAGGAAACCCATCGCCCCCACTTCATGCAGGCGGGAAGGAAAGGGATCGTCGTCGAGAACGGTCAGGGCGATAACCTTGAGGTCGGGCTTGATACGCAACAATCTGCGAGTCGCCTCGATACCGCCCATGCCCGGCATATTGACATCCATAAGCACGACATCCGGAGAAATCTTTTGCACCAGTTCAATCGCTTCTTCACCATTCGATGCTTCCCCGGAGACATCGATATCGTGGGCTTTGTCCAAGATGCCTTTTACACCGGTTCTGATCAGCTCGTGATCATCAACCAGCAAAACTTTGATCATCTTTGTATCTCATCAGGTCCCTCTTGTTTATATAAGGATGCCGGACTTGCAATCCCTTGAATTACCCGGAGCCATCCAGATTTCTCAACATATCGTTGTAATGTACCCCAAACTGAATGCCACGGCGAGTACCCAAAGTCATGAGATTCTGACTTCCCAGCACTTTACTCAGGTATATTCCGGCTGTAGCAAACTGCTAGAAAACACACGATCTTTCGCGGCAAACCTATGCCCCTGCGCCACACAGTAGCGTAGCCATTTGGAGAGAAAAAGGTTGATCCGCCAGCGCTGATCGAGGGTTGGATTGTCCCCCCATCGATGCAACGGCAGGCTCGATTGTCGAAGATCCAGGACATCGATCTGCTTCGAGTCGTGATAGATCCTGAGGGTGGCATCAGGGTCTGGATAGTCGCCCACGGCATGGCTGAAATAGTAGGTCAGATGGACGAGGGTTGTGTATGGCGTCTGCTCCTGAACTTCAAGATGGAGATCCATGCCATGCTCAAGGTTGGATTGGTATTTGCCCGAGAAATCACCCAGCGCGGGAGCAAGGCGCATCAGCAATGCGTAGTTTTCCTCGCTGAGATCCAGCACCATGCCCATGCTTGGCCGCGTGGCCAACAGCTTGTTCAGGCTCCAGGGGTAACCGGTACTGTACATGGATCGTATCAACTCTCTCTTCATCAGGCATGCACTATTATAGTGGGGTGACTGAAGGCCGGGCCTACAAAAAAACCCTGGATAACACCCTCATCCAGGGTCAATCTTGTGGCAGGCGCATTTCTCGCTGAGCACAGCTCGGCGATCACCGCCATGCAGCGGATCGCTTTGCCACCTGGAAGCTAAGTACAGCGTGTTTTAGGGTAAGTATCGCGCGTTCGCGAACTCGCCTTGACTGCCCGCCGTTGACGGACCTCTCAAAACAGGTAGCCGCCGAAGGCTGAATCGGAGGATCAGGCGTTTTGTCCCTTCTGCTGCTCCGCTTCGACCTGGGCGCGAACCTCGTTCATATCCAGTTCGCCCGCTTTACTCAGTAGCTCGCGAAAGGCGGATTCCGGCAGCGCGCCCGGTTGGGAAAAGATTATGATATTGTCGCGAAAGATCATCAATGTGGGAATCGAGCGCACCTGAAAGTGCATCGCCAATTCCTGCTCTTCCTCGGTATTGACCTTGCCGAATACGATATTCTCGTGATCCTCGGAAACCTTCTCGTAGGTAGGCGCGAAGGATCGGCATGGCCCACACCAGGGAGCCCAAAAGTCAACGATGACAAAATCGTTGTCTGTGATCGTCGATTCGAAGTTTTCTTTGGTCAGTTCTACTACAGCCACATCACAGCCCCTTGGCGAAACGAATAATATTGAAATGATGGTATCAGAATAGCCAATTTAATTCTTCCCGGAATCACATAGGCCACCGATACCGGATGGTTACTTCGTATCTGCACTGGGGATGCGTTTACAAACCGTCTCTTTATCACGCGGCTGTAGATTTCGGAGAGACCGCAGCTGATTGCGGTCTCTCCTTCTGCGATCGTGCAAATCAGCCCAGGAGGGTCTTAACCAAGGCCTTGAAAGATCTGGTCTCGAATCTCATCAACGCCGCCTACTCCATTGATTTTCAAGTAATTGCAAGCACCCGATTCCGCCTCATCGGTGTAGAAGCTGATCAGCGGTTCGGTCTGATCGTGATAGACCTTCAAGCGCGCCTTTACGGTCTCTTCCTGATCGTCGTCGCGCTGGATAAGATCCTCCCCGGTGACATCATCCTTACCCTCAGATTTCGGAGGGTTATAGATGATGTGGTAGGTTCGGCCGGAAGCCAGATGGACCCGGCGTCCAGACATGCGCTTGATGATCTCCCCATCGGGCACATCGATCTCGACCACCGCATCGATGGGCAC
This sequence comes from gamma proteobacterium symbiont of Ctena orbiculata, assembly GCA_003094535.1. Lineage (GTDB taxonomy): Bacteria > Pseudomonadota > Gammaproteobacteria > Chromatiales > Chromatiaceae > Thiodiazotropha. The sequence goes on along the minus strand of NATV01000105.1, from coordinate 64,793 downwards.
TCCCGCCTCCTTTAGGGACTCCGCTTGGGGAATGGTACGGGGGAAACCATCGAACAGATACCCATTTTTACAGTCATCCTCAGCGATTCTCTCCTTGACCATGCCCATGATGATGTCGTCTGAAACCAGGCCGCCCTCATCCATGATCTTTTTCGCAGCCACACCCAGCTCCGTTCCCGCCTTGACGTGCGCACGCAGCATATCGCCGGTGGAGATTTGAGGGATTTGATACCTCTCTTTGATGTAATTGGCCTGGGTGCCCTTGCCGGCTCCCGGTCCGCCTAGCAGTATGACGCGCATGTTGATTCTCCTTTGGATTTGTTATCAGGGTCGAGGAAGTTTGCCACGCTCTAGAGGCTTGAACCAGTCGAGGCTATCAATGGGTGGATATAGGGCGTTTATGGAGGAGAGAGAAAAGCCCCCCTCTTGCTCTCTCCCCCATGGTTGGATTTGCTGAAGACCCGGTATGCCGAGGCTATCAGCCTCCCGCAAGCTTTAGCATTAAGCTATTGAGGCGCCGTACGAAGGCGGCAGGGTCGTCGAGTTGGCCACCTTCCGCGAGCTGGGCCTGATCGAAAAGCACCTTGGTCAGGTCACCAAAGCGATCACTATCCTCTTCACCCTCCAGGCGCCCGACCAACGGATGGGTTGCGTTGATCTCCATGATCGGCTTGGTTTGCGGGGCATCCTGTCCCACCGATTTGAGCACCCTGGCGAGATTGGCGCTCATATCATGCTCCTCCACCACCAGGCAGGCGGGGGAGTCGGTCAGGCGCTGGCTGACCCGGATCTCTTTTACCGCTTCCCCCAGCACGTCCTGCATCCGTTGCAGCAGCTTCTTGTGCGCTTCAGTCTGTTTCTCCGTGCTCTCCTTCTCTTCCTTATCCTCCAGATCGCCCAGGTCGAGGGCACCCTTGGCCACCGACTGCAGTGTCTTGCCGTCAAATTCGGTGAGGCTCGTCACCAGCCACTCATCGACCCGGTCGGAGAGCAACAACACCTCGACCCCCTTCTTCTTCAGCACCTCGAGATGGGGGCTGTAGCGTGCGGCGGCCGGTGAGTCGGCGGTGATATAGTAGATCTTCTCCTGGCCATCCTGCATCCGCAATACATAGTCCGCCAGGGAGACAGTTTGCTCGTCCGAGTCCGTGTCGGTACTGGCGAAGCGCAACAGGCCGGCGATGCGTTCCCGATTGGGGTAGTCTTCCGCCGGTCCCTCTTTCATCACCTTGCCAAATTGATCCCAAAAGGTCTGGTACTTCTCCTTGTCATCTTCCGCCAGCTTCTCCAACGCACTCAGCACGCGCTTCACATTGGCCTGGCGAATGGTGTCGATCTTGCGGTTGTGCTGCAGTATCTCCCGCGATACGTTCAGCGGCAGATCGTCGGAATCGACCACACCTTTGACGAAACGCAGATAGCGTGGCATCAGCTTATCCGCCTCGTCCATGATGAATACCCGGCGCACGAAGAGTTTCACGCCATGTTTCTGATCCCTGTCCCAGAGATCGAACGGCGCCCGCTGCGGTACATAGAGCAGGGCCGTATATTCGTTGTTTCCCTCGACCTTGTTATGGACGTAAAGCAGCGGATTCTCGAAATCGTGGGAGACGTGTTTGTAAAACTCCTGGTACTCCTCTTCGGAGATCTCGCTGCGATTTCGCATCCACAGCGCCGTCCCCTTATTGACCCGTTCGAACTCCGGCGTCTCCGGCTTCTCCTCATCTTCGCCGTAGTACTCCTTCTCCATCTCCACCGGGATGGTGATGTGGTCGGAGAACTTGGAGATAACGCTGCGCAGTCGATTACTCTCCAGAAACTCCTTTTCGTCCTCTCGCAGATGGAGCGTGACATCCGTGCCGCGGCCCGGCTTATCGAGGTTTTCGATGGTGTAGGAACCCTCCCCCTCCGACTCCCAGCGAACGCCGTGTTCAGTGCCCAAACCGGCGCGGCGGGTCACGATGGTCACCTTGTCGGCAACAATGAAGGCGGAGTAGAAACCGACCCCGAACTGGCCGATCAATTCGCTGTCCTTGGTCTGGTCCCCGGAGAGGGACTCAAAAAATTTGCGCGTGCCAGAACTGGCGATGCTGCCGATGGTCTCCGATACCTCCTGACGACTCATCCCGATACCGTTGTCGGAGATGGTGACGGTTCCCGCCTCCTGGTCGATGGTTACCCTCACCTTCAGTTCCGGATCATCCTCGAACAGGGCCTCATCCGTCAGGGATTCAAATCTCAGTTTTTCCGCGGCATCCGAGGCGTTGGATATCAGTTCGCGGAGGAATATCTCCTTGTTACTGTAGAGGGAGCGGATTACCAGGTTGAGCACCTGGCTTACTTCTGCTTGAAATTCAAGGGTTTCCTTATGGGCTTCAACACTCATGTCTAGGTTAGGTCTCCGAACGATTTGGATTGATGATGCAAAATCAGGATAGTTTTTTTCGTCCCCTGATATGGGGATTCAAAACAAAATTTCAACTACCCGGCGCTTTAGAGTTGGGTTCTGAAGGTAATACTGGCGGAATTCTCCGTATAACTGTCAGCCTCTCTCTCTGCATCCCGTTCGAGACGGTTGATGTTGAAATCGATCCTGCTGTCGGCACTAAACTGATAAGCCATACCCAGCATGCCAGACCACTGATCGTAGACCAGGTTATTCTCTTTGTGATCATTGCCGGTGAGATGAAGGTAACCGGTGGTCATTCGGGTCAATCTGCGGCTCAGGACCAGGGCCAGCGAGGTGTCTTCGGTATCGCTTTCAGTGCGGTCGTAATTTCGCTCGAGATGACTGGCCCGCAAGGTCAGACTTGACCGAAGCGTCTGATAGACAAACTGTGCGGAGAATCGCTCGGTCTCATAATAGTCCTCGTTGAGGGTGGGGCTGTAGCCGCTGCGAACCAGTACCGTGGTCGATTCCAGGATCGGATCCCGCACCAGGTTGCCAAATGCATCCAGGCGTTCGAACAGCGGTTGCGCGCCCAGTTCGTCCCGCGCACTGATAAAGTCCTGCTCATAAGTGGCAGTCCATACGGTTTTACCCGTTCGATGGCTGAAATCGAAATAGTAGTCATCGCCGAATGAACGCTCGCCACCACCCACTGCGATGCGCGTCCGGGAAGTGGGCGTGTAGATTGCCCCCAGGCTCCAGGTTGAGTCGTCCCTGTCGTCCGACAGCACCAGTTCATACTCCTCGTAACCGGCGGAGAAGGCGAGCGCCCACTGCGCGGTCAACTGCTGTATGAGTTCTGCGCGAAATATCCTTATTTCGTTGTCATCATCCTGATTCTCGTAATCCACATTACTCTGTTGGAACAGCACCTCCCATATCTGGCTGGTAAACATGCTGCCGCTGCCAAATGCGAGCTCTGCCCGCTTGCCTGTGCTGTCGTTATCGATATCTTCCGAATATTTGACTTTGTCGCCGATGAGCCTGGCTTCAACGACGCTGAAGTCACCCAGTTTCGCGGTTAAATAGGGGCTAAGTCCCACCGTGTAGTAGTCGGTATCGTCGACGGCACCGGTCAGGCCCCGGGTACTGGATCTTCCCGAACTGGTGATGTTGGTTCTATCCGCCCTCACCCAGCCATCGAGAAACAGGTGATTTTCCGCAAGTTCTATATTGCCGTCGCCGCGCAGGAAGTGCACGGCCTCGTTGTCATGGGTCTCATCCCAGTAGTGGCGGTATTCGGGGGCATAGTTGAAATCCAGGGTCGCCCTGCCCCCCTCCTTGAGCAGCGACAGGGTAGGTCTGACCACGGTGATGTTGTCAGTCGCCGGATCTTCGTTGGTGAGGAGGGCGTTATCGGTGTAGATGTGCTGGAGTCCGACGCTCGGGGAGATCACCCAGTCGGCGGCGAAAATGGTGCTTGTGACGGAGGACAGACCCATGCCGCACACAAGATAAAAGAGTGCCGAGGCTTTGCCTCCATAGGCTTTGATCCATGTTCAAATGATTCAGCTTTTTGATGATCATTTTTCTCGTCCTTCATCAGTCGAAATTAGGTTTTAACCATTTCGCAATAAAAATAGCGGCCAGGCCCGGGTTGAGCGAGTTTCGAAATAAGATACGCAGGATAAAACCATAAGTCGAGAAATTGAGATCGCAAGGGGATCGATCGATTGCCGGTCCTGCGGTGGCACCTGCCCGTGGATTTTATCCTGTCGCTGACAATGACCGGCCATGACTCAGCAAGCTTTTGATTATAAGTGCTTTTAGCTGTCAAACCAGATAAACATCCAGAGCAACCTCGACAAGGCTGCCCGTTGCCGGGGAGGCTTCCCATATGCTTTTGAATAACGCAACATATAGGAAAAATGGCAAATGTTGTAACGAGTAGAAAATGAAAAATGTAACAATCAAAACACAACCCTACGATGACCAGCGACCGGGCACTTCCGGTCTGAGAAAAAAAGTCAAAGTATTTCAAACACCTCACTACTTAGAGAACTTTGTACAGGCCATATTCGATACGCAGTCGGATCTCAAGGGCGGCACCCTTGTCCTCGGCGGCGACGGTCGTTACTACAACCGTGACGCGATCCAGATTATCCTGCGCATTGCTGCCGCCAATGGTGTGAGCCGGGTCTTGGTCGGCTGCGGCGGCCTGCTCTCTACCCCCGCCGCTTCCTGCATTATCCGTAAATATAAAACCGATGGCGGCATCATCCTCTCCGCCAGCCACAATCCCGGCGGTCCCGATGAAGATTTCGGCATCAAATTCAATACCCCAAACGGCGGTCCCGCACCGGAAGCGGTCACCGAAGCGATCTATCGGCGCACCAAGGAGATCGCTGAATACCGGATTTTAGAGACGCCACCCATCGACCTCGACACCCTGGGCGAGACCAGGCTGGGTGAGACCCGTGTCGAGATCATCGATTCGGTCAAGGACTATGCCGACCTGATGATGGAGCTGTTCGATTTCAATCGCATCCGCATGCTCTTCGAGTCCGGTGTCTTCACCATGCGCTTCGACGCCATGCATGCGGTTACCGGACCTTATGCCACAGAAATTCTGGAGGTGAGGCTGGGCGCGGCACCCGGGACCGTGATCAATGGTACCCCCAGTACCGATTTCGGTGGCGGCCACCCCGATCCCAACCTGGTACACGCCCATCAGCTTGTCGAGTTCACCCAGGGCGCCAACGCGGTCAACTTCGCCGCCGCCTCCGATGGGGATGGCGACAGGAACATGATCCTGGGACGCAACTTTTTCGTCACCCCGAGCGACAGCCTGGCCGTGATGGTCGCCAATGCCCACCTCATCAAGGGTTACAGCGCCGGCATCAACGGCGTGGCACGCTCGATGCCTACCAGCCAGGCGGCGGACCGGGTGGCGGAAAAGCTGGGACTGCCCTGCTTCGAAACACCCACGGGTTGGAAATTTTTCGGCAATCTGCTGGATGACCGCAAAATAACCCTCTGCGGCGAGGAGAGTTTCGGCACCGGTTCCGATCATATTCGTGAAAAAGATGGCCTCTGGGCAGTGCTCTTCTGGCTCAACATGCTCGCGGTAAAACAGCAGTCGGTGGAGAAGATCGTGACCGATCACTGGAAGGCGTTCGGCAGGAACTACTATACGCGCTATGACTACGAAGCCATCGACAAGGCAGACGCCGAAGCGCTGATGGATTCATTACGGGAAAAGCTGGCACAGCTGCCCGGCCAAACCCTTGACGGCTATTCTGTTGAATATGCCGATGACTTTGCCTATACGGATCCCGTGGATGGCAGCCGTTCGGAACGCCAGGGCATTCGCGTGGGCTTTGCCGGCGGCTCGAGAATTGTTTTCCGCCTCTCCGGTACCGGCACCGAGGGGGCAACCCTGCGGGTCTACCTGGAGGCCTACGAGTCGGATCCATCCAAACAGATGCAGGCCACCGAGGCGGCGATGACCGACCTGGTGGACATCGCCCTGAAGCTGGCCGAAATCGAACAACGGACGGGACGCACAAAACCCAGCGTTATCACCTAGGAATGACTAGACAAGCCAACCGTGAATCGCATATAAAGCAGCTGTAGCGAGACTGTCACGCGCACTTATTAAACTACATTTATTACTTTTAGCAATGGGGAGAAATGACGTGGCCAGCAAAGAGGAAAAGAGCACCGCAACAAAGAAAAAAATCAAGGCCAAGGTAAGTAAAAAAAAGGCGGCAAAGAAAAAGGTAGCCGCGAAGAAAGTGGCCGCTAAAAAATCTGTGAAAAAGGGCAGCGCAAAGGCCTCAATCAGCCCAAGAGAGCGCTATGAGATGATTGCGACCATGGCCTACTATCGTGCCGAACAGCGCAATTTCGAACCGGGTCATGATGTGGAGGATTGGCTGGAGTGCGAGGGCATCATCGACGGCATGCTTGGAAAATCCTAGTAAACCGGCTGGTTCCTTCACCGCTAGACAGGTCCTTCCCAACCCCCTGCCATTGGAATGAGGTGGGGCGGGTGCTCCCTTCTCAATAGGCACAACGGGTGCGTTAACGCCTGGGCAGATCCAGCGTGCCATCGCCACGTGGGAAGATGCTGAGGACAACCGCCATGAGAAGGGCTTGGATAGGTAATCACTTTTTATTACATCATTGACTAAAGTTTTCACTTGCCATACCGACAAAAACAGCACTGGAACCCTAGTTAACCTCCTGCTCAGTATGTAATAAGTGATTAATAAGAGTGAAAAAAAATCTTCCGATTACCGACCATGAAGTAGTCTTTGGCGAGGATAAAAACATCCTTTCAACAACCAACCTGAAGGGTGCCATCACTTACGCCAATCCCACATTCATCAACATCAGCGGCTTCTCCGAAGATGAGTTGTTGGATCAGAACCACAATATCGTACGCCACCCGGACATGCCTCCTGCCGCATTCGAGAATCTCTGGACAGAAGTCAAGGCAGGCAATCCCTGGATGGGAGTGGTGAAAAACCGTTGCAAAAATGGCGACTATTATTGGGTCGATGCCTTTGTGACGCCGATACTGCAGGAAGGCTCAACGGTTGAATACCAATCAGTCCGATACAAACCCGATCCGGCGTGGGTACAGAGAGCGGAACCGCTCTATCAACGTCTTCTGCAAGGCAAGCCCGTCAAACCGGGTATAGGCAGCAAGATTGGGCTGAACGTTAAGTTGATCCTGGGTAATCTGCTATCGCTTCTTCCCTATGCGATCACCAGTCAGGCGAATAGCAGCATCACGATAAACGCTGTCGGTCTATTCTCCACGCTGGTGCTGATTGTAGGGGTCAATCTCTTTCTTACAACGCCTTTTACTAGACTGGTCAAGGAGTCAAAATCACTCTTCGATAATGACTTGATGCGTCGAATCTATACCGGTCGGGATGATGATTTTGGACGCATCGAACTGGCACTGAGGATGCAGCAGTCTCAACTCAGAGCCGTCATTGGCCGACTCTCGGATACCACCCGTACGCTCAATGAGGTAGCCGAAAACACCTCGAACATCACTGATCAAACCAACAAAGGAGTGATCACCCAGACAAGTGAAATTGAACAGGTGGCTACCGCCATGACCGAAATGACGGCAACCATTCGCGAGGTGGCCGAAAGCGCCAACCGTGCGGCTGAGTCCACCGGATTGGGACTGGGTGAAGCCGCCCATGGCAAGGATGTGGTGGATACGACCATCGAGGTCATCAACAATCTGGCCGATGAGATTCAGAAAGCGGCCTCGGTGATCGAAAAACTTTCGACTTATACGACCAACATGGGTGATGCCCTGTGCGTTATCAAAGAGATTGCAGACCAGACCAACTTGTTGGCGCTCAATGCCGCCATCGAAGCTGCTCGCGCCGGTGAGCAGGGACGTGGTTTTGCGGTGGTCGCGGATGAAGTGCGCACCCTGGCCGGGCGCACGCAAAAATCGGCAAGCGAAATTGAGGCGATGATCGAGCAGTTGCAGGATGGCAGCCGGGAGGCTGTTCAGGTCATGGAGAAGAGCCGGGACACCGCGGGCAAGAGCGTGGAACAGGCCGCCAGAGCCGGCGAGGCGCTGGAAACCATTGCCGGTGCGATCAATACCATCAATGACATGAATCACCAGATCGCCACTGCATCTGAGGAACAGACGGCAGTAGCGGAAGAGATAAACAAGAATATCGTGAATGTTAATGATGTTGCCGGCGCCACCGCGGAAGGCGCCATGCAAAGTGTGCACGCCACTGAAAAGATTGTGACCACGGTCAGCCAATTGAACAGGTTGATCGTACAGTTTTTACGTTAGAAGGCGCAGCAAAACTGCTACAAGCTAGTGTAGAACGCACACTATAAGAGATCTGAGACAGTCACCTGAATGCGCTTCAGCGTGAACGCAGATCCACAATTCTCTTCTTCTGAGAACTCAAAAACAGCCAATAAATCACGGTGACTTATTGTTTTATTGGCGTCCCCAAGGGGAGTCGAACCCCTGTTACCGGCGTGAAAGGCCAGTGTCCTAGGCCTCTAGACGATGGGGACAGGTCTCTGCAGGGAATCGGGTTGCGATACCCATGCAAAAGGGGAGCGCGAAATCTACGGTACTTTATCTTCTCTGTCAAGGCCTTGCAGGTGTCATTTTGTTCTGATCACCACGCAGGATCGAACGCGACCATCCACTGGTCAGGAAAACCGTCAGGTTTCAAACAGAAGCGCTGCCTGCAGCGCCTCGGCGGTGTGCTGTTTGTGCCTGGGGGATCCGACCAGATAACCCTGGATATAGTCGCAGTTCTGCTGCTGAAGAAAAGTCAGCTGACCCTCATTCTCCACACCTTCGGCGATGACCTGGATATTGAAGGCATGCGCCAGCTGTATCATTGCGCGCACCAGGCTGGCATCGTTGCTGTCCAAGGCAACATTGTGGACAAACTCCTTGTCTATTTTGAGCAGGTCGAAGGGGAACTGTCGCAGATGACCGAGGGAGGCCTGGCCGGTGCCGAAATCATCCAGCGCGACTCTTACCCCCAGTGATTTCGCCTGGTGCAGAAACCGGTCTGCTTCGGCCAGCTCCTGGGTCAGAATATCCTCTGTTATCTCGAGGATCAGGCTGTACGGGGATATCCTGCTCACCACGAGACTCTCCAGCAGATTGCGGCAAAAGACCGGATCGTTGAGCAGCCTGGCGGAGAGATTGAATGAGATGGCCACATCTTCTGCACCGCAACTCTGCTCTTTTTGAAATCTAATCGCCTGCTCGAGAAGAGGATCGAAGAGGGTAGTGATAAGTCCGGTGTCGTTGAGAACCGGCAGAAACTGATCGGGAGTCAGGATACCGCGCTGCGGATGATGCCAACGCAGCAGGGCTTCATAACAGAATAACTCGCCGTTGTTTGATTCGAGAATCGGCTGGAAATGGTAGCTGAACTGCCCCGCCTCCACCGCCAGCCGGACCTCATTTTCCCGCTGCAATCCTTCCGCGGCCCGAGCCGTCATTTCGTTGTTGAAAAAGCGATAGGCGGCACGTCCTTGTCGCTTAGCCTCATACATGGCGGTATCGGCATCGCGGATGAGAAAGTCGGCTGACACATCATCCAAGGGTGCCATCGCTATGCCGATGGATGCGGAGACACGCAGTTCCTGGCCCGCCACCTCGACCGGCTGCTCGATCGCCCGCAAGATCTTTTCCGCGAGGGGCATCATATCTTCACGACTCGATATACCCTCGACCAGAATCGCAAACTCATCGCCGCTCAACCTTGCCACAGTATCGGAACTGCGCACCAGGGAGGTCAGGCGTTCGGCGATGAGCTTCAACAACTCATCCCCAACCAAGTGACCAAGACTGTCATTCACCTGCTTAAAACGGTCCAGATCGAGAAACATAAGCCCGATCAGGCCATCTCCCCTGAGGGCAATCGCCAATGCATGCTCAAGTCTGTCGTGAAACAGAATCCTGTTGGGAAGCTGGGTCAGGGCATCGTGGTGGGCGACATGATCCAGGTGGCGCTGGCGACTGTGTACCTGCTGCCGCATATCACTGAAGGCATCGATCAGATCCTGGATCTCCCGCAGATTTTTCTTCGCCGGCAGGTTCGGTTCCAGACCACCCCTGGCTTCCTGTTTCAATGCCGCCGCGGTATGACCGATCGGCTGCAGCAGATTGCGCTTGATGAACTGAAAGGCAAGAAAGAGTAGCAGCAATCCCAGCAGAGCCATGCCAAGGATCGATAACGACAGCTGTTTTGCGGTATCGGTGAGATGCGTGATGCCATCCCCCGATTGGGTATCGAGGGTCAGATCGATACGCGAGAAACGTTGACGTATGCGATCCAGCAGCGGGGTAATCGCCTCGCGCATGAGATACAGATCCATGCGCCAGGTGGGCTTCTCTATAAACTGTAATACCCGCTGGTAGCGCTTCATCCAGGATTTGTAGTGGACCTCCATAGCCGTCAGGCTGTCGGAGAGAATGAACCCCTGGTCATTGGCATCGAAATAGTCCTCGAGAATATTCAAATGGGTGATGAAGCGCTCGGCGAAATCGTTGATATTGCCGTTACGCCGGGAGAATTCGGTTTCTTGATTGGAGGCGAACAGGCCAAACCGGTTGGCCACCATCAGGCGCAGTTCACCGGTGATTCCCAGCCAGAGTCTCTGCAGCGTGGAGATCTGGTTGATTGCATCGAGCTGCTGATGCTGAGGAAACCCCACCTCCACCTCCTGACGCAGCAACTGCAGTTCGCTGAGTATGCCCTTGTTATGGGGGTACATCTCCTCCAGCATCAGGTTCATGGCTGGAAACCAGCCTTCGACATCGCGTCGGACCTCGATCAGTCTTTGCACCTCCCGCTCAAGTTGCAGCTTATCCTCGAGCATACCCTCCGCCAGCATGCCTTCATCCGACGGCAGGTTTTTCAGCGATTCGATCAGGTCGATGAGTACCTGTTCAAGGTTGTGCAGCGTCTCCTCGGTCGCGGACAACTCCTCCTTCATCGGCTCGTTGAGGATACGCTGCAGCTTGTTTTCCAACAGATTGAGTTGAGTTTGGGCATCAACCAGGACACCGGCCGCAAGGGTACGTGCGGTAATGTTGTCAATCTGTCTCTGGCTGATCTTGTTGACCAGACTCCATCCGAGGTAGGCGAAACTGATCAATGCCACGCCGACCAATAGGGAGAAAAGGGTATAGCGCCCTCGATAGGAATTCAGATCAGGTATCAGGCCTTTGCTGCTCCACATATGCATTGATATCGTTTTTGTTGTTTCATAACAATGCGTTACATACTAGCTCGTGACGCTTCCACATGGCTGTTTCCCTCCTCTCCTGCCAATTTTAAGCAACCGATGACAGGAAGTTCATACACACTAGCCTACGTCATTAAAGCAGGGATATACCAAACTAAAATTATGGAAATTAAACCACGAAGAGGGGTTCAAGAGAACTTATTGTGACGAATTGTCAGTAATACGAGGCAGCACAGCCCCCTGCAATGGTTCTTTAAGCATTCCTTAATGATTTAACCGCTGAAACGCACCATTTTCGAACGATGTATGAAGCGTCTTCGCCATGGGTCTCTAGCGTATCGATCACTATTTTCATTACTGGGCTGTCGCGGGAGCAACAGCGTCCCTCGCGCCGAGATTTGGCTGGGCATTTCTTCGTCCGGAGCAATGCTGCCGGCAGCGTTAGATCTCGGTCAGACTTCCCACGAACACGATCTCCTCACTTGGCTCGTCCTTTGGCAGCTGATTCAGCTGTTCGATCGAAACCTTGAATCTATGCTGATCGCCAAGGGCTGTAGGCAGGTCCATCTGTTCACTGCCATCATGGGGTAAGAGTCCCAGGGGATGAAGGCGTCCCCGCTCATCCTCCATCCACAATTGACAGACTTTTCCTTTCGGCAAGGGAGTCGGTTCCACGGCTTTGACCTTGAGAAAACGTTCGTGTGCCGGCGCACCCACCAGCCAACCGGGCCTCGATTGATCGTTCAGCACCACCATGATGCTCTCCATCTCCATCACCTGCTGCCTTGTGGTCAGCAGCGTCATGCCCAGCACCAGTACCAGGGTGGCGGTGACCATACCGAGATTGCGCCAGAAGCTGAGACTGTTCCAAAAACCGCTGCTATCAGCCGCGCCCGTGTCGGCCGGCGCGATGCGACGAGAGATCTGATCCCACACGGCCTTGGGCGGTGTCACCGGTTCAACGGCGTCCAGCATGGGGGCCAAGCGTCGTTGCCAAGCATCGACCTCTTCCCGCAGCTGGATGTCGGTCTGCAAGCGCCGCTCAAATTCGACGCGCGCCTCTCCCTCCAGGGTACCGAGGACGTACTCGCCGGCAAGGATGTCGCGTTCTTCATGTTCGTTATCAGGCATCATGACTCAAGACACCTCCTTAATTGATCCAGACCCCGACGTATCCATGTCTTGACCGTACCCAGCGGCGTGTCAGTATAGGCCGCCAGCTCATCGTGGGTAAATCCCTTGAAGTAGGCCAGGGCAATGACCTGTCGCTGCTGCTCCTTCAACTGCTCAAGACACCTCTGCAAACGCATGCCGTCGTCACTACGGCTAAGGCCTTCCAGTGGCAGCGGGTTGCCGTCAACCTGCTCCTGGTAACCCTTGTCATCACTCTCCATCACCTCGCGCTTGTGCTTACGCAGCAGGTCCAATGCCTGGTTTCTCGCGATTGCCGACATCCAGGTCAATGGCGCCGCTACTTGCGCGCGATAGTTCCCGGCATTGTTCCATACCTTGATGTAGGCATCCTGCAGACAATCCTGCGCCCACTCCTCTCTGTATAATATACGTAGCACCACGCCATATAGTTTCGCTGAAGTGATGCTGTAGAGCCGGGAAAATGCCTTGCGATCGTTGAGGGCACAAGCGGCCAGCAACTGTTCCAGCTCCTGATTGCGCTGCTGTATGGCATCCTGTGGATCTCTATCTCCATTCGCCATGAATCCCCCCAAGGGATGTGAACCAGCCACAAGAGTACTGGCATGGCGTCATGGCGGCAAGAGTCTTGGCCAACTCGTCGCCCCCCTCGTCTGTTACCGGCAAACCTACCGCAGCGGTGCCCGCAAAAGCGAATTCGCCCCGTTACGGGTTTGTTGAATCCAAGGCATGCTTCACCTTTATTAATCCCGAGGCTCCCCCATGTAGCCTGAAAATTTCAGGCATTGCTTACCGTTTACCTCCACGATCTGTACCGTCTCCCCACCGCCGCGACCAAATCCCTGGACCACCGCTTCAGTGTCGGATATGGGTTGCAGCGGGACCCTGATCTGATTCTCACTCAGATGAGGTGCGCGGTAGTGCAGACAGAGCACACCATCCTGATCGCTCAATTTGAGGTCCTGAATCGAAAACTCACCATCCGGATTGATCGTCCTGTAGCTGCCCAAGCGCTCTTTCCAACTCGCTTGCCAGCGCTCTGATTCGATTCTATTGCCCAGCATGATCTCATTGCCGTTACGGTCTGCCACCAGGACATCCATGCCATTGATCTCGCGCTCGCGCAGACGCAATTCACCCAGTACCCGGTAACCCTCCGGCAGCTCCTTGATACTTTCCGGCGTCAGTCCCAGGCTGCCGTCATCAAAACGCACCAGATCGAGGATACGCTCGATAATGCAGGCACAGAGTCTGGGCTGCTCCGCATCGACCATCAGTAGCCCAAGGTCGGTGGCATAACCGCCCGACGGCGTATTGAAGCCGGACGGCCCCTGATTCGCGATCCGTTGCAGGCGCCGCTTCGGGACAGTCCCCCGGAGCGAAGCCGCAATGGTGAGAATGGTGGTCGCCATCTCTCGTGCAACCCGGTTGCTGCCTGCGCCATTGGCCAACACCGCAATACCCAAAGCCTGTTCCGGCAGCAGCGCCATCTCCGATCCGAAGAGCAGTGTTGTGCCGCCGTGACGGACATGCTTGCCGAGCACCGAATGTTCTTCAACGAACCATCCGAATCCCGGCAATACACCCAACGAAACCTGGCCATCCGAGGTCTGTGGCTGCCACATCTGATTCAACAGCTCATTCGGCAGACCGGGTACGCGTCGGCCGAGCATCGCGCTCATCAGCAGTCCCAGCTCCTCACCGCTTGTGTAGAGCCCCAGCGCGGGAGTGTCTCTGAGCGGTGGATGAGGCCTCACCAGGCCATCCATATGACCGGCGGAGAGCCTTGCCGCCATCTGCGTTGAAAGGGTGAAGCCGCTGCTCTCCATTCCCAGAGGGGCAAGGAGAGAGCGCTCGACAAACTCGGTGTAGGCAACGCCGGATCGCTGCTGAATCAAATGCCCAAGCAGGTCATAGCCGATATTCGAGTAACTATAGAGCTTACCGGGGCGATAGGCGGCATATTCATCATGGAGCAGTTTCGTCACCTGGGTGAAGGGCGTATCCGTGTACATGCCTTTGCGCAAGTCGCTGGGTAGACCGCTGCGGTGACTCAGCAGTTGGCGGGGTGTCACCGGCGCCCGGTCCTGATGTTCGTGATGGCGGATGGAAAAGCCCTTCAGCTGCTTACTCAGGGGTGCATCCAGGTCGATCTTGTCCAGCGCGACAAGTTGCATGACTGCAATCGCAGTGACGGGCTTGGTCAGGGATCCGATCCTGAATAGGGTACGGCTATCGACTCGCTCGCCAGTACGGCTGTCAGCCATGCCGAACCCTTCGAGCCAGATAGGTCCCTCTCCGTCCACCAGAGCGATGCTCAGACCCGGGACGATCTCCTCCTCTAGGAGTCGGTCGATCAGTTTCTTGGCTTCACTGCGCACTGCCTCCATCTCCCCCTGGGGGAGGACGGTGTATTGATCAGCCTGACGATCGAAGGTCGCACAAGACGTAAGTACCAGCAGCAAGATCAGTGCTGGAAAGGTTGAGTGTGTTGGCGGCACATTTCACCTCAACGTTGATCAGATATTGACAATACCGGCGACCAAGTCGCACCTAACTCCCATATACGTCCTCTTTCGGGATTTGGATTCAAAGAACACCAAGAAATTCAACATTACGCCACCGAGCGGCGATCTTCGATCCCAGGTTGCAGCCGGAGGAGCCCGCCAGGCAACCTTTTTTTCTGTTTATTTTTCTATATTATTTCAATGGGTTAAGAGTTCATATTGGACCTTAGTGAGTTTTGTACCCATCGATTTAGCAAATTGATCCTGCGGTGAGTGAAACCAAAGGCGGGAGATGAGCGGGGCAGTGGCCCCGCTCAAGCGGGAGTTCCATTACCAGTTAACCGAAGCACCGACATCGATCAGGCTGCTGCCGTATCCATCGCCATGTCCAGGCTGCAACTTGCTATTGGTCTTGGCGAATCCCTCAGAGTAGAGGAACGAGCTTCCGTACTGATCACCGATACCGGGCTGAACGGCCGTGGGCAGGGTGTTCGAATCGGATGAACCGATATAGAAGTCGTGATCGTTGCCGACCACCCCGTAGAGGTCGTCATAAGAGGTTGCGTACAGGTTGGCGGACAGAATCATGGCTGCTGTTGCTAGTATCATTTTCATTTTGATATTCCTCATATATTCAAGATTTAGTCAGTGAAAGAATGCTGCTTTCAATCTTCTATACGAGGCTTCACAGCAATCGGATTCATTCTCCTGCCAAC
Source organism: gamma proteobacterium symbiont of Ctena orbiculata (assembly GCA_003094535.1). GTDB lineage: Bacteria > Pseudomonadota > Gammaproteobacteria > Chromatiales > Chromatiaceae > Thiodiazotropha. The sequence continues at coordinate 49,245 of NATV01000105.1, read as the reverse complement.
CGCCGCCTTCCCTCCCCGACTACGACTGCCTGGAGTGTTCGGTGGACCGGGAATCGGTCACCGCAACCGCCAATACCGCGCTTAGCGGCTTGCAGCGGGAGCTGTCACAATTCTTTCATATTAAAGTCACGGAGTCGCAACATTGGAGTGGCAATCTATAGTTGTTGCCAGACTGAGGGTAACTGCACCTTATTTGGGGATATTTGCGATGCGCGGCGATACACACTCCTTGAGACCCTTTAAGAATCCCTCCTATATCGACTACCTCGTAGGCTGGAGATATCTCGTTAACAAGCACTACAGGATGCGTGTCCACAATCGCTGGGCGGATCAGCCCTGGTTTATCTCCGGTTCTGAGATACTAGTCGGCATAGGCACCGTCCTACTCTCCACCGGCCTGGGTGCAATCCTGCTGTTCGTCATCTGGGATGTCTGGTTTAAATAGGACTCAGGTAAAAACCTCTCGACCTTGGATCCCATTCAATGGAATAAAAAAAAGGGGCCTGATCGGCCCCTTTTTCTTGACCTGGCTTTCAATCAGGCCTCTTCAACAGCCTTCATGCTGAGACGGATGCGGCCCTGCTTGTCCACTTCCAGCACCTTGACTTTCACCACATCGCCCTCTGAGAGCTTGTCGCTGACCTTCTCCACGCGTTCGTTGGAGATCTGGGAGATGTGCACCAAACCATCCTTCCCGGGCAGAATCGTAACGAAGGCACCGAAGTCCATCAGTTTCGCCACCTTGCCCTCATAGGTGGAGCCGACCTCTACATCCGCGGTGATCAGCTCGACCCGCTTGCGCGCATCCTCCCCGGCGGACTTATCCACGGAGAAGATCTTGACCACGCCGTCATCGGTGATATCGACCGTGGCGCCCGTCTCCTCGGTAATGGAGCGGATGGTCACACCGCCCTTGCCGATGACATCGCGGATCTTGTCCGGATTGATCTTGAACTCGATAATCCGGGGGGCATGCTCCGACATCTCGTCGCGGTGGGAATTGATGACCTTGTTCATCTCGTCAAGGATATGCAGACGACCCTCTTTGGCCTGATCCAGCGCGATCTCCATGATCTGTTTGGTGATGCCGTTGATCTTGATATCCATCTGCAGGGCGTTGATACCCTGGTCGGTGCCGGCCACTTTGAAGTCCATGTCACCCAGGTGGTCTTCGTCACCCATGATGTCGGTCAATACGGCGAACTTGTCGCCCTCTTTGATCAGACCCATGGCCACGCCCGCAACCGGCGCCTTGATCGGCACGCCGGCATCCATCAGCGCCAGGCTGGTGCCACACACCGACGCCATCGACGAGGAGCCGTTGGATTCAGTGATCTCGGAGACGACGCGAATCGCATAGGGGAATTCGCCGATTGTCGGCATGCAGGCGAGTACACCGCGCTTGGCCAGACGGCCATGGCCGATTTCACGTCGCTTGGGACTACCGACGCGGCCTGTCTCGCCGACGCAGAACGGGGGAAAATTGTAGTGCAGCATGAAGTGCTCGCGCCGGGATCCCTCCAAGGCGTCGATGATCTGCGAATCGCGCTCGGTGCCCAAAGTGGTAATCACCAGGGCCTGGGTCTCGCCACGGGTGAAGAGCGCGGAGCCGTGAGTCCTTGGCAATACACCCGTACGCACCGTGATCGGACGCACCGTACGGGTGTCGCGACCGTCGATGCGGGGCTCGCCGTCCAGGATACGGCCCCTGACAACGCGTTTCTTCAACTTCTCGACGGCCCCCTTGACCTCGTCAACACTCCAACGGGACTCGCCTTCATCCTGTGGGCAGAGCTTCTCAACCGTCGCTGCCACGACCCCGTCGACGGCGCCATAACGGTCGAGTTTGTCAGCGATACGGTAGGCATCGCCGATGCCCTGCGCGGCCTCGGCCTCCACCGCGGCGGTCAGTTCTGTATCCTCTTCCGGCGCCGCGAAATCGGCCGCCTGCTTGTTGACCTCGGCCGCCAACTCCTTGATCGTCTGGATCACGGTCTGGAACTGTTCATGACCGAACAGCACGGCACCCAGCATGACCTCTTCGGAGAGCTGATTGGCTTCCGATTCGACCATCAATACTGCCTCTTCGGTACCGGCGACGATCAGGTCCAGGTCCGAATCGGGATTGAGCCCTGTGGTGGCGGCATTCAAAATGAACTCGCCGTCCTTATAGCCGACGCGGGCGGCACCGACGGGACCCTGAAAAGGCAGTCCCGAGATCGCAAGCGCTGCGGAGGTGCCGATCAACGAGGGTATTTCCGGATCCACCGCGGGATTCAGCGACATCACGGTAATGATGACCTGAACCTCACTGGTAAAGCCCTTCGGAAAGAGCGGACGTATCGGGCGATCGATAAGTCTGGCGGTGAGGATCTCCTTCTCACTGGGGCGACCTTCACGACGAAAAAAACCGCCGGGGATCATGCCGGCGGCATAGGTCTTCTCCTGGTAATCCACGGTCAAAGGAAAAAAGTCCCGGGCTACCTCGCTCTTCGCTTCCACCACGGTTACCTGAACCACGGTATCGTCCATATTGACCATGACTGCGCCGTCAGCCTGCCTTGCGATCTCGCCGGTTTCGATGGAGACCTTATTGTCTCCCCACTGAAATTCTTTCTTGATTAATGCCACGATTGAATCCTTGGGTTGTGTTTGTTTCAGGACGGATTAGCGACGCAGGCCCAGACGGCTGATCAGCTCTTTATAGCGATCCTGGTCCTTGCTCTTCAGGTAGTCCAATAGCTTGCGGCGGGAGTTGACGAGTCGCACCAGACCCTGACGGGAGTGGTGATCCTGCTTGTGTTCCTTAAAATGCTCCGTGAGCTGAGTGATACGGCTGGTCATCAGGGCGACCTGTACCTCCGGAGAGCCGGTATCACCAGGGGAGCGCTGATACGCTTCGATGACCGATTTCTTTTCTGCTGTACTCATTGACATGACGTTTCTCCTCTTGGTTACGTCGTGAACTCTGGCCCAATTTAAGGCCCACCCGACAATGAGTTCAGGCAGACCGGACCGGTTTAAATCTGTTTGTATTCCGGGCTACATCCGGAAAGACCGCGTAGTATGCGCGTTCTGTGTCGATACGGCAACCCAAATTCCACGCAATGTGAAGAAATTCTTTCTGCAATTCAATTCGTTATCTGCATCAGCCTCTTAGGTGCCACGCGACCGTCATCGAGAATCTGGCCAACGCCGAGAAATTCGGTCTCATTGGCGTAGAGCCGGACCAGACCGCTGGTGGGTGCATTCGGCACCAGAATCGGTTGACCCTGTTTCATGTAGAAGGCGGCATCCGCGGAGAGAGCGACCTGGGGCCACTCGGCCAAGGCGCTCTCCAACGGCAGTAGCCAATCGTCCATCTCCTTGAATTGCTTTTCGGAAAACGCCTCCCGCACCTGGTCAAGGGTCACCATCGACTGGTCGTCGTAGGGTCCAACCCCGGATCGGCGCAGACCGCTGACGTAGGCGCCACAACCCAATTGCTTGCCGATATCCTCGGCGAGGGTACGTACATAGGTGCCCTTGGAACAGTGCACATCCATGGTGAAATCGGGCAGTGAAAAGTCGATCAGCCGCAGTGAGTGAATATGAATGGTTCGAGGTTCGCGTTCGACTTCCAACCCTTTGCGGGCCAGTTTATAGAGACGCTCGCCCTGGTGCTTGATGGCGGAGTACATCGGCGGCAACTGCTGCTGTTCGCCCAGGAAGCCGCCCAGTGTCTGTTTAAGCATCGCTTCCGTCACCCCGCTGGGATCGGCCTGCTCGACCACCTCACCCTCGGCATCGGCGGTGCTCCTGGTCTCCCCAAGCCTGACCCTGACCCGGTAGTGTTTATCGGCATCCAGGAGGAAGGCCGAAAGCTTGGTCGCCTCGCCGAAGCAGATCGGCAACAGACCGGTGGCGAGGGGATCGAGGCTGCCGGTGTGTCCGGCCTTTGCGGCCTTATAGAGGAACTTGACCTCCTGCAAGGCCTTGTTCGATGTCATGCCCTCAGGCTTGTCGAGCAGCAATACACCACTGATATTGCGTCCTCTGTTGCGACGACGTCCCATATAGAAAGGCCCCAATACTCTATTTGCTTAACCGTAAGATAGGATCAATCCGGATCGGTGTGGTTTTCCTTCACCGCGTGATCAATCAGGTTGGAGAGATGTTCACCCTGCTCCACCGATGTATCGTAGACAAAGTTCAGCTTCGGTATCGAACGCAGCTTCATGCGCCGGCCCAACAACCAGCGCAGGTGACCTGCCATCTGGTTCAACTGCGCAACACTCTCTTGTTGCGACAGCGAGGCCGCCATCGCGGTGAAGAATACCTTTGCTTGGGATAGATCCCTGACTACCCGGGCCTCCTGGATGGTTACCATACCCATCGCCGGATCCTTAACCTCATCTCTGATCAGATCAGCCAATTCACGCCGAAGCTCGGCACCGATGCGATCTGTTCGTTGATAATCACGGGACATATCAGGGCCTGTTCACACTACACACTGCGTAACACTTCCGTGCGTTCGAAGACCTCGATTTGATCGCCTACCTGGACATCGTTGTAGTTCTTGACACCGATTCCGCATTCCATGCCGCTCTTCACTTCGCTGACGTCATCCTTGAAACGCCTCAGGGATTCCAGGGCGCCCTCGTAGATCACCACGTTGTCGCGCAGGACACGGATCGGATTGTTTCGCTTCACCGTACCCTCGACGACCATGCAGCCGGCGATGGCGCCGAGCTTGGAGTTGCGGAACACATCGCGCACCTCGGCCAAGCCGATGATCTCTTCGCGGATTTCCGGAGAGAGCATACCCGATATGGCCTTTTTCACATCATCGATGATCTCGTAGATGATGCTGTAGTAGCGCATGTCGATGCCCTGCTCTTCGACCACCCTGCGTGCTCCCGCGTCGGCGCGCACGTTGAAGCCGATGATGATGGCATTCGAGGTAACCGCGAGATTGGCATCCGATTCGTTGATACCGCCGACACCGGAAGCGACCACGGCCACCTTCACCTCGTCGGTAGCGGTCTTTGCCAGCGCCTCTTTCAGCGCCTCGACGCTGCCCTGCACGTCGGCCTTGACGATCACATTCAATGTCTGGGTCTCACCCTCCTCCATCTGGGTGAACATCTCATCCAGTTTTGCCGCCTTCTGCGCCGCCAGACGGGTATCACGCTGCTTGTCGTAGCGCAGCTCGGCGATTTCGCGGGCGCGCCGTTCATCGCTGACCACGCGCACATCATCACCCGCCTCAGGGGTTCCGGAGAGACCGAGCACCACAACCGGAATAGAGGGTCCGGCGCTCTTGATGGCACGGCCGTTCTCATCGAACATCGCGCGCACCCGACCATACTCCTTGCCCGAGACAATCACATCGCCCCGCTGCAGGGTTCCTGACTGCACCAGCACGGTCGCAACCGGGCCGCGCCCCTTGTCGAGAGAGGACTCGACAATCGAGCCGGTGGCATTGCCCTCCTGCACCGCCTTCAGTTCCAGAACCTCCGCCTGCAGCAGGATCGCATCGAGCAGCTCGTCGATACCCTGACCTGTTTTTGCGGAGACCTTCACGAACATGGTGTCGCCACCCCACTCTTCCGGTATCACCTCCTCCTGGGAGAGTTCCTGGATGACACGGTCGGGATTGGCCTCTTCCTTGTCGATCTTGTTGATCGCGACGATCAACGGCACCTCGGCTGCCTTGGCATGCTGAATCGCCTCCTTGGTCTGCGGCATCACGCCATCATCGGCGGAGACCACCAGAATCACGATATCGGTCACCTTTGCGCCGCGGGCACGCATCGCGGTAAAGGCGGCGTGTCCCGGTGTGTCGAGAAAGGAGACGGTGCCCCTGTCGGTGTCTACATGATAGGCACCGATGTGCTGGGTGATGCCACCCGCCTCGCCCGCGGCGACGCGGCTGGTGCGAATATAGTCGAGCAGTGAGGTCTTGCCGTGGTCGACATGGCCCATGATGGTTACCACGGGTGGACGGGTAACCGCGTCGCCGGACGCCTGGCTCTCTTCCATGCTCAGCAGATCGGCCTCAATATCTTCATCCCGCTGTTGCACCGGCACATGGCCCATCTCCTCAACCACGAGGATCGCGGTATCCCGGTCCAGCGGCTGGTTGATCGTCACCATCATGCCCATCTTCATCAATACCTTGATCACTTCGGCGGCCTTGATCGACATCCGCTGCGCCAGCTCGGCTACGGTGATGCTCTCGGGTATCTTGACCTCATGAACCACCGGGCTGGTGGGGCGTTGAAATCCGTGCTGGGTCTCGCCAGCGGCTACAGCGGATTTGCGCGGTTGCTTGGGAGCTTTCTTCTTGCGCCGACCCTTCGCGCCCTCCGCGACATGCAGCTGCTCCTTGCGCTCCATGCGCTGCTCTTCCTCGAACTCCTTCTCCTCGCGTTTGCTCTCCTTGCGGGCCTTCTTACCACGCCCGGTTTCCGTCTTCGGCTGTTTTTCCTCAACCGCTACCGGTTTTTCGGGCTTCAACAGTTCCGCTTCGGCTGCCTTACGCGCGGCCTCTTCTTCAGCCGCCTTGAGTGCGGCCTCCTCTTCAGCCTTCTTCGCCGCCTCTTCCTCAGCCCGTTTAGCCGCTTCCGCCGCCTTGCGCGCCTCGATTTCAGCCTCGATGGCGGCCCTCTCCTTCGCCTGTTCATCGAGGGCTTTGCGCGCCTCTTCCGCCTCTTTTGTCTTGCGTTCGTCGGTCTCTACAGTAGCGCGCTTGACATAGGTCCGCTTTTTGCGAACCTCGACACTGACCGTCTTTGCCGGTGCCGACGATGCGCGGCTCAAGGTGCTGCGGGATGCAGTGGGCTGACGAAGTTCGCTGACGGTCTTGCGACGCAGCGTGACCTTGCTCGGGGCGGTCACACCGGCACTCTTTTTCTTGCCGTGACTCTCGCGCAGATAGTGCAGCAGCTTGGCTTTCTCCTCGTCGGAGATCCTGTCATCAGGACTCTTGGCCTGGATACCGGCATCCTCCAACTGTTCCATCAAGCGATCGGCAGGGATGCCAACGACGTTTGCTAGTTGTGCTACCGTTACTTCACTCATACATCAGGCCTCTTAAATTTGCCTTATCCATCTATTCCCATGCTATGCATATATGCCGTACCCAGATGCGGCATCAAGGAGACACAACAACTTATTTCGCCTCTTCAAACCAGGGAGCGCGGGCTGTCATGATCAGTCGACCCGCACGCTCTTCATCCATCCCTTCTATTTCCATCAGATCGTCGATGGACTGCTCCGCCAGGTCCTCCATGGTCACCACGCCGCGACCGGCAAGGGTAAAGGCGAGTTGCTTGTCCATGCCCTCCATGGTCAGCAGATCCTCGGCAGGCTCACGGAACGCCTCCTCGTTGGCGATCGCCTTGGTCAACAGATAGTCCTTCGCCCGGTTGCGCAGTTCGTTGATCAGGTCCTCGTCGAACTCTTCGATACTGAGCATCTCCTCGATCGGGACATAGGCGACCTCATCGACACTGGTAAAACCCTCCTGCACCAGTATCGCCGCCACATCCTCGTCCACATCCAGCTGCTCCATGAAGGCATCCATAAAGCCCTTGGCTTCGGATTCACTCTTCTCCGCGGCCTGGGCCTCATCCATTACATTCAGTTCCCAGCCGGTCAACTGACTGGCCAGGCGCACATTCTGCCCGCCGCGACCGATGGCCTGGGAGAGGTTTTCTTCGCTCACCGCCACGTCCATGGTGTGCGTGTCCTCATCCACGACGATGGAGACCACGTCAGCCGGTGACATGGCATTGATCACATACTGCGCGGGATTGTCATTCCAAAGGATGATATCCACACGTTCGCCATTCAGCTCATTGGAGACCGCCTGTACCCTCGAGCCGCGCATGCCGACGCAGGCGCCGACGGGATCGATGCGCTGGTCGAGGGCCTTGACCGCGATCTTCGCGCGCAAGCCGGGATCGCGGGCGGCGCTCCTGATATCGATCAGTCCTTCGCCCACCTCAGGCACCTCGAGCTTGAACAGCTCGATCAGCAGCTCCGGCATGGTTCGGCTGATGAAGAGTTGCGGCCCCCGGGGTTCGGAACGGATTTCGTAGAGATAGCCCCGAATCCGGTCACCGACCCTAATCGACTCCTTGGGGATCATATGTTCACGGCCGATAAAGGCCTCCGCGTTGCCGCCCAGATCGAGGAAGATGTTGCCGCGATCGATGCGCTTGACCACGCCGGTGACCAGTTCGCCTTCGCGCCCCTTGTAGGCCTCGACCACCTTCGCCCTCTCGGCCTCGCGCACCTTCTGTACGATCACCTGCTTGGCGGCTTGCGCGGCGATACGCCCGAACTCGATGGACTCGATCGGCTCTTCCACGAACTCGCCGACCTGGATATCGGGGTGATCCTCTCTGGCGACATCCAGAATGACCTGCCGCAGCGGCGCATCGGGCTCGTCCTCGGAATAGGACTCGACCACCTCCCAGCGGCGATAGGTATCGTAATCGCCTGTGGCCCTGTCGATTGCCACACGCACCAGAATGTCGTCGCCGTTACGCTTGCGCGTGGCGGATGCCAGTGCAGCCTCAATGGCTTCGAAGATGATCGTTTTTTCGACATCCTTCTCATTGGAAACCGCATCTACGACCAGCAATATCTCTTTACTCATCAATTGTTTCCCAATCTAAAGTTCCGGTATCAAGCGGGCTGAATCGATCAGATCGATGGCGATTCGATGGAGCGTCCCATCCTCTTCGATCAGCACCTGGTCCTCAGCCACGCCCCGAAGTACACCGGTAAAACGGTGACGACCTTCAATCTTGGCGTGGGTCTTTACCCGCACCTTGCTGCCCTGAAAGCGCTCGAAGTGGTCGCGCTCAAACAGGGGCCTATCCAAACCGGGTGAAGAAACCTCAAGCTGGTAGGGCTCCTTGATCGGGTCCTCCACATCCAGCACGCCGCTGATCTGATGGCTGACCTGCACACAGTCATCGAGATTGATGCCGTCCACGTGATCGATATAGACCCTCAGCAGCGCGCCTCCCTTACCCTGCCCGGTCAACTCCAAACCGATCAGCTCGTAGCCCAGCAGCTCGACTTCAGCACGGACCAGGGATTTCAATTTTTCCGGAGCCGATCGCATTTCTTCACCGCAATAAAAAATGGGCGCATGGCCCATCACGATGTCTTCGAGATTCGACGTCCCGGAAGATTTGCTGTCCGACCGGGATCTATAGGTCGTTCGCTCGAAAACAAAAAAACCCCGCTATCGGGGTTTTATTATAGTTCGTTGCGCTTCACCGGGGTCTTCCTCTGCCCGATGGACCGCCGCAAATTCGACGCGAAGAATAGCACAGGCCGCAATTGTGCGCAATTAGTGCCTGTTGACGGATAAAAAAAGCGCTAATCAGCGCACAAAGGAATATTCCATCGCCAGCGCCCTAGGGCAACCAACCACCCACAGCCTGCACCTGTTGTGTCGAGTCCGGTCGGGTGAGCCAGGCAACGACAGCCAGGCGTTTCGATTCAGCGGCGGAAAACTGGGGCCAGGCAAACCGCCATTCCCCCTGCCCGGCATCGCTTTTGTGATGGCTCAAGACAACAAAGTTCTCATCCAGGGTACGCCCGCGGTTTTCACCGCCGCCGATCGGGCTGGAAAGACCGAATCCCAGAATCGCCAGATGGGCCACAAAATCGTACTTCGCGAGATGGGGCTCGGGTGTGAAGCGGAGTTCGGCGCCGCTTCCCGCTTCGAGTTCCAGGGTAAGCGTTCCCACCCGCTCATTGGTGTTGAGGTCGAGTTCTGGCCGATAGAACCACTGACGCCACTCCCGACCATTGAGTACAAATCCCGGGGTGTAGACAGAACGAATTGCACCCCCGCGGCGATAGTCGCGTTGGCGTTGGCTGAAGGCCGGCGATGCAAAACGGTCGGGCCAGCCCAAGCCGTCCCAATAGTCCACATGGAACGCCAGCGGAATGAGTTCCCGCCATAATCCCGGATGGCTCTCCAACCTGCGCAGCCAGGCATCTGCAGGGGGACAACTGCTGCAGCCGTGGGAGGTGTAGAGCTCAAGCAGGTTGACCCGCTCCACCGGGCTCTGCAGGGTCAGGGCCTGGACGGGGAGCGAGGCAGCGGCCATCAGCCCGGCAGTCAGCAACAGGCCGCGCCAGCGCTTCATGCTTCCGCCGGGATGAACTTCAGTGCGATACCGTTATTGCAGTAGCGAAGCCCGGTGGGCTCCGGCCCGTCGTTGAAGACATGCCCATGGTGACCGCCGCACCGGGCGCAATGGTACTCGGTGCGCGGCCAGATCAGCTTGTAGTCCTTCTTGGTGCCCAGAGCGTCGGGCAGATGATCGTAAAAGCTCGGCCACCCGGTGCCGCTCTCGTACTTGGTCGAGGAATCGAAAAGATGATTGCCGCAACCCGCGCAGGCGTAGATACCCGGACGTTTCTCTTTCAACAGCAGGCTCGTCCCCGGCCGCTCGGTGCCCTCCTCGCGCAGGATGTGATATTGCTCAGGCGTCAACCGCTCCCGCCACTGGGCATCGGTCAGATCGAGTTTTTCGTTTTGCATGGTTCTATCATCCTGTCTGGCTAGTACCGACTGGCCGACTACCGGCAAGATCGCCGCCGCACCCAACAGCTTAATCAAACTTCTACGCTTCATCACTCTTCTCCTCACGCACACGGACCCGATACAGCGGGACCGCATAGGACATCTGACAGGAATTCTAAGCTGAGATTCACCACCAAAGACGGGGGAAAAACGGGGAAAATCTGCGGTTACAGCTATGAACCCGATCGCTTACGGTTCAGATTATAGGGATTGCAGATCCGTAGGTGATCACGGATTTATCACAAATAGATCACGCGTTTACACGGCAACAGGCAAGGTGAGAAGCCGGATCTGCCATAGCGGAAGAGCTTGCGATGCCTACGAAACCCGTTCAGGGACAATTGCAATCCGAACGGCAGAAATCTCTCCTCAGAACTCGCACTCTTCAACAATGAAAGCCGAGGACCTTGAATGGTCGACGAAGTTCTTTTCATCCTCCAGCAATGCCGCACCCAGTCTCTGGCCCTCGGGGGAACTCATTCCCTCCATAAGCGCTTCGACAGATTCGAACCAGACTTCAGCTACACCATCGTATTCCGGCAGCATGCCCCTTGAATCCCTCAGGCCTGCATTCAGCGGTGTATCCAATGTGTGCGACTGCACATATTTCTTGGCCCCCATGATATCTGCGTTCTGCATAAAGAATGGTCCATGCTTGTTCATCCAGTAGTCCTTGAATGCTGCACGCGTGATATCGGGATGTCGTGCCAGACACATTACGAATTTAATCATCTCTTCTCAACCCTCAACCGATGGAATATGAGTATGGCTTATACTTCGGAAATAGGTTCATTGCGTATGGCCCGGTAATTCTGAGGCGAGCCGATCAGCTGTCGTGCCGGGGCCGCTCTCCTTTCGGAGAGTCAAGCGCATGTTTCACCACTCGCTTGACGTCAAATAGCGGTAGCTTTTCGTTGATTCGGAAATTTATACAGCCCTTGCCTGTTTTAATCTTCGGATGCTTTTTCTTGAACCTGGTTAAGTGATGTTCGCCACAGGTATAGAGTGAAACATAGTTCTTTTGGTTCGCGATCGCCACCCAGCCCTCACCCGTATGATAGGTGGGCATTCTGTATTTCATGTCTACAGTGGCATCAGGATAGAGCTCGATGATTAGCCGATGAAGGGTACCTAACAGGGTCCGCCTCTCTTCGGGGAGCGATTCGAAATAGGCTTCGACCGGATTGTTCATTTGGCGGCCCTGTCTGTTTGTATTAACGAGACCGCTAGACGCTATTCGCGCCTGCAACCATACACCCGTATAGCATGCAGCCTGTCAGTCGTTCTGAACGAGCGGCAGGGTAAAACTAAAACAGGCCCCGCCACTCTCACTGTTGGTCGCGGTAATCGTCCCGCCCTGAAGCTCCACCATCCGCCGCGCGATCGCCAATCCCAACCCCGCGTGGTCGCCATCCTTACCCGCCTGGCGTTTTTTGTAGAAGGGCTCGAAGATATGGGGCAGGTCATCCTCGCTGATACCGCCGCCGCTATCGGTGATGCTGACCACCGCTTCCCGCTCCCGCTCGGAGATCATCAGCGAAACCGTGCCATCTTTCTCGACGTGGTCGAGGGCGTTGACGATGAGGTTGTCGAGCACCCGTTCGGTGAGGGCGAAATCGGCATTTACATAGGGCTGGTGACCGCTCACCCGCCAACCCAGGCTGATCCCGGACTCATGGGCGCGCAGCTGAAATTTATGGAACACATCCTGCACCAGCTCCGCGAGGGGCATCGGCTCGCAGACCGGCTGGGTGTCGCGGGCCTCGAGCTGGGCCAGCTCGAACAGCTCCTCCACCATGCCCTTGAGGCGCTCGCTCTGATTGAGGGCGATGGCGAGATACTCCTCCCTGCGCTCTTCCTTGAGCTCCTCTCCTTTCATGTTGACCGTCTCCAGGTAGCCGTGGAGTGCGGCGAGGGGTGTGCGCAGATCGTGGGAAACCTGGGCCACCAGCTCGCGGCGCAGCCTGTCCTGCTCCTTGAGCTGGCCCCACTGATCGATGATGCGGGCCGCCATCTCGTCGAAGGCGGCGCCGAGGCGATCAACCTCATCGCCGCCGGGACCTGATTCGATTTTCCTAAACGGCTCATGCCGGGTGAAATCGCTCTGTTGAAAGGAGGACATGACCTGGGAGAGTCGCTGCACGCGACGGGTCAGCCAATGAAACAGCAGCAGGCCGGTGAGAAGGCCGAATCCCAGGCTCACCGCCACTGCGCTGGCGCTGTAGCGCAGGACGTAGCTCTCCTCCACCGCCTGCTCGGCATTGTCATACTCCTCCCCGCGCAGCACCACGTAGAGATAGCCCGCCGGCATATCGCCGGCGGGCACCGGTGTCACGGAGAAGGCCTTGCGGCGCTCGTGGGAGCGCGGGTCGTCACCCAGCAGGGGGAAGCCCTCGCCGTCCATGAAGGCCTGGATCGGTTGCAGATCGACCCGTTTGCGCTTCACTTTTCCGGGATCGGCGGAAAAGGCGAGGATCGTACCCTCCTTGTCGAGGAGATAGATCTCGATGCTGGGATTGATATCCATGTAGACACTGAAGGTCTTCTTAAGCGCCTTGTCATCCATCTCGCCATCGATCACCAGGCCCCGGTCGGCGACGATCCTCGCGGCGAGATCGCGATTGAAGTGCTGGGTGATCTCCTGCAGGTGGCGCTCGGTGGTTGCGGTGGTAATCAGGGTGTAGAGCAGCCCGGTCACCAGGAAGAGACCGATAAGGGCAAGGGAGAGCCGAGCGTAGAGGGTTCGAAACATGTAACCGCGTCTTTTGTGAAATAGGTTTAGTGATCAGACATATCTTGCCACACTCACGCCTGCTCCTCGCTGAATTTGTAACCCACTCCCCACACCGTGAGCACATAACGAGGATCGGCTGGATCCACTTCGATCTTTGAGCGCAATCTGTTGATATGGGAGTTGACGGTGTGTTCATAGCCGTCGTGGTTGTATCCCCAGACCTTGTCCAGGAGTTGGATGCGGCTGAAGACACGCCCGGGATGGCGGGCGAAGAAGAGCAGCAGATCGAACTCCTTTGCCGTCAATTCCACCGGCCTGTCGTCGATCTTCACACTCCGCTTATCGACGTCGATGGAGAGACCGCCCCGCTGGACGAGCTCCTGGGTATCGCTCTCCGCCCCCTTGCTCTGCAGCGCCTCCATGCGGCGAAACAGGGCCTTGATCCGCGCCAGCAGTTCCGGGATGCTGAATGGCTTGGTGAGATAGTCGTCGGCCCCCATCTCGAGCCCCACCACCCGGTCGAGCTCCGTGGTCTTGGCGGTCAGCATGAGTATCGCCACGTAGTCGGGGGTCGCGCGCATGCTGCGGCAGAGGGTCAGACCGTCGGTGTCCGGCAACATCAGATCGAGCACCACCAGGTCATAGCCCCCCTGCTTGAACAGTTTCATCGCCGCGGCACCATTGCCGGCGATGTCGGCGTCACAGCCGATATCGGTCAAGTGGGTCTGCACCAGATGTGCGATATCGGGCTCGTCTTCAACGATCAGTACTTTTCTGCGCATTGGATTGATCATTACCACAATTAACCAGAGTCTGATGGCGGAATGTTCACATAAATCTCACAAATAGTTCACGCCTGGTTGTTTCGCAACGGATTTTGGAATCCCATATCGGGGCGTTCATCGGTCAGCCAGTAGAAATGATAGGGAGGCACCACCAGTTGCTCCTTGAACAGCCTGGGCGATTCACCGGAGTAGATATCCCTGAGGTTACCGTATTCGAACATGCCGCGATTGCCCAGCGCGGATAGCTCCATGAACTGGGGTGAATCGTCGAAGTTGCAGACCACCAACACCGAGCCCAGGGGCATGAAGGGATCGGTGCGCCAGAAGACGAAGAGGTGGGGGTTGTTGACATCGATCAGCTCCCGGTTGTTGAAGTCGGCGAAGGCCGGAATACCCTTGCGCACCGCGATCATCTTCTTCAGCCCGTCGAAGATCCGCTGCTCCGGGGTGCCGTGCTGATGACGACGCTCCGCTCTCTCCCAATCGATCGTGGGCCTGTGCATCCAGCGGTTGTCTCCCGCCTTGTTCTCATCCTCCATGAAGCTGCGATCATTCAGCGTGCCGATCTCGTCGCCGTAATAGAGCAGGGGAATGCCGCCAAAGGAGCAGATCATGCTGTGCACCAGAAGAATGATCTTCACCGCACGCTCGATGGCGGCATCGTCACCCGCTTCAATCGCGGCCTCCAAACCCACCAGGGAGGCCAGGGAGCCCGATATGCGTGCATCCCCGGTCTTCTGGTTGACCCCGAAAGGTTCGCCCCGGGCTGGGGAATCGCTGTATTGACCGGTGAAGAAATCGACCAGGAATTGACGATGGGCGGCAGGCTGGTAACCGGCGCGAACGATATCGGCATCGTCGAAGCCGAGCCCGATGTCGTCATGGCAGCGCAGGTAGTTGAGCCAGGTTGCGCGATCCAGCTTGGTCGGCAGACTCTGAATGCCCTGCCATAACAGCTGTGTATTTTTGGTGGCGACGGCGTCCCACAGCAGCGCCATGTAGGTGGCGTTGTAGGCGATTTCACACTCCTTTGCGATCACCGCATCCTCGCCGAAGTATTTTGTGATCTCCACCGGGGCGACGATCGCCTCGGCGATGAAGAGAACCCCCGGCGCCGTGACCTGGCAGCAATCCTTCATCAGTTGCAGAATCAGATGGGCCTCGCGCTCGTTCTGGCAGGTGGTGCCGATCTTCTTCCACAAAAACGCCACCGCATCGAGGCGCAGGATATCGGCCCCCTGGTTGGCCCAGAAGAGGTTGTTGTCCAGCATCTCGATGAAGACCGAGGGATTGCTGTAGTTGAGATCCCACTGGTAGTGGTTGAAGACGGTCATCACCCACTTCTCCATGGTCTCATCCCAGGTGAAATTTCCCGGGGAGGATTCGGGGAAGATCTCCGGCATGGTCTCTTCGAACATATCCGGGATATCCCGGTTGTCGAAGATGTAGAAGTAGTCCTGATAGCGCTTTTCACCGGCCCGTGCCCGCTGTGCCCACTCGTGTTCGTCGGAGGTGTGGTTGAGCACCATGTCCAGGATCAGCAGCATGCCCCGTTTGCGTGCCGAAGCGGCCATGGTGTTGATGTCTTCAAGATTGCCGACACGGGGATCCACGTTGCGAAAATCGCTCACCGCATAGCCGCCGTCGCTGGCGCCCTCCGGGCAGATCATGATCGGCATCACGTGCACCATGTTGATGCCCAGCTCCTGCAGGTAGGGCAGCTTGCTCTCGACGCCCTGGAGATCTTCGGCAAAGCTGTCGGCATAGAGGGCCATGCCCACCCACTCCTGGCTGAGGAACCAGTTGTGGTCCCGCTCGCGCTCGCTGTCGAGCTGTTTGAGGGAGATGTGGCGCTGGATATAGCGCGTCGCCATTACCTCCACCAGGTGGATCATCTGCTCCTTGAAGTCCTCGCGCTTGCCATAGAGGTAGTGAAACAGCTGATGGATGACATAGAAGTTTGCCCCGAGACGGGTGTAGAAATGGCGCAGATCGCGCTCCCGGAGTTCAGGCTTGATCTCATCGAGTATCTGGTTCAGAAGCGAATGGGAGACCTGTTCATACATAGCTGTGAACCTGAAAAAACAATTTGCCGGACCGGCTTGCCGAGAACGTAGATACTAACCCAATGAGTCTGATTCTGGATAGCCTGCTCAGATGGATCGGAACTACACCCAGGCATTATATAAGAGCAGAGAGATCCTGCTACGTAGATAAGCGAATTGGATGTAGGGTGCGGCAAGCCGCAGCCTACAGTCCTAGCTCCCAGGCTTCGATAAAACCGCGATAAAAAGTGGCTTCATCCACCACCGCACCGCGCCTGCCGACAATGGCAGAGGCAAATTCCTGGGCGCGTTCAAGGGTTAGCTGCAACGGCCAGCCCTGTTCCAAGCCGAGGATGATCACCGACGACAGGGCATCCCCTGCGCCCACCGTATCCACCAGATCGAGATTGACCTCCGGCTCGATGCGGTAGGCCCGCTCATCAGCGGCCACCGCCAGCACCCCCCGCTCGCCAAGCGTTACCACCAGGCCTTGAAGATCGTAGCGCTGCCTGAAGGCGGTTGCCGCGGCCGGGAGATCATCGCGCTCGCCGTTGAGCCGAACCAGCTCATCATCATTCAGTTTGACCCAGTCCGCATCCGCCACCCAATCCAGGACAGACTCCCGCCGCCACCAGGGATCGCGAAGATTGACATCCATGAAGATGCGCCCTGGATGATTCTGCTTCAACCGGCTCAGGGCATCCCTGGCGATGGGATTGCGCAATCCCAGGCTGCCGTGGTAGAGGGTGGTCGCCTGAAGCTCAGTCAGCTCGGCGCCGGCGATGAAGTCATAGGCCACATCGGCGACGATCTCATAGCTCGGCTCGCCGCCCTCGAGGGTGATCATCACCCTGCCCGTGGGGTGTTGCCCATCCCGCTGCAGGCTCTCGGTGTTCATTCCCCACTGCCGCATCGACCGCAGAATGGCATCGCCCTCCCCGTCCCGGCCGATGCGACTGATAAAGCGCGGCGAGCGGCCGAATGCCTGCAGATGCCAGGCCACATTGAAGGGGGCGCCGCCCAACACCCTTTCGCCGTCGGGAAAACAGTCGAACAGCACTTCGCCGAAAATCGCAATGCCGCTTCTATTCATGGTCGCTTTCTCAGAGCTCGAACAATAGCGAGATCAACTGCGGCTGGTAGTGCGCCGCACCTTCCAGAATGCCGGCGCTGTAGTTGCCGTTCATCGCCATGAAGCCACCCTTGGCCATGTAGAGACTCCCGCCGTTGCCTTGCTCATCCACGAGCCGTTGCGCCTGCTCTCTGACCTCGGGTTGGGCATTCGCAACCAGCACCGCGGGGATCGGACTGATCAGCACCTCCATGTCATTGCCGCTGTCGCCGGAAAAGAGAGTCTCATAGAGACCATAGTCCAGAGACTGTCTGAGAAAGTCGATGGCATGGTACTTGGTTGCCCGCTCGGGGAGGACATCGAGCAATCCGGTATCGGTGGTCTCATCCACACTCCAGATCAGGCTGGCGGCCACCGTTTCCGCACGGAGTCGGGTCTGCATCTCCTCCAGCATCGGCTGGACCGCCAGATCGGGGGAGGCGTAGTAACTCAATTTGAAGCGGTTCTGCTTCTCATCCTCCTGTAGACGCAGTCCCTGGATGTCGGCAAAGAGTCGTTTCAGATCCCCATGGGACCTTCCCTTCCAGTCCTGGCTGATCTCCGCTTCCCAATCGGCCTGATGACGCCATGCGTCGTCCACGCCGACCTGGTAGAGGCTGGTACCCACATCACCGATGACATAGTCGGGTTGCGGCAGGGAGTAATCGGCGATTGCCTTTTTCACCAGCACCCGATCCCTGCCGCTGACATAGGCGAGGAGAACAGAATCGCTGGCGCACAGCTGTTTGAAGCGCTCCATGGCTCCCGGGGACTCGGGCTGGGGGCCGTTGGGGATAAGGGTTCGATCCAGATCGGTACAGACTAACAAACGTTGGCTCATTGCTCTTCCGGTATATTGCAGCGCTTGAAGAAATCGTAGTGATCGATGGCCTCCAGAATGCCCAAGGCGTGGGAGCGGTTGGCGAAATAGATACGTTCGTGATCGATCATGTGGGAGAGCTCCTCGTGGTGGCGGTTGGCCACCACCACCGCCAGGGTGTTGCCGCGCATCATATCCTCATCGGCACCGGAGCCCCCCGCCACCAGTATATGTTCCAGGGGGATATCGAGGCGTTGCGCCACGTAGCGCAATGCCTGCCCCTTGGAGGCGCGGGAGGGCAGGATATCGAGAAACTGGCCGAAGGCGTGGATCACGTTACAGGTCAGCTCCTCTTTATGCAGCAGGGCATTGATCTCATCCACCGAAGGCGCCTTGTTGGGATCGTAGTGGTAGGCGATTTTGAAATAGCTCTGTTCCTGCTTGGGCTGGGGTTTGATTCCGGGCAGATCCGCCAGCACCCGGCGAACGCTCTTGGGCTGCCAGAGGTGGTCGATATGTTCGATCCAGAAGTCGTCGATGGAAAGCCCCCGGGTATAGTGAATCTTGGTGCCCAGGCTGCTGATCAGGACATCGGGGATGGGTATGGAGAACTTCTTCATCATCGTCAGCGCATCATCCAGGCGCCTGCCCGTGGCGATACCGAAGGTGGCGCATTTCCGATTCTGACGCATCACCTCGACAAACTGTTTCAGCCCGGATGGATTGCCGAGCAGGTTCTGATCGAGATCGGTAAAGATGGCGCGATCCCGATAGCGGTGCTTGACATGCCTGGGAGGCTTGGTGGGCAGGCGGTCGTATCCCGCCGGCAGCGGTTCGATGCGGGAGAAGTAGTTCTTGGCGTGGGCCTTCCACGAATAGTGCTTGCGAACCCCGGTCAGACCGTTGCGGGAGAATTTCTGCCACAGCGTGTTGTCGTGGAGAATCTTCAGCAGACTGCGCCGGATCGCCTTCTTGTCCAACGGATCGACCAGCAGGCCGTTCCGGCAGTTGCCGATGATATCCACCGGTCCGCCGTTTTCGGTGGCGATCAGGGGCAGGCCGCTGGCGGCGGCCTCGAGCAGGGTGAGTCCGAAGGGTTCGGTGAGGGCCGGATTGACGAACACCCCTTTGGAAAGCGATGCCAGACGATAGATATCGGGCACCTCCTTGGCCAGGTGGCGCTTCGGGATCGCCACATGGCCATAGAGGTCGTAGAGATCGATCAGCATCAACAGGTCGGTCATCACCGCCTGGGGACCGCTCTCCATATCCCTGATGTCATCGCGATTGCCGGCGATGATCACCAGATTGGCCGCCTTCTGCAGCTGGCTCGATTCGCCGTATACCTCGAGCAGGGTGAGGATATTCTTACGCTCATCCGGGCGCGATAGCGCGAGTATGATCGGCTTGTCCGGCTGCTGCAGAAAACGCCCCAGGCTCTTGGCAAAGGGAATCTCGTTAGCGGATTGACCGGGCGGGTGAAACTGGGTCAGATCCGTCCCCGGCGGAATTACCGCCATATTGTCCGGCTGGTAGTAGTTGTAGAGGCTGTACTGCTCCTCGATCTCGTTATGGGTGCTGGTGATGACCAGATCCGCGTTCGCCAACAGCTCCTCTTCCGCCTCGATGCGCCGATCCATGTTGTAGCGCTGATCGATCTCCTGCCCGGACAATCCTTTCGCCAACAACTGATGTCGCTTGTCACGCCCCAGGGAGTGACCGGTATGGACCAAAGGAACGCCCAGTAGATGGGAGAGTCTGACACCGACATAACCGGCATCGGCATAATGGGTGTGGACGATATCCGGCATGCGTGGTTGTTCATTCAGCCAGTTGAGCAGGTTGTCCATGAAACTGTCGAGGTGGTCCCACAGGGTCTCTTTCATCAGATAGCCATCGGGACCCGCATCGACGCGCACGATCCTCGCCTTGGCGGAGAGGGGTTCTATAACTTCGGCATAGTCATCGCTGACGTCGGCATCCACCACCCGCCGCGTCACCAGGTCGACCTGAGAGACCGAATCCAGCTCCGCCAATGCCCTGGCCAGATCGACCACATACTTGGTTTGTCCTCCGGTGTCCGCATCGCGACCGAGTTCCAGATCGTGACCGCGAATCAGGCCGTGCACGCTTATCAGACAGATATACATAACGTATTAGATTCAATTGTTGTCGCTTGACCTGGCCAACATCCTGTTCATGGTTTTCTTTTCAGTATGGGATTGCCAGGCGAGTCTGTTTGTATGTTTATGCTGAAGACATGTTAACAAAATTAAGCGGCTATTGCTGGGCGGTGGCGATCGCTCAATGCCATTTCGGCCCGTAGACGGATAAACTGTGGGCTTTATTTGTAATCCGGGTTTAACTATAAAGAGGTTCAGAGCATATCCAAGGCTTATTTTCACGACAGCCGCAGTTCGCTTGAGATGGGCCTACCCTGGGAGATGAGATGGCAGAGCAAAAGCGATACCCGGCCAAGCCCAAGAAGGCCTATTTCTTCGCCACCTGTCTGGTGGATCTGCTCTATCCAGAAGCCGGACTTGCAGGCATGCAGCTGATCCGCCGGGAGGGTGTTGAAGTGATCTTTCCCCAGGACCAGACCTGTTGCGGCCAACCGGCCTGGAACAGCGGCTACCGCGACGAGGCCCGTGAGGTGGCGCTGCGGCAGCTGGCCTGTTTTACTGATAACTACCCCATTGTCGTACCCTCCGGCTCCTGCGCCGGCATGATGCGTCATCACTATCCGGAAATGTTCAGGGAGCGCGCCGACCAGGCGAGTATCGAGGCCTTCTCCTCCCGGGTCTATGAACTCACCGAGTTCCTGGTGCATGTATTGAAGATCGAGCTGAAGGATCTAGGTAAACCGATCAAGGTCGCCCTCCATACATCCTGTTCGGCGCGGCGCGAAATGGGGGTCGCCGACGAGCATGAGGCACTGCTGAAACAGCTATCCAAGGTGGAACTCATGACGCAGGCGCGCAAAGAGGAGTGCTGCGGATTCGGCGGTACCTTTGCGGTCAAGCAACCCGCAATTTCAGCCGAGATGGTAAGTGACAAAGCGAACGCGATCGCAGATACGGGCGCGGACCTCCTGGTCAGCGGCGACTGCGGCTGCCTGATGAATATCGGCGGCCATCTCGACTACCGGGACGCCGCCATCGAGCACCGTCATATCGCCAGTTTCATCTGGGAGCGTACCCATGCAACAGAGGGTTGATTTCCATTCCCGGATCGAACAGGCGCTGGGCAATCCACAGCTGAAGGCGAGCCTGCGATCCGCCATGGATGGCCTGATGGCCAATCGCAAGGCATGCTTTCCGGATGCCGATGCATTGGAGGCCCTGCGTCTGCGCGGCGCACAGATACGCGCCAACGCGCTGTCCAAACTGCCGCAGCTGCTGCTGCAGTTGGAGCAGCGCTGCACCCAGAACGGCATCCGGGTGCACTGGGCGGAGAGCGTCGACGAGGCCAACGGGATCGTCCTGGGCATCATGCGGGAGCACCAGGCGGAGCTGTTGATCAAGGGCAAATCGATGGTCTCCGAAGAGATGGATCTGAACCGCTTTCTCGAGGCCCAGGGTATCGAGTGCCTGGAGTCGGACCTGGGCGAGTACATCCTGCAGCTTGCCGGCGAACCTCCCTCACACATTGTTGCGCCCGCCATTCACAAGACCCGCCAGGATATCGCCAGGCTGTTCAAGGAGAAGTTTCCCGACATCCCCTACAGCGATGACGTCGACACCCTGACCCGCAACGCCCGCGGCATCCTGCGCAAAAAGTTCTATGCCGCGAGCGCGGGGCTCTCCGGCGTCAACTTCGCGGTTGCCGAAAGCGGCACCCTCTGTCTGGTCGAGAACGAGGGCAACGGCCGCATGTGCACCACCGTGCCGCCGGTGCATATCGCGGTAACCGGGATCGAAAAGGTGGTGGAAAAGCTGGCGCACGTCCCTCCCCTGCTGAAGCTGCTCACCCGCAGCGCCACCGGGCAGCACATCACCACCTACTTCAACATGATCAGCGGGCCGCGCAGGACGGGGGAGAAGGATGGGCCGAAAGAGGTGCACCTGGTCCTCCTCGACAATGGCCGCTCGCGCATCTACGAAGACAATGAGCTGGTGAATACCCTGCGCTGCATCCGCTGCGGCGCCTGCATGAACCACTGCCCGATCTATACCCGCATCGGCGGTCACGCCTACGGCACCACCATACCCGGTCCCATCGGCTCCATTCTCGAGCCGCAGAAGGCGGGGCTGGATAACCTGGGCGAATTGCCTGTCGCCTCCACCCTCTGCGGCGCCTGCGCCGAGGTTTGCCCGGTGCGGATTCCCATACCCACACTGCTCAATCGGCTGCGCTATGAGCGCATCCGTAGCGACCATGACGGCGCCACCCATGGACAGGGAAGCGGCCGCACACGCAAGGAAGCCGCGATATGGAAGGCCTGGAGCTGGCTCCATCGCAGTCCGGTACGCTATCGCCTGGCGCTGACCCTGGCCACCCGCCTGCGCAAAATCCTGCCCCTCGGACTTGGCCCCTGGACCCGGGTGAGAAAGCCTCCCCGCATCGCGGCCAAGAACCTGCATCGACGGGCGCGCGAGGAGGGCTTCAATGACCGATAAGGCCCGAGACGCAATCCTGCAGCGGTTACGCAATAGACAACCGGGCTTCGACACCCCAAGCCAGCGCGTCGCCATAGAGACGCCCTCATGGCCGATGGAGGCGCGCATCGCCCAGTTCAAATCGATGCTCGAATCAGTGCGCGCCGAGGTCCATGTGGTCGAGCCAGAAAACTGGACAGACTGTTTGAAAACCCTGGTTGCCGAAAAACAGATCAACAACCTGCTGTATGCAAAACAGGGCCCGTTGGCAGAAGCGATCGAAGCTGCCTGGGGTGATACCCTGCTGCCCGAACTTGTTTGTGACGAGCGCCCGGTGGACGAGTGGAAGGAAGAGATCTTTTTTCAAACCGACGCGGCCGTCACCTCGGCCAGGGCCGCCATAGCGGAGACCGGCAGCCTGGTTCTCTGGCCCGATGCATTCGAACCACGGACCTGGTCCCTGGTGCCGCCTGTCCATTTCGTGATCGTGGATGGTGAAAAGCTCTACAACACCTTTGCCGAAGTTGTAGAGGCTGAGCAGTGGGCACGACAGATGCCGACCAATGCGCTGCTGGTGTCCGGGCCCTCGAAATCCGCCGATATCCAGCAGACGCTGGCGTATGGGGTGCATGGGCCTACTGAGTTGATTGTGATATTGAAAGCGTCGTCGTAGGGACCATTGCTGACATTGATGAAGTTGTCATCTTAAGTCTGTAAACAACGTAATACTTTTAAATGCAGTAATTGCCGGTAACGGCCACTAGCGGCCGGCTTTCTCTCTTATATGGCAGCAAGTTCAACTTCCCCAAAGCAGACATAGTTCAGAGTAGGTAATCCACCAGAACACAGAGCCAGAAAAGGTATGGCCAGAAGCCTTCCCCCTATCTTATTTTTCCTTCTTACTCAGCGGGTTATAGAACTTTGTAGTATGTGTACTGCCACTTTTTTGCGCATTTCTCAGACACCTTTAATTGTTTTACATTGGCGCACTATGTATAGAATTAGGCACACTTCGCTAGTGCCATAAGGCTATATACACCCTAATATTTGTTTCATCAAACGATGAAAAAGACAAAGGGGCATACGATGACGACGATTGAACGATCTGCTCCAGTAATGGTAACCGGTGCAACAGGTTACGTCGCTGGATTACTGGTAAAAAAATTGCTTGAAGAGGGGCTTACGGTGCATGCGCCGGTGCGAGATCCCAACAACCCGGAAAAGCTGAAGTATCTCAACGAGATTGCTTCCGTCACTCCAGGAGAAATCAAGTATTTCAAGGCCGACCTGCTGAATGATGGCTCATACGCGGAGGCAATGGCCGGATGTGAACTGGTATTCCACACGGCCTCGCCCTTTAAGATTGATGTTAAAGATCCACAGAAGGAGCTGGTCGATCCGGCCAGACTGGGCACTCGAAATGTGCTTGAGACTGCCAATCAAACACCTTCAGTAAAACGTGTTGTGCTCACCAGCAGTTGTGCCGCAATTTACGGAGACAATATTGACCTGAAAGAAACACCTAATAACGTATTCACAGAAGAGATGTGGAATACCAGCTCTTCACTGGAACACGGTGCTTATTCGTATTCAAAAACGGTTGCCGAGAAAGAAGCCTGGAAGATCAACGAAGCGCAGTCCCGCTGGGATCTGGTAGTCATTAATCCAAGCCTGGTGATCGGCCCGGGCATCAACCCCCACGGAACATCGGAAACGTTTAGCATGATCAGGCAGATGGGAGACGGCACATTGAAGGCCGGCGCTCCTAGATGGGGGTTCGGCATCGTGGATGTGCGTGATCTGGCCGAGGCCCATTACAAAGCGGGGTTCATACCGGAAGCACAAGGCCGACACATTATCTCCGGTCACAACACGGACCTGTTTGCCATGTCCCAGACCTTGTTGGATAAATATGGCAAAGACTATCCAATTCCGCGCAAAGCACTACCAAAATGGCTGATGTGGCTTATCGGTCCAATAGTAGACAAAACCATGACGCGCAAAGTCATTACCAGGAATATTGATGTGCCCTGGAAAGGTGACAACAGTAAGGGTATTAGGGAACTGGGTATGCGCTATCGTCCGCTGGCAGAGTCGATGAACGATTTTTTTCAACAAATGATAGACAATGGTCTGGTTAAGAAAACGGGCTAAGCCCTTCCGCCCAGGCGATGGTGTGATTCAATGAAAAATGAGATTCAGTTTACCGTAAATCAGGGCTGGAAAGTGTTGCTGAATAATCTCGGTGTCAGTGTGACAGAGGTGTTACAACGAGCAGAGTTGCCAGTTGATCTTTTTACACGAAAGGGCGCCGGCCTCAGTACGCAGGAGTACTTTCGCCTGTGGCACGCACTGGAAGTGACCTTTGATGATCCGGCTTTCCCATTGAAAATCTCCCAGAGTCTCAACACCGATGTGTTTGACCCCCCAATTTTTGCGGCCTACTGCAGCCCTAACCTCAATACCGCCCTGCAACGACTGAGCAAATTCAAACCACTTATTGGCCCGATGAAAATGGATGTTGAAATAAACGACCACGCAACATCCATGACACTGGAGTTCCTGGAAAAAGGTCTCGATCTTCCGACCTCCCTGATTAGTATGGAAATTGGATTTTTCGTTCAACTGGCGCGAATGGCCTCAAAGGAACATATGATTCCGTTGAGGATAACCTCGCCTATTAAATTGCCTTGCAGAGATAAACTCAAAAAATATTTTGGTGTGGCACCAACACTAGGTGGCAACATATCAATCACCTTTTCTGCCGAGGATGCCAGGAAGCCTTTTCTCACTGAAAACGTGCAAATGTGGGAGTTTTTTGAGCAGGGTCTACGCAAACGCCTGTCTGAAGTCTCTATCGATGAGGGCATGACTGAAAGGGTACGAAGTGCGCTACTTGAATTGCTGCCCAGTGGACAGACAACGGCTGACGATGTGGCTTCCCGGCTTCTGGTCAGTCGGCGGACACTGCAGCGTCGTCTTGGCGAGGAAGGTACCAGTTTCAAGGCAATTCTCATGAGTGTTCGTGAGGAACTTGCACGACACTACATCACCAATTCAGAACTACCCTACATTCAGATTTCGTTTCTTTTGGGTTACGAGGATCCCAACTCTTTCTTCCGTGCCTTCCATTCATGGACCGGAACTACACCCGATTCATTTCGAACCCAGGCCGTACACTGATCTTCTATTGCCCGACTACATTACTATCGGCTAGCAGTATAATGGTACCCTAACTGTATCACTACACGAGGAAGACCTGAGATTGTCATGCGCTTAGGCTGTTTATTTTTGATACTTGTCCTGTTCTCTGGCTGTGCTGCACTGCCGCGGGAATACCCGGCACCATCACCGTTGGTCTATGAGCAGGTCTCGCTGGATGGTTATCACAACATTCGTTATTGGGGCGACAAACCCGCACCCTATCTTCACGATTCCACCGAACGTCTCAGGCGAGCACTCGACACCATACCATCACTGAACCAGCGCATCGACATCCTCGCTCTGTCTGGTGGTGCCGAAGATGGGGCCTACGGTGCAGGCTTCCTAAAGGGCTGGACAGAGTCTGGATCACGTCCCGAGTTCTTAATGGTCACAGGGGTTTCAACCGGTGCGCTTATAGCACCTTTCGCCTTTCTTGGCCCGGAATACGATGACACCATTCAGGAGTTCTATACCGAAACTTCCACCGCAGATATCCTGTTGTTCACACCTTTGGCCGCACTATTCGGAGGAGAATCTATCGCAGACTCTGCACCACTGAGGCGAGCAATCAAGAAAGCGATCAATGAAGAGCTGGTTGAAGCCATCGCCCGCGAGAGCCGAAAGGGCAGGATTTTACAGGTTGCAACCACCAACCTGGATGCACAGCGCCCAATGATATGGGAGATAAACCGTATAGCCGAGAGTGATCATCCAAACAAGGTCGAACTGATACGCAAGATTATCCTGGCATCGGCATCAGTACCCGGTGTATTTCCACCGGTGAAAATCAACGTTCAGTATCGCGGGCAACTCCATCAGGAAGTGCATGTCGATGGCGGAGTCACCCAACAGATCTTTGTCTACCCGCGCGATCTGGATATCAGCCGGTTCAGACGTCTGTTGAAGACACAACCCGAGAGCAATTTCTGGTTGATCCGCAATACCAAGATCGCACCTGACTACAGTGAAGTCGAACTCGACGTCAGTGGACTATCAAATCGCGCTATCAGTACGCTGATCAAATACCAGGCCAAGGGTAATCTGATCAATATTGAAACCCTAGCCAAGCGCGATGGTTTCAATATGCATGTTACCGATGTGCCGGTGGAATTCGATGAGCCTTTGGAAGACATGTTCGACAAGAACTACATGCGTGCATTATTTAAAGTGGGGTATGAGCGGGGTAAACGCAAAGCATGGCGAACAGGACTCTGAGCAACGTGAAACACCCGATCAACACGACATCCTCACCTTGCAAGGAAGGAAGGTACCGGTTTAAAGACAATTTATTTCGAGCCCTGGCCGTACACTGAACCAGCGTCCGCAGCACTTGAATATGTGTTTGTTTCATATACCGGCCATTCAGTGGATGAATGGCACATATTGCATAGATTTAGGCATGCATCGCTAGTGATGCTCCCCCTCCCCACCTGCACAATATCCTCGTAATTACTGAAATTCCTGCACACATGAAACGAGTATAGATAGATGAATAATTTCAAAGACAAAGTGGTTGTAATCACCGGCGGCGCAACCGGGATTGGTTTTGGTTTCGCCAGGGCATTTGGCAAGGAAGGAGCGAAAATTATTATTGCCGGACGTAATGAAAACCGACTGCAAGAGGCGGTGTCTTATCTGACTGGCTCAGGTATAGAGGCCAGATATTCCGTGTGTGATGTAACCAGACAGGAAGATATTGAAGCACTGGCTGATTTTTCCTGGGAAGCCCACGGACATGTCGATGTCATTATCAACAATGCGGGCATTATGGTGCCGCATGCCCCATTTCTGGATATGCCTATTGAGCATATTCAGCAGATATTTGCAGTGAATTTTTATGGCGTGGTTTATGGCTCTAAAGTATTTGGCAAACGATTTGTTGAACAGGGAACACCGGCAGCCATTTACAATATCGGATCGGAAAACTCTCTTTTCCACGGCACCCCTTTCAATGGCGCATATGTGGCGACCAAACACAGCGTCCTGGCGATTACCCAGTCTTTATACGAAGAGCTGCCAGACTTTATCGAGGTCGGCCTTGTATGTCCTGGCTTTGTGGTTTCGGAACTGGGACCTGAAGAAGCGATGCAACATGGTATGCCCACCGACCAGTTTATTGATATTGCAATGAAACAAATCAAGGCTGGTGAATTCTTTATCGTATCCCACGCCTATAACATCGAGCGCATCAATAAAAAGCATGCCCAATTGACTAGAGCTTACGAGACCTATGCGCCACGTTACGAGGGTGACCAGCAATACGATGTTCGTACCATCATCCAACCCATGCTGGAAGAACAAGTCGGACGGAAGTTGAGATCATAGGGGTAAATGAGGCACTGGCTTTCTTTGTTTGCATAAGACAGACCACTGAGGAAGTTATTTATGAGTCATAAGCATGTTATCTGGTGTGATGAAACCACACTATCCAAAGATTTGAGCGGCAACGTTTATATCGTCACTGGCGCGAATTCCGGCGTGGGTTTAGAGACTGCGTGACAATTGGTCAAACAGGGCGGGCACGTGGTCATGGCTTGTCGCAGGCCGGACGCCGGATATGACGCTGCGAAAACATTTGACGGTTTGCAAGGAAGTCACGATGTGCTCAAGTGTGATCTGGCGGATCTTCAATCGGTTCGCGATTTCGTCTCTGGCTTCAAGGCCAAGCACAGCCAACTCAACGGTTTAATGTGTAATGCCGGAATGGTGTCTATGAAAAACTCGCCACAGTACAGCAAAGACGGTTTTGAAATCACCATGGCGGCGAGCTTCTTTGGGCATTTTCTGATGACCGAATTGTTACAGGATACCCTAATTAAAAGCGCACCATCCAGGGTGGCCATCACTTCCTCAGTTGTTCATGCCGGAAGCCCTAAAAACAGACCGCATGTGCACCTGGATGACCTGAATTTCAAGAACCGAAAGTTCAACAATTTTGCCGCCTATGCCGAAGCCAAGGTTGCTACAAATTTGTATGCTCTGGAGCTGGCTGACCGATTCAAGGGAACGGGCGTGACGACCGCATCCGTTCATCCGGGTTGGGCACGTTCAAACTTTGGCAGCGGCGGAAACTTTCTGATGCGATCATTAATGGCGGTCGCTAAACCATTGACTCGCTCGATGACAAATAGCAATTGGGAATCGGCGCAAACATCGCTTCACTGCCTGTTGTCAGACGATGCCCCCAAGCATTCAGGGGCATACTTCAGCCAGCACAGTGTTTTGTACCGCGACAAAGAATGCCGCAAAGGTGGCTGGCCGATGGAATCAACCAATCCGCACGCTAAAGATATGCAAGCAGCCAGAGCGTTGGTGGCACAGGCCTCGCAGTTGGTGGGTATTGATGAAGATCGCAGTCATGAGCCCAAGAGTTAATCTAGTGCAGGCCATCGATTACCCTAAACGCTACCTGGGGATTGTCGTCCTGATTATGCTCCCCGTATCCCTCTCGTATGGAGCCGCACCAACCTGGACGATACCTGATTTACTGGACATCCCGGTTGAAAGCGTGAATACGCATAATCTATTCCGCGCCATGATGGGTCTTTATCTGGCTTTCGTGGCGTTTTGGGCATATGGCTACTTTCAGGAGAAGCAGCGGCTGACTGCCATTTACACAGTGATTATCTTTATGCTGGGTGTGGCTAGCGGACGCATGCTCAGCATGGCCCTGGATGGCCCGCCCTCCCCTATGCTGATATTTTATACCTTGAGCGAACTTACAATCGGCCTGACTGGTGTTTATCTACTATACCGGCGAGTAAACCCATATTTCTGATTTCCAATAGCCTATTTAGCCGGCTTTTCACTCAATCGGTTTGGCGCGCTTTGAATATCTAAAGGCGCATGACGCGAGTGACGCCAATGCTTTCTGATCCTAGAATTCTTACATCGAAAAGAAATAACAGGAGATCTTCCATGACAACCGCCGCTCAAGCTATTGACCAATTAAATCCACAGAAATGGGCTGAAACCACAATTTCAGAACGCCTGGCATTACTGCAAGACATACGTGAGAACCTGAAGACCTATGGTGATGAACTAGCTTCATCCGATACCGAAATGAAGAACGCCCTGATGGGTGAGGCTTTGTTTACAGACGCCATGTCTAAGGTATCGACCGTAGTACCGGTGGCCAATACCGTGACTGCATCCATTGACTTATACGAAGGTCTGAAACAGGGTCGAATGATTCAGCCAGGAAAAATCGAAGAAGTCAGCAACGGATTATGGGACATCACTGTAAAACGTCCCAGTGCAACTGAAAGAGCAATGTACGGTGCTAATCAGGAAATTCTGCGGGTAAAAGGAAGGCCACAACAAATTAACCCTCTGGACAAGCCCGCTAAAATTATCGCAGTGCTTGGCGCTGGCAATTATTCATCAGCGCTGGAAATCATTACCGCTTTATTCCTTGAGAACTGTGTAGTAGTCCACAAGGCTCATCATTTGAATCAATCCACTGACAGGATATGGGAACGGGTTTTAGCGCCTCTGGTCGAGCATAACGCTCTGTCTTTCGCTGACCATGATCAGGGTCCTGAGTTAACCAAAGACGCCCGCATATCGAAAATTTATTTCACTGGTGGAACAGGAACCGCACAAGCCATTTTGGCTGCCACAGATGCGGAACTGGTCAGTGAATGCGGCGGCAATAACCCTTGCATCATTGTTCCCGGTGATCGCCCCTGGAGCCAAAAGGAAATCGACCACCAGGCGCAGATGATTGTCAGTGTGGGCAAATTAAATGGGGGGGCCGTATGTGGTAGACCACAAACGCTGGTGACATCTAAACATTGGGCACAGCGTGAAGCCTTTCTATCGGCATTTCGCAAGGCAATTCTAGAAGAGACTCCAGCCGCAGGTACCTATTATCCCGGTTCAGATAAAGTCAGAGAAGGATTTATGTCGGCATACCCTAATGCTGAGGTGTTAAAACCCGAATCTGGCCGTTTTCAAAGTGCAGACGTGATTTTAATCGCTGGCGTTGAAGAAGTGAGCTATGCCACAGCTAACGAAGCTTTCTGCCAGATATTTGATGAAGTGGCGTTGGATGCTCCTGGCAACGCAGCTGAATTCCTTCCTGCCGCAGTCAAATTTGCTAATGAAAAATTACTAGGCACCTTATCCAGCTCAATATTGATTGATGAAGATACCAAAAAGGCACACCAGTCCGTTGTCGATCGGGCGGTAACCAACCTTGAATATGGCGCAGTTGCCGTTAATGAAATGCCACCTAATATCTGGCTAAGCCCTTATCTGACTTGGAGTGGTAATGAAGAGGGAAAAACCTTTGTCTCTGGTAACGGAAACTTCGGGAACGCTATGAATTTCCAGAATGTAGAAAAATCCATCCTAATCGGCAGCTTCATGTCACCAGGGCATATGATCATTCGCAACAAAGCCGCATTCGACACCCTAGCCCTTGGAATGGCGAGATTCTCCGTTGAACCAGGCTGGATAAACCTGATCAGACTGATGAGTGGCGCTATTACGGGATCCTTCAAAAAGAGAGATTTCTGAACAGGACGCGTGGAGATATGAAAAAAGCACTTCTCATCCTGATTGCCTTGGTTTGCACCACATTACTTTCTTTAACCTTGGCAACAGATGACCAGCAGGCTATTTCAAAGACACTATCGAGGCAAGAGATCGTGGTCCTGTTACACGGCCTGGGACGTAGCAATACGGCGATGTGGCGACTCGCCTCGCGACTGGAAGGTGCTGGCTATGAAGTACACCGGGTAGGTTACAGCTCCATCAACACGACAACTGATGA
This sequence comes from gamma proteobacterium symbiont of Ctena orbiculata, assembly GCA_003094535.1. GTDB lineage: Bacteria > Pseudomonadota > Gammaproteobacteria > Chromatiales > Chromatiaceae > Thiodiazotropha. The sequence continues at coordinate 17,566 of NATV01000105.1, read as the reverse complement.
AATAATTACTGATATAACACAACAAATCTCAGACTGCTGCGCCAACGAGTCGCGCCCCGTCCACTTTGTTGGTCATTCACTAGGTGGTCTGTTGATCCGGTCATACCTTCAGGACAATCCAATAGACAATCTTGGGCGCGTAGTGCTCATAGGCACCCCTAATAGCGGAACCGGCATTGCGGACCAGTTCAGAGGTAATTGCCTAGTCGAGTTATTGGTCCCTGTGGCAACAGCACTGGGTACTGATGAAACAAGTTTGCCAAACCGACTCGCACCGCCTTACTATCCGGTCGGAGTGATCGCTGGTTTCCAAGAGAGCCACACGAATGAAGCGTACCTTCCAGGCAGAGATGATGGACTGGTACCAGTAGAGTCGACCAAACTGGAGGGGATGACCGATTTTATTGAGGTTGAAAGCGGACACTCCATGATGCGCTACAAAAAAGAGGTGGCCGAGCAGGTGATTTTCTTCCTGAAAACTGGTCGCTTCAATCAAAATCAATAGAGGTGTCATTACAGTGGGAAAAAAGGTCCTCATAACTGGAGCAACAGGCATGATCGGCAGTCTGGTACTTAAACTTTGTCTCGATAACGAGGCAGTATCGAGTGTTACCAGTCTAGTCAGGCGTCCTTCAGGTCTTCAGCATAATATGTTGATGGAAGTCATCATCGATGACTTTCGCCACCTTGATGAAGATGCCTCATACTTAAAATCTATCGATGTGGTCTTTTACTGCCTCGGTGTCTACACCGGAGCCGTTGACCGTGAGACTTTCAGAACCATCACGGTCGACTACCCCGCAATACTGGCAAGTGTCCTGCGCATGAATAATCAAAACTTACGGTTTTGCCTGCTAAGCGGCGCTGGAGCCGATCGCAGTGAACGAAGCCGATTCATGTTCGCCGAAGATAAAGGCGCCATAGAGAACATCCTGTCGAATATGGGATTTACCGCATTCCACACCTTTCGCCCCGGGTATATCTATCCGGTGACGCCACGCAGAGAACCAAACTTCTCTTATCGTCTCATGAGATCGCTCTACCCCGTCTTCAGGATCTTTTGTCCAAATGCAAGTATCAAGTCAACAGAGTTGGCGAATGCGATAGTTGAAGTAGGCCTCAATGGCAGTGAAAAAGAAATATTGGAAAATCGAGACATACTAAAGTTTATCGGACATTAACGATAATCAGACATGTTTAACTTTCTTTATATTGGGGCAGTTCTATAGAATACGCGGACAGATCTACATCGACGATTTCGTTGACAGTGTTTCAACGCATTTATTTTGGGGCGCCCCAATCACTAATAGCAGTCCCTAAACCCATGGAGTTCGAATGAAGACGACCCTTCCCGGTCTGATTCCCGTTTACGCAGCGACCACTTTCCTGAGTGCTTTCCTGCTTTTTCAGGTGCAGCCTATCTTGGCCGGTTTCCTGTTGCCGTGGTTTGGGGGTGGTCCCGGTGTATGGACCGCCTGCATGCTGTTCTTCCAGGTGTTGCTGCTCGGCGGCTATACCTACGCCCATCTGCTGGGACGAGTCCCCAACGCTCAGCGACAGGCGATCATTCACCTCGTTATCATCGCGCTAACCCTGCTGACATTGCCGATCCTGCTCGACCCTGCATCCAAACCCACCGGCACCGAGATGCCGACGGCGAGCATTCTCATGCTGCTGGCGATCACAGCAGGCGGCCCCTACTTCATGCTCGCCGCCAGTTCGCCGCTGCTCGCCTCCTGGTATCGCCGTAGCCACCCGGATGGCGCACCCTACCGGCTATACGCCCTGTCGAACGCGGGCTCTTTGCTGGCGCTACTGAGCTACCCCTTCGTTTTCGAGTCGTCCTTCTCGCTCCGCGCCCAGGGGATCGGGTGGTCCTGGGCGTACGCGGTCTTTGGCATCGCGACCGCAGCCTGTGCCTGGCTGTTGGTACGAAACATGAACGTCACTTCAATCGTACCGACACCTCCGTCGCCCGAGACGGTTACCCCCAGGGAACCGCGCGACGCAAGTCCCAGATGGCCTACCGTTCTCGCATGGATCGCGCTGTCGGCCACTGGCTCAGTGATGTTGCTGGCGACTACCAGTCAGATCAGCCAGGAGCTGTCGGTCATGCCGATGCTCTGGATTCTGCCCCTGTCCATCTACCTACTGACCTTCATCCTGTGCTTTGAACGCGACGCCTGGTACGACCGGCGGGTTTTCGTACCCCTGCTCGCGGTATCGGTCGGCGCCGTGCTCTATTTGATGCTCAGCGAAGCCGCCGTCGATATTCGCACCCAGATCGGCATCTACCTGGCAGCGCTGTTCGTGTTTTGCATGAGCTGTCACGGCGAACTGGTACGCCTCAGGCCGCCAGCAAATCGTCTGACCGGTTTCTACCTCGCCGTGGCGCTGGGCGGAGCGTTCGGCGGATTCCTGACCGCGGTGGTGGCGCCCCTGATCTTCTCCGGGTATTGGGAATACGATCTGGCCCTGGCCGCCACGGTGCTCGCAGTGTTGCTGGCCGTGCTGCGAGACCTTAAGCGGAATCCCAAGAGGCCGCCTCGCCTCGCGCGCCACCTGGCCCTGGCAGGCACGCTCGGCGCCTTGGTCATGGCAGGGCTCATCGCAGGCCTCACCATGCACATCGCAAATTGGGAGCACGAAGCCATCGCCACAAACCGTAACTTCTTCGGCGTGTTGCGCGTGAAACCAGTCCCGAGCATAGCCGGTGAGATGCACCGCATGCTGCACGGAAAAACCTCACACGGTGTGCAATTCCAGGCACCGAATCTCCGACGGATTGCTACCAGCTACTACGGCCGGCACAGTGGTGTCGGCCTTGCGATTGGAGCCTATCGAGATCTGCGCAAGGACGCCGCGACGTTCGAGAGCAGCAATGGTCGGGGCGTGGAATCAGGCCTGCGCATCGGCAGCATCGGCTTGGGCGTCGGTACCGTCGCCGCGCTGGCGGAGCGCGGCGACCTGGTGCACTTCTACGAGATCAACCCGCAAGTCGAGCGTCTGGCACGCAAGCATTTCAGCTTTCTGAGCGACACGCCCGCCGATGTGGAAGTCGTGATCGGCGACGCGCGGATTCAGCTGGAGCGGGAATTGGAGAAAGATGGCCCCCAGAAATTCGACGTCCTCGTTGTCGATGCCTTCAACGGCGACTCGGTGCCACGCCACTTATTGACCGTCGAGGCCTACGCACTCTATCGCCGCCACCTCCGGCCTGGGGGGGTAATCGCCTTTCACACCTCCAATCACAATCTGGGGCTATCGTCTATCGTACACAGCATCGCTCAGCACAACGGAGACGAGGCAGTACGCATCCAGAGCGTGGAAGAGGAGTGGCTGGGCACGACGTCAGCGCGATGGGTAATCACCACCCGCAATGCCGACTTACTCACTCTCGAACGGCTGCGGGTAGAGGCAACACCCTGGGTTTCCGAGGAGATTGGCGCCCAGGCCTGGACCGACGATCAGGCAAGTCTCTGGGAAGCCATGAAATACCGCCGCACCAGACAGCCCAACCGGTGGCGCCAAGCACTCAACAAGGGCCGCTTCATTGTGGACACCGCTCATCTCCTGATGCCAGCGGACGCGGAAGCGATACGCCAACGTAGCCGCGCCCTGTACCTGGATTCATCGGGTCGTTTCCCCATTATGATCCTGACCGTGGGGTCTGACGCGGACGGGGCAGACGCTATTGGATTCGAGGAGTTAGTCTCCCACCTGGCCGACCGGGTGGGGTTCAATCAAGGCAAGCCGCACCAGGGGGTCATGATCCTCGTGTCGCTACCGCACGGGCGAGTCGGTGCGCGGATCGGCAAGAACTGGACGCGCGAGTCGAAACAGCATCTGATGGGGGCCCTATCCCCGCTCTCCTCGGACATGGAGCGTACAAAGTTGTCTGGCGTACTGGCTTCCACTGTCGAGGCGCTAAACCGGATAGCCCGGGAACAGGCCGACTTCTTAGGCCGAAACCTGACGGGAACACACCCGACTACCGGAGGCTGCCAACCCAATGAGGTTATCTGTGGATCAAAGGAAGGAGATCTATTTCCTGCATTCTGAAGGCGTGCCAGTGTCTGAGATAAAAAGTCAGGTTGGGGCGCTGAACGGTATACAGGTGCAGAACTCAAGAGTAACAGTAACCACGGTAACAAGGACACCCAATCTAATATTGACGAAAGATGCAACTAAAATAGGTAGATTCAACAAAGCAACTTGCCGAGACTCTGCGTGGCGAAATAAAAAAGCCACTTCTAACCCTGATAGGCTTGGTTAGTACCACGCTACTATCTTTTGTCTTGGCGACAGATGACCAGCAGGCTATTTCAAAGACACTATCGGGGCAAGGGATCTTGGTCCAGTTGCTCGGCCTGGAACGTAGTAATACGGCGATGTGGCGACTCGCCTCGCGACTGGAAGATGCTGGCTATGAAGTACATTGGATAGGGTACAGCTCCATCAACATGACAACTGATGAAGTAATTGATGATATAACACAACAAATCACAGACCGCTGCGTGAACGAATCGCGTCCCGTCAACTTTGTTGGTCATTCACTAGGTGGTCTTTTGATGTTGAATTTAAAGGAAACATCCAACTCAACCGAAAGCACCAGGGTGCGCATTCCCGCCTGTTGTGCAGCGGATCGCACTCGTTGTATTCATGGCGCTGCTCATTGACCATCAGATCGACCTAGTCGATCAGTTCACTGATCTGCTCCAGGCCGTTTTTCAGGACCACGGTCAATCCCCGTTCATGGGTGGCATTGCACAGGACTACAGATCCGTCACGTAGCCGCTGTTCAATATACCCGCAACTCCCAAGTCTTGCTGGTACGACTACAGGATGTTATCAATTGCCGATATTTGCAGCATTAACATCAGGTGTCGTCAGTACATTCAACACAGCTGCGTTCTCATTGCCCAATCATTTGATCGGCCAGTTCATTGATGTACTCCTCGATCGCGGTATAGCCGGAGCTCATGAGGTTGTTGTGGTCAGGTGTCGAGCTCGACAGGCCTCGGCTCTCTTCCCAGTCATCCGGCATGCCGTCGTTGTCTGTATCGGCGGGCGGCGTGCCGGGCGACAGGCCCTGCATCAGGTCTGCGGGTATCCGCGCACCCCAGGCGCCGGTCCGGGCATTGACCTCGTCCACATTTTCGCTGTCGATCTGGTCCCTGGGGAAAGCGCCCGCCCTCGCCAGCACCAGATCGTAATTGGCCAATGAGTTATGTACCGTCTCAACCGACTGGCTGAACTGGTGCTTCTCCCCGGCTCTTGCGACACTCGAATTCCAGCCCCGGTCGATATTCTCAAAGCTGCTGTGGGCATAGGGGGTCAGCCAGGGATTATCCACGCTGCCCACAAGATCGCCCGGATCGTCCACATAGTTGTCGTCAAGATAGTAGCTCAGCATGGGTGTGCCGCTGCCGCTGTACTGATCATCGAAATAGAACGGGATCAGACTGTTCTCCGGGCCCTGCCGGTAGTAGTTGCCGACGATGTTGAAATCGCCGGTTGCCGGATTGTGGTGGACGAATCCGTGGCGCACGTTGTAGATCACATTGTTGATGATTTCGCAGGGACCATTGGCGACGGCGGGGTTGCGGTTGCCGTTGTGGGCGAACAGGTTGTGGTGGATGCTGACGTTGGCCCCGTTGGGACCGCTGATCAGGCCGTAGTTGTGCGTGCCTCCGGGGTGACCGTCCGTATCGGCCCGGGAAACGGTAGACCACTGCAGCGTCACATTCGTCGCTTCGAATATATCGAAGGTCTCATCGACCCCGCCGGAGACGGAGAGATGATCGAAGATCAGGTTCGAACTCCTGGAACACTGAACCCCATCGTAGAAGTTGCCATCCACCCCGGGATTGGTGGCGTGATCGGCCCGCACCCGAAGATGGCGCACAATGATATTGTCCGGTGGATTGCTGTAGTCGCATGTCAGCCGTCCATGAATGGTGATGCCGGCCCCGGGCGCCGTCTGACCGGCGATGGTGACATCCCCATAGGGGATCCGGATATCCCCCTCGATGATCCCGCTGACCTCGAATACGATGATGCGCGGCGCATCGATATCCAAGGCCGCCTGCAGGCTGCCGGCACCGCTCAGGTTGAGATTGGTGACCTTGACCACCTGGCCATTGCGGCCGCCGCTGGCATTCGCGCCGAATCCCTCGGCCGTGGGAAAGGCCTTCACCGCCACCGGGTTGGAATTGGCGGGCACGGATACGGGCAGTGCGTTGGAGTAGGTGCTGTTGCCTGCGGCATCGAACGCAACCACATGATAGTTGTAGTCGGTCTCCTGGCTCACTGCCTGATCCACATAGGATGTCGATGCGGTGGTGGCGATGACGACGCCGTCGCGGGTGATCTGGTAGTGGTCGATGCCGACATTGTCGGTGGCGGCACTCCAGCTCAGGGTCACGGCGTGACTGGTAACAGACGCATCGAGGTTCGATACCGGGCTGGGAGCCTCGATATCCGGTTCGCTGCTTGAGTTCGCCGGCACGCTAACCAGGACAGCGCCGGACGAGGTGCTGTTGCCGGCGGTATCGAATGCGATCACGCGATAGGTGTAGTCGCTGTTTTCGCTCACCGTGTCATCTGTGAAAAAGGTCAAATCGGTGGTGCCGATTGCGACGCCGTTTCGAGTTACCTGATAGTGATCTATGCCCACGTTGTCAGTGGCGGCGCTCCAGCTCAGGGTTACTGATTGGAAGCTGATTGTGTTTGTCACATCGGCGACAGCCGTAGGCGCTTCGCTGTCGGAACTGCTCTGATCCGATGAACTGTCGTCGCCACCTCCCGATCCACAGGATGCGAGGAGAATGGCCAAGGACAGAAGTCGAAAGAATTTGAAGAAGTCAGTGATGCACATGCTAGCGAACCAATCCGTCTGATGTTAACTAGATAGCAGCAATCGCTAAGCTGACACAATGCACCGTCGATGATTATGCGAACGCGTTCACCTCTTTATATCAATGGATAGTCATGACCTAGGTCACAGTAAATGAATGATTAGCTACAACCTGCCTACATCGACACCCATCGTGGTTATCTGCGGCATCCAAACAGAGATATCACTCTGCTCTGCTTTCGGCATTGTTGATGTGCTCAAGCCCCTCGCACAGATCCGGCACTGTCTTCAGAATATGCAACAGGGCAAATAGAATGACTCAGTGATGCGTACCAACGTGAAACCGATCGATGGTCTGCAACTCATACCAGGCATCTAAACCGCTCGTATACAAAAGCGACAAACCAACCAGCAGGTTCAGGTAAGGATTGGCGACAATCTTCCTTAGTAATATGATTATCCTGGTCTCTTTCTCCGCTTGACTTTGAATTTCAACGAACACCCGGCTTAGAATAGTCGGCATCTCCATACCAGTCCATCCTGATCTTAATCTATACCCTAATCAATGATGTCGTACGCGATACAGTCAGTGACAATCCAAAACAGGAAGTCGATGACATGGCGCCCGGTCATATCCTATACAAACAAGCTCCCGAGCAAGGAGTTGAGAACGACCACGACCTTGTGGACAGTCTACCCGTCATCGAGCTCATAGTAATCGATTCGCATGTTACGGAAACGAGACCAAAGCCAAAGCGAAAAAGCACTGGGCATCCACAAGAACAGGGTAAACAGAACACCCAACAGTACAAATGCCGGGTAAGATATCAGTATGTAGATCCACAACGACATCTGCTCGGTGGTTTTTTCAGTGCCCTCTCCCCTTGTGTAAGTTACGACAAAGTCGCCATTTATCAAATGGCCAAGAATGATAGCCGTATCAAGCAGAATCCACGGGAAGAGTACCGTGACAAGCATTATCTTCAGCAATGTCAGGGATGAAATCCGCTTAATTGTCAGTGAGCTTCGCATAGTTAATAAAATTCCCTTTTGCATGCCGATAAACTGATGACAGGACAATCCCGGGAGGTCCGCCATTGCCGGACAAACAGATTCAGATCACGACATGGACGCACTGCGCGTGAAGAGGCTTAATCATATCACTGTGCAGGTGTGAGAAATCACTTTTTATTCTAGACTAAGACTAGAAGCCGGGCCGGAGGGCCGGATCGACAACCATCGAACTTGACCTGCCATATTGGTCAACATAACGCGCATTCGCATCGACACATGCCATGCACCAGACACTGATGCACCGCTATTACAGTTTGTGTGACACTTGGTTATCAGGTCCATCACCATGATCATCCGACCACAAGACGATGGACAGAACCGCGAAAACGGGATCTCCGCGGATACCCTGCTGGCCGTGGTTCAGGGATTGCTCGATGAGACAGCCGATACCGACCGTACCAAGCATAAGCTGAATCTGGAGTCTCGCCTGGAGCACGACCTGGGACTTAACAGCCTGGCACGTGCCGAGTTGGTCTCCCGCATCAACGAGAGATTCTCCATCATCCTGCCTGACGAGGCGCTGCTCGCTGAAACACCCCATGGGCTACTCACACTGATGACTCAGGCAGCCGGTATGGCGGAGGTAAAAGCGCCCAAGACATACGGCGAGCGGCAAGCAGCGGTTTCGACTCTCCCCTCTGCGGCCTCGACCCTGATGGAGGTACTGGCCTGGCATCTGGATCACCAGCCGGAGCGGGTCCATATCCTGCATTACGGCAGTCAAGAAGATCCCGATGAGATAAGCTACCGGGATCTCTGGCAGGGCGCAATCAGAGTGGCATCGGCACTGTGGGAACGCTCGGTGCGACCGGGCGACCGGGTGGCGTTGATGCTGCCCACCGGCGAGAGCTATTTCTTCAGTTTTTTCGGCGTGCTGCTGGCGGGCGCGGTCCCGGTGCCCATCTATCCACCAACCCGTCCCTCGCAGTTGGAGGAGCATCTCCGCCGCCATGGGCATATTCTGCGAAATGCCGGGGTCCGCATTTTGATCAGCTTCCAGGAGGCGCATCGGGTAGCCCGCCTGTTCAAAACCCAGGTGCCCTCGCTGCACCATATCGTCGATTGGTCCGAACTCGACAAGGCGACGGCTCCTCCTCCCGCAGCGCCCAGGAAGGGTGAGGATATCGCTTTTCTGCAATACTCTTCCGGCAGTACCGGAGATCCCAAGGGGGTGGTGCTCAGCCATGCCAATCTACTCGCCAATATCCGTACCATGGGGAAGGCGGTAGAGGTCACGCCCGAGGATGTCTTTGTCAGCTGGCTACCCCTCTATCACGACATGGGCCTGATCGGCGCCTGGCTCGGCAGCCTCTATTTCGGCATGCAGCTGGTGATCATGTCGCCGTTGCGTTTCCTTGCACGCCCCTCGCGCTGGCTCTGGACCATCCATCGCCATCGGGGAACCCTCTCCGCCTCTCCCAACTTCGGATACGAGCTTTGTCTCAGCAAGGTCGCGGACGAGGAGCTGGAGGGGCTCGATCTCAGCTCCTGGCGTTTCGCCTTCAACGGTGCCGAGCCGGTCAGCGCCACCACCCTGGAGGGATTCAACCGCCGCTTCGGGCCCTACGGCCTCAACGCAGGCGCCCTGGCCCCGGTCTACGGCCTGGCGGAGGTTGCCGTGGGCCTGGCCTTCCCGCCCCCACTGCGCGGTCCGCTCATCGATCGCATAAACAGAGACCGTTTCATGCTCAGTGGCGACGCCATGCCTGCCGCGGAGAGTGATCCCGATCCACTCACCGTCGTCGCCTGCGGCCGGCCGCTTCCCGGTTACCGGGTTCAGGTTGTGGATGGTGCCGACAACCCCCTGCCCGACCGCAAGGAGGGACGGCTCGAGTTTCAGGGACCCTCCGCCACCAGCGGCTATTTCGACAATCCCGAAGCCAGCGCAGGTCTTTTCAGGAACGGCTGGTTGGATACCGGCGATCGCGCCTATCTCGCCGACGGGGATATCTATATCACCGGACGCATCAAGGAGATGATCATCCGCGGCGGACGCAACATCTACCCCTATGAGCTGGAACTGCTGGTGGGTGAGATCACCGGCATCCGCAAGGGCTGCGTGGCGGTATTTCCCAGCACAGACAGCGCCACCGGCAGCGAGCGGCTGGTCGTCGTGGCGGAGACCCGGGAGGAGGATCCGCAACGCAGGGAAGCGCTGCGCCAGGCAATCCGGGAGAAGACCATCGACCTGCTCGGGATGCCGCCGGACGATCTGCTGCTGGCACCGCCGCATACCGTATTGAAGACCTCCAGCGGCAAACTGCGCCGGAGCGCCATGCGCACCCTCTATGAGCAGAGGCGCCTGGGACGGGGCCAGCGCCCGCTGCCGTTGCAGATACTGAGCCTGCTGCTGTCGGGGTTGGCGGAGCGCCTGCGCCATATCCGCCGGGGAGCATCCCGCTACCTCTTCGCCGGCTATGCCTGGACTGTCTTCTACGCCCTGGTTCCCCTGGTATGGCTCTCCGTCGTGCTCTTGCCCCGCCTCTCCTGGCGCTGGAACCTGATCCGCAAGGCGATCCGCCTGCTGCGCCGCCTCACCGCCACACCGCTCCATGTCGAAGGCGTGGAGCATCTGCCCCCGGCCGATCGCCCGGTCATCCTGGTGGCCAACCATGCCAGCTATCTCGATACCCTGGCGCTGATCGACGGCATACCCCGCGATTTCGTCTATGTGGCGAAGCGCGAACTGGCGGAGAAGTTCCACTCCCGGCTGTTTCTGCAACGTCTCGATACCCTCTTCGTGGAGCGTTTCGACACCAAGCGCAGCGCCACGGCCACCGAGGAGTTCGTCCGCTATCTAGAAGCCGGCCATTCCCTTGCCATCTATCCCGAAGGCACCTTCCGTGCCGAGCCGGGTCTGCTCCCTTTCCAGATGGGGGCCTTTGTCACCGCGGCACATAGCGGCGTTTCGATCGTGCCGGTCACCATCCGGGGCACCCGCGCCATCCTGCAGTCCGATTCCAGTTTTCCGCATCACGGCGCCGTGCGGATCATCATCACGCCGCCCCTGGAACCGAAGGGTGATGATTGGGCGGAGGCCGTTCGACTTCAAGTCGCCGCCAGGGAAGTGATCGCACGCCATTGCAATGAGCGGGAGGTAAAACCGGCAGGCACACCCGATGCATAGACGAACGTTTCTCCATCTGCTTGGACTGGGCACGGTCGGTTTCGGCATGGGCAGGATGGTCCATGGCAAGGACCAAGCCGAAGCCAAAGACGAAACAATCATCCTTTTTCTCTGCGGTGATGTCATGACCGGACGCGGCATCGATCAGATCCTGCCCTACCCCGGCAAACCGCGGATCCACGAGTCCTATCTCAAGAGCGCCATGGACTATGTGAGGATTGCCGAGGCCAAGAGCGGACGCATACCCAGGCAGGTACCCTTCGACTATATATGGGGCGACGCCTTGACCGAATGCGACCACTTCGCTCCCGACCTGCGGATCGTCAATCTCGAAACCGCCATCACCACCAGTGAACGCTATTGGCCACGCAAGGGGATCAATTACCGCATGCACCCCCGAAACACGCCCTGCCTAAGCGCCGCCAAAATAGACGCCTGCGTGCTCGCCAACAACCATGTGATGGACTGGGGTTATGAAGGATTGTCGGAAACCCTGTCGAGCCTTGACAGCCATGACATCGGTTACGCCGGTGCCGGGGCGGACAGCTTGCAGGCCGAAGCCCCCTTGATCTTCGACCTTCCGGGTAAGGGACGGGTGCTCCTCTATGCCCTTGCCCACCACTCCAGCGGCGTCCCCCTGGTGTGGCGGGCGGATAAAAACCGTCCCGGCGTGGCACTCTTGAAGTCGCTCAACAGCGCCGAGGCCAACCGTCTGGCCGATGATATCGCTGCCAGGAAGCGGACGGACGACCTGGTAGTCGTCTCCATTCACTGGGGTGATAACTGGGGATATGAGATTCCGGCAGAACAGCGCCGCTTCGCCCGCTGGCTGATCGATGAGGCTGGTGCGGATACCGTACACGGCCACTCATCCCATCACCCGAAAGGCATCGAGCTCTACCATGGCGCTCCCATCCTCTACGGCTGCGGCGACTTTCTCAACGACTATGAGGGCATAGGTAGATATGACGCATTTCGCGACGATCTGACCCTGGCTTACTTCCTCACCTTCAAGCCCGGCAGCGGCGGCCTGGCCAGGTTCGTGATGACGCCGATGCAGATCAGAAAATTCAGGCTGCACTACCCCTCGAAGCAGGACCGGGGATGGCTCCGCCAAACCATGGCGCGGGAGTGTTCCCGCCTTGATACCGGCGTTACCGATCCGCTCGACGGCAGGTTTGAACTCGAACTCGGCTGAGATTCAGGACCGGCAGATAAATTCACAACTTGCGGACCAGGTCGGGATTAAGCTCATCCTCGTCACTCAGGCACTCAATCGACTGGGACAGGTACCACTACTTGGATAGCAGGTTCTGTTAAGAGAGAATTAGACCCACAAGATAAGATCACAGGTACTCAGAGATGTTTTTTTCGAAGTCGGAATCATCGCCGCATTACGTATCACGCACAGATCCCTTGGATCTCCTCTCCAGTTATTCCAGGCATGGGTTTGAACTTGACGGCGACACCTGGCCCTCGGTGGAGCACTACTACCAGGGGATGAAATTCAAACCCGGCGAACTGCGCAACGCCATACGCGATGCCGACCATCCCGCCAAGGCGCAAAAGCTCGCCGCGAATAACAAGAAACATATCCGCAATGACTGGAAAAAGGTCAAAGATACCATCATGACCCGCGCTATCTATATAAAATGCCGCACCCATCTGGAAGCAGCCAATGCACTGCTCGCCACCAAGGACCGGAAGATCGTCGAGAACAGTCAATTCGACTATTTCTGGGGCTGTGGCCGCGACGGACGAGGTCACAACACCTATGGCAGGATACTGATGGCGGTAAGGAACAGGTTAATAGAGGAGATGTTTGGCACGGATCAGCCTTAGTGCCGGTTTAGTTCGGCCATAGCCTTATCCCCAGCAACAGAAAACCGACAGAGAGCAAAATGCAGAATAGCGTGATGCCGGTGTAGAGCGGCCTCATGCCGCTTGCACGTATCTGCCTGATCCCTAAGTAACCACCTATGGCGGTCACGAAAAAGGCGAACTCGCTGACAACGAGAAGCGTCAACAGGGGAATACTGGTAGATCCATCAGCCCGCGTTTGGACACCTTTCATCACAACCAGCATGGTTAACAGGCCCAGGCTCAAGGCAACAAAGGGAAAATTCTTTTTATTCATCTATGCGAATCATTTTAACTAGGGACATAGAGCAAGCATCTCCTATATTAACAACAATTGCTCTGTGAAACAGTTTTTGTATAGCTGAAATGGATATTTGGTAATAGACTATGTATGATCTCGAGCCTCTGGTCAGGCTGACCGATCAGGCGACGCAGCCAGTCCAATCGATATGACCGGCAAGATTATTCAAAATCCTGTTTTGCCTTGGCAGCTACTTATCTATCCCATAGCGTTTCATTTTCTGCCAAAGGTTTTTTCGCGATATGCCGAGTGAATTTGCGGTCTGGGCAATTCTGCCGCTGTTTTCCGCCAATGCTCTGATGATGGATTCCCGTTCCGCCGCTTCAATCGATTCTTTGAGTGTGGTGGTGTCATTGAACGATTCATTCTGCTCGCTGATCGACAGATCGCTTTTACGTATCCAGGGCCCGTCGCACAGCGTGACGGCTCTTTCGATGACGTTCTTCAGTTCGCGAACATTACCAGGGTAAGTCATGGATTGCAGATGGAGTTCAGCCTCCTTCGATAAACCTTTTATACTTCCGTGTTTACTTTTCACAAGTTGGTTGACGAACTGCCTGGCAAGATAGACAATATCCTCCCTGCGTTGCCGCAACGGCGGGATATCTATATGTATAACGTTTAGACGCCAATAGAGATCCGGCCTGAATTCATTTGTTTCAATGGACTTGTCGAGTTTGGCCTGGGTCGCGGCAATCACCCTTACGTCAAGCGGGATTGGCGTAGAGCCTCCCACGCGCTCGAACTCCCTCTCCTGCAGCACTCTCAGCAGCTTAACCTGTATGTCAGGCGACACTTCAGCGATCTCATCGAGAAATATGGTTCCCCCTTGCGCCTGCTCAAAGCGTCCTTTCCGCAGTTGTGTCGCACCGGTAAATGCCCCCTTTTCATGGCCGAAGAGTTCGCTTTCGATCAGTGTCGATGGCAGGGCCGCGCAGTTTACACTCACCATGGGACCCTGTGACCTGAGACTGTTTTGGTGTATCAGGTTGGCAACGACTTCTTTTCCCACTCCAGACTCACCCGTCAGCAATATGGAACTGTCGCTATCTCTAAGGCGCGCGACAAGTCTCTCGATCCTGCGCATGGCGTCACTTTTGCCGAGACAGCCGCTCCCCGGTTTGAAATAATTGATGTCGTCCCCGTCACTATTGGCCATTAAATGTATATCGGATATCGAGGAGAGTTGATGGGTCACACACTTCATAAAGTCATTTATGTCGAATGGCTTTGTCAGATAGTCCAAGGCGCCATCCTTGACCACCGCCACAGCGTCCGATATATCGCCATAGGCCGTCATGAGGATGACGGGTATGCCTGGAAAGTTGTGAGAAATATCCGAAAACAGTTCAATGCCTGTACCGTCAGGCAGCAGGACGTCGGTAACGACCAGATCGATATCACCCTTTTTCAGCTCTTTTTTCGCACTGGCGGTATCACCGACATCACGCACGGGGATGGATTCAATGCGCAGCCTGTCCGCCAGGGACATTCGCATAATCTCATCATCTTCAACGAGCAACACACATAAGTCAGTGAAATCGCCCCTGTTTACCGTTTGCTCGATAGTATTTTGCATTATGCCGCCCGCCTGTTTATTACCGGTAGATCAATGAGAAATGTGGTACCTATTCCGGCTTCACTCTTTACTTCAATGACACCTTGCATACTCTGCACCAAGCGATAGACAACCCATAGTCCCAATCCCGTGCCATTTGGCTTGGTGGTAAAGAAGGGGTCGAACATTTGATTCCTTATGTTTGAGGCGACGCCGGGACCATTGTCGCTAACCTCGATCACAAGGCTGGCTCCCTGTTGAGACATATTGAAGCAGACAATTCCGTTTTCAGGAACGATTTCAACCGCATTCTTCAACAGATTGCAGATTATCTGTTCGGTCTTTCCCGGTATGAAGAGGTCCCTGTCGGTGGTGTTTTCCCAGATAATTTCGATCTCTCTTTCACCAATCTCCGCCAGAACCAGATCATGAAGTTTTTCAACCTGCTCTGTAGTGATCATTTCAACACTCTCTTCGATCTTGAGCCCGACGAGGAGGTTATGGACAATATCCTTGATTCGATGCAGTCCCTGGTCGATCACCGGAAGATAGCGATCGATCAATACCTTATCGTTTGGATGTTTGCGGAGTGTATCTATGCAGTTCAGAAGCCCCGCTAGCGGATTGTTCACCTCGTGTGCCACACCTGCGGTAATTCTTCCGAGGGCGACCAGCTTCTCGCTCATTGCTATCTCTTCCTCGAGCATCTTTTTTTCTGCAAGTTCAGACATGATTTGGTTGAAGGTCACACTAAGCCGACCTATTTCGCCCCCCTCTTTCACAGGGATTGGTGAAAAATCGGTCATCTCCCCCCGACCGACCGCTTCCAGGCCGCGCGTGATGGCAGTCAAAGATCCCACCACCCGCCTCGATACGATAGTGCCCAGCAGGCTTCCGATAAAGACGAATAGCAAAATTGATAGAAGAATGATCACGGCAGTAGACTTTGTCTTTTCAAATAGACTGGCGACAGAAAGGCGAACCCGGACCACACCAAGATATTTTTGATCCGAGAACAGGGGCACGACGCCTTCCTGAAATCCATCCTTGGAAAAATCGTCACTGCTTAACACAGTGGAGTCCGTACGGTCATCGCCTCTCTAAACAGAGCCTTGTCATCTTCATTTTCCGGGGAAAAGAGAAGGCCAATCGGGTGTTCCGCAGGGTGGAGGTGCGCCTGAACTATACCATCGGCATCCAATATCATTGCATCTGTAATTTCATGTTCGCTTCTGGCACCTGGGCCCTTGGAGGCCATGTTCTTCAGACTGAGGTAGAGCGACCAGTAGTCCTTGCGCAGCATTGCCTTTGGCGCAGTGATCGATATCGATTCAGACAGCAGCAGCGCCTTCTCAGCCAGGTCGTTTTGAAAACGCTTCCAATCCTGAACAACCATCAGTATCCCGATGAGAAAGCCGACACTGGTGACGACCGCCGTTATCGTGAGGGACAACTTAAATGCCAATGACCAGGATGTTGTGTTCAATAACGCCATATGCAATCTTTAATCAATCGGTTTTTACCACGCTGTGCCTGGGATTTGTTCTTTGCACAGCATGTTCCAAAGCGCGGATTTCATTGAACAGAGAATCCGAATAACTGCCGAAGCCGTCAAGCTTGAGTCTGTCGAGCAGTTCCTTGCCGTTTATATCATCAATCATCTCCTCAAGCGTCTGCCTCATCTGTGCTACGGTAGCGGCATCTACACCCATCCGATTAACAATAGGCGGAAAACCAAAGCTTGGCGATTTCTTTATAATCCGGGTTTTTTCAGTTATCTGAGGTCTGAAGACGGCAATATATTCCCATATGTATGAGTCTACGGCGCCGCCATCCGCAACCTGTTCGGCAACGGCTTGTACCGTCTCGGCATGGTTGAAAGTGAAAAATGTCTGGCGAAAATAGTGTTCTGGCGTCTCACCTTTTTTTGCGATCAAGGCAAGAGGATAGAGGAATCCTGAATTGGAATCGGGATCAGAGAAGGCAAAGCTTTTCCCCTTCAGGTCACTAAACCTTTTATAGGGGCTGCTTTCATGAACAATGATATAGGAATGGTAATGAGGTGATCCCCTGTAGATGGGTACTGTCAGGAGTTGAAGCAAATCCGAATCTTTTGCCTGGACGTAGGGATAACCGCAAATCCAGGCAAAATCGATAGCCCCTGACGCCAACAGATCCATAACCTCCCGATAGGATCTTCTCTGCACAAACTCGACCTTGCGGCCAATTTTATGCTCCAGGTATTGACTCCATTGATCCAGAAATCTGAGGTTTTCAGTGATTACGACAGCCGTCAACCCAAAGCGGATAGGTGTGTCCGCACTGGCTGCCTGAATCGGTGTAATCCAGAAAAGCAAAAACAAAATGCACAATCGCACTTGGGTTCCTCATGCATATAACTTCTCAGGGATACTGCTAAGTTATGTCACGGCACCTGCATTGCGACAAATATCATCTATTCCCTAGAGAGAACGAGGGTCGTTTCTGGTTACTTCACCCTGGGCTTTCATCATTGTTATTCTGCAAGAATAGCAGAATCTGCTAGCAATCTGGATTTTGCGTTAGTTGTTGTCGCTCCTTCCACATCGAGATGCAATCACTGTCAAGGCACTGGGATATAGAATTAGTGATCGCTAATCGTGCAATTTGTTACCTCCCGGTAACATACGCTCCCCCCACAGGATTGCTAATGACATGTAACTAAAGGATAAACCAGAAAGGGTTGGGGAATTTCACGAACCGTTACCTCCAGGTAACAAGATCCTGCGTCTTACCATAATTTTTTTA
>NATV01000104.1 GCA_003094535.1 gamma proteobacterium symbiont of Ctena orbiculata | reverse complement strand
CGGCGCGACAGGCAGCCAACCCACCCTCAACGACCGCTCCTCCCCGTTACGACTGCAGGGCATACCCCCCTCCCCGATGCTGATCTTTCCCGGTGGCGTGGATGACAACGGCAATACCGTGATCGGCCGGAGGATTTTTCTCTTTTCCGACCTGGAAAAGAAACACGAGTGGAGCGACAGGTTCCGTCCCATCTACTGGGAAGAGGTGATCGAGGATTAGCCTGAAAGGCATCATCCGCCAGTACATGTTATCCTCTCGGATAGGTTCCCCAGCGTGCTCCCTGTCGGGCATAGGGCGCTGAGCCTGCCAGTCTGATCACTCAATCTATGTAAAGGCTTCTTCATGACAGATTGCCTCATTGTAGGCGGCGGCATCATCGGCATGCTCACGGCCGCTGAACTGTATGCTGCAGGGATGGCTGTCACCTTGATCGACAAGGGCCATACCGGCCGCGAATCCTCCTGGGCGGGGGGCGGCATCATCTCACCGCTCTACCCCTGGCGCTATGACGACGCCGTCACCCGCCTCGCCGGCTGGAGTCAGGCCCGCTACCCGGCGCTGGCCGAAACACTTATCGCAGCGGGGGGCCCCGATCCCGAGTACAGCAAAAACGGCCTGCTTATCCTGGCACCCGGAGACACGTCAACCGCGCTGGAATGGGCCGGGCGTTTCGGCCAATCGCTGCAGCCGCTCGATCAAGACGCCATCTCGGCCTGTGAACCGAATCTCGATTCAGCTGCCGAAGAGGCGGTCTGGCTGCCCGATGTCGCCCAGATACGCAACCCGCGCCTCACCAAGTCCCTCACACACGTCATCCGCGACAAGATCGAGATCCTGGAACAGACCGAAGCCACTGAACTGCTGATCGAACAGGGCCGTATTCGCGGCGTCGGGACCAACAAGGGCTCGATCCCGGCTGAGCGGGTTATCATCTGCGCCGGCGCCTGGAGCGGTACCCTGCTCAGCGGCATCGTCCCGTCCCCGGCAATCGAGCCGGTGCTGGGGCAGATGATCATCTTCCGCCATCGGCCCGGCGATATCTCGCGCATCGTCCTCCACAACGACCGCTATGTCATCCCCCGCCGTGACGGCCGCGTACTGATCGGCAGCACCCTGGAACACCGGGGTTTTGACAAAACCACCACCGAACGGGCAAAACAGGAGTTGAAGGCATTCGCCCTCGCCCACTTCCCGGGCCTGCAGGCGGCGGAAATCGAACACCACTGGGCCGGCCTGCGGCCCGGTTCGCCCAGCGGTATCCCCTATATCGGACCGGTGACGGAGGTTGGCGGGCTCTATATCAATGCGGGGCATTTTCGCAACGGGGTGGTGTTGGGGCCGGCCTCGGCGAGATTGATGGCGGATCTGGTGCTGGGGCGTCAGGCGATTTTGGATCCCGGTGCGTATGCCATTGATGCTGAAAGATAAAGTGAGATCCAGGCCGAATCTAAGACAGGGTTGGCGAATACCACTGGATACGGAATACGAGAGTGCGAAAAACTAGACCGGAAAACGGCTCGGGGGCTATAATTGCCGGCTTTCGGCCGATGTAGCTCAGTCGGTAGAGCAACTGATTCGTAATCAGTAGGTCGGCGGTTCGATTCCGCCCATCGGCTCCATTAAATCTCAAGAAAGTTGTTTTATGTGTGTCTCCAGGTCCGCCTCCGGGTCCATTACATATCCGTGATATCACAATTATGTTGTCCTGCATGTGGTTAGCGGAATGGTAAAATGCAAGTACCATCAGGACATGCAGTAATCCATAGATTTGAAAGATCATCACTGAATGATTGATAACCTTTTTCTGAATATTTTATATGCTAGTAAGCTGCTTCATCCAAGATAGCGAGCACACTCTCCCTTATCATTTCGTTTGGATCTGTAATGAGCTGGCTTAAATAGTTATCTGCTTGTTCTCCCCCAATTTCTCCCAACGCGTTTACAGCGTTCAACCGAATATCATCATCCGTATCTGATAGTAAACCTGAAAGTGCATATATCGATTGATCACTCTCATATTCCGCAAGGGCTTTAAGCGCTGCTATTCTCACATCCTTATTCACATCAAACAGCATTGATTCAATATAGATGGCAAAGTCAACGTTTGTTTGTTGAGCAAGTGCATCAATTGCCATAATGCGAATTTTTGGCTCATCATCGACCAAGAGTTCTGTCAATTGCGTGAGCGCGCTTGGATGGTTCATTTCACTGATATACTCAACAGCAGCAATACGCACAGTTGGTTCTTCGTGGTTTAACAATTGCGTCAGTTGAAACAGCGCGTCATGGGCTGGAATATTCGATAGCTCTATTTCAGCTATCATATTCAGTTCTGGATGCTGAGCGTATGTCCCGGGCAAGTTATTGTCTATGGTGTGTACTATTAACTTTGTATCGTCTATAGCAGGCAGCTTGGTCTCTACATATTCATTTGCTATATCAGATTCATGCTGATGATATGTTTCTTCCTCGGTGATCGGTTGTTCCAACTCTTCTTTCTGAGTTAGATTGGAGAACAGGTACATTACTGTTATGCCGGTGATAATAGCAAATACTACAATTTTGTATTTTTCCATTTTCAAGCCCCGTATATCTCAACCCTCACCATAAAGGTGAGGGTTGTTGTCAACATCACTCTACAACAAAGCAACTTTCCATTGCGGACTTATTACCACTCTCTGCCCTTACTAAAATCTCAAACTTATACTCACCTTCTTCAGACAGACCAAAAAAGTCAGCATCGCCTATCGTCCACTCAGTGAGGTCACCCGGGATGATACTTGTCGACTTATAGTCCGTGTCATCGATTTCAACCACTACCTCGTAATAACGAACGTCGACTGCACCTGGCTTACCAAGCTCTGCATGCGAGCCGGTCACGGCACCCCATGCAATGGTGACGGGAGGCGAAACCACAGGCAACTCTTCGGCATCACAATCCTCAGCCGCCGTCACTCCATTAACCGTTACATTGGCGGGTGCTGCTGGAATCACGTGTGAGAGAAATACCTCGTTCTCGCGTTCCTCGCCATCCAGGGTAATCCCTTCGATTTCATAAATGCCTTCCGGGAATCGCTTGAAGAACTTTTTTGGATCCAGTTCATCAAAGGTGGGCTCCGCGCTTTCGAAAAACAACTCGGTTATACCTTGACGCTTGAGGCGCCCAATTGCACGAATGTTCATCATGCGGCGCTCATAGGGATCCTCAATCTCTAGTCGCTTCCACTCATCACCGTCTACTTTACCGTGAATACCCAGATCACCATCAGTATCGTTAAGCTCAAAAAACAATTCAGCTTCATCGAATGGTATATCGACTTCTGCTGTTGCTATGGCTGATGATCCTAACATTCCTGCAGCTACAATACATAGGGGGAGTTTAGCTAAATACATTTCTTGTATCCTCTGTCTAGTGTTTTAGTCACAGGTTATCCCTGTACCAATCATGATAAGTAGCCAGTCTGAATTTTGCCTGAAAGATAGCTGAAAATTTGCTGATGACGAGGATTGATGTACCATATGGCACACACCTCACAGTATGAGAGGATCAAACAATGAGATTGTGTTTTATGCTTTTTATTTTTCTACAGTTTTTATCATTACCCAGTCACGCTTTGAGTAAAGATGAAGTGCGTAAAATCATAAAGAGCAAATATCCTGATGCCCGCATAACTGAAATAGAAAAAGAGAAGTACAAAGGGGATAAAGTTTACGAAGTGGATTTTCAGAACGATGGAAAAAGACTTGAGGCCATTATCAGTATCGATGGTAACATCATCAAAATGGATATTGATGACTAATACTCATTCTTCTTTTATTAAGTCTGTAGAGCAATAAAGACCCGTATATATCTAATTCTGATGATCCATTAATTCGCAACAACGTGAAAACCACTAATAGTAACAATAAATACGTTATTATTATCGAGTGATAAATGAACATCCAATTGCAATATTCTTGCAAGCGCCTCGACCAAGGTCAGTCCCAATCCGGAATGGTTTTGGTCGCCCTTTGCCTTATCTTTACGCCAGAAGCGATCTTTCATATACACCAGATCTTCTGGTTTTAAATCGCTTGCTATATTTTTGACACTTAGCATGACCTGATTATTTTGGAGTTCAGTTGATAACTGTATTTCTGCTTGTTCAGGACTATAGCTGACTGCATTGATGAAGAGATTCTTCAGTATCATGCCTAATTTTTCACGATCGGTAGATACAATAAGGTCAGCCGGTATCTGCCTGACCAGCTGCTTACATGCATCCATGCCATTGACTGCTTGCATCCAGACACCATCGCAAAAACGCGATAGTTCGATATCTTCGGGATCACTTCGTAACAATCCCGCCTCAGAGCGGGTCAGTTCTAGGAGTGTGGTCACGATATTTTCCATCTGTCGTGATATTTCACCCACGTCGGTAAAAAAAGCGCTAATCTGCTTTGGATCATCTGGCACCATCTGTCCTACTTCTGCAAGTGTTCTTAATTCGGACATTGGTGTACGTAATTCGTGTGCGACATTCGACGAAAACCGTTTTTCTCGTTCAAATGCCGACTGTAATCTTTCCAACAGGTGATTCAACTGATATTGAATAGGCGCTATCTCTTCGATTTGCCCCCCTTCATTTTGCACTCTTGCATGCAGGCTTGATTCATCGATACCACTTACTTGTTGCGCCAATGAAGACAATGGTATTAATCCACGGCCAATCAAGTACCAAATCAATAGCGTTGAGACCATCAGAACTGTAATAATGACTGCTATAATAGTGAATCTAATGGCAAACAATGTTTTGTTCAATGAAACCCGTTCACGCGCCAATACCAGTGTAATCAGCTTGGGTTGCGGCAGCTCTGATAGACCCGCCATATCTTCCTCATCCACCTCGACACGTGGCATAAAATTTATTTCAATCAGACGCCCATTACGACCATCAGGCAACAGTATGTCGGCTGTTCGATGTTTTTTTTCTGCGGTTCCAGTGTATGGAAGATCAGATTCCCCAAGTGAGGGAGACTTGATAAGAAGCCTTTCACCATTTTCCCATAATTGATAATACTCGGGTGAGTCACCGCCGAGGAACTCTGTCATGACACCATCCTCTGCAAAATCGAACTCCAATCCCTCTTCGTCGAGTTCAGTCAGCGATATAAGTGCCTGTGATTTATCATATAGGGCGCTGTCATAGACCTCCACTACATGATTTTTGATCCTTGTATGTAAAAAAACCGCAGTGAAAGAGAGCACAACAATCAAGGTACTGATTATGGATACATTGAGCTTGGTTCGAATCGAATACACGCGTCATTACTCAACCAAATAGCCAAATCCGCGCCGGGTTTTAACTAATGATGGTGCACCAGTTGCTTTCAGTCGTTTCCGTAGCGAGCTGATGTGCGCTTCAACAGCGTTGCGCGTTACATAACTACTAGCGTCATATAATTGATCGATCAATTGATCATGAGAAAAAACCCGACCGCGACGTCGCACTAAAAACTCAAGCAATTCATACTCATGGCGTGTCAATGCTATCGTTAGGTCGTTAAAACTGACAATGCGTGATACCGAATCGATTCGTACACCGTCAATTTCAAGCACAGGATTTTTTACCCCGGAACGACGCCGATTCAGTGCTTTCAGCCGTGATACCAGTTCATCAAATGAAAACGGCTTGACCATGTAGTCGTCTGCGCCAAGATCTAGACCATGTATACGATCTTCAGTTTGATCATTGGCAGACAAAATCAGTACATGACTGTCACTACCATTGGCGCGCAACCTGGCCAATACGGTCAATCCATCTACCTTGGGTAATATTAGGTCAAGAACAATTGCGTCGTATTTATTAACTTTCAGAAATTCAAGCGCCTCTTCACCATCAAAAGCCTGATCCACCGTGAAACCTTGTTGTTTCAATCCACTTGCCAATGACCTTTGGAGGCGGACAGAATCTTCGACTAGTAGTAACTTCATAACCGATAAGTCCGATAGTAAACATATGGTGTAACACTAAAATTTTAAACCTTTTTTCATTGAGACTTGTACAGCTTAGACAAGCAAACTGAGAATCAGCTGAAGAAACAGAATTCACTTTGAAAAGGCTGTCTCACGGTCGGACCTGCGCCTCCGCCAACCTTCAGGCGGTTCCGGCCTCGTGCTCAACGCCATGATAATCGCACCAACAAGACATGCCGCGCCCGCGATGACGAACGGGGTCATCCATATGACAGGATAGGTCACCCCCTGTGCGGCATCCTTGAAATAGCCCGCCAACAGCGGGCCTGCGATCCCGGCAATTCCGTATGAGGTGAAGATCCAACCGTAGTTGCTGCCGACGTTGCGATTGCCGAAATAGTCTGCCGTGGCTGCGGGGAACAGGGCGAAATTGCCGCCGAAATTGAATCCGATCAGGGCAGCAGCGACGATGAAGCCGTTGACCAGGCCGAATGCGATGAATACGTGGTAGATCATCAGCATAATCACACCCTGTAGCGCGGCCATCAGGATAATTGCCGCCTTACGGCCGATGTGGTCGGATATGCTGCCCCATGCGATGCGGCCGATGCCGTTGAATATTGCGTACCAGGCCATGGCTGTGCCGGTGATGACACCCGCATCGGTGATGCCCCGATGCTGCAGGGCGTCGATGCCGAACAACTTGATGCAGTAGATCACCATCAGGCCGGCCAGGGCGCAGAACATGAACACCGACCACAGCATATAGAACTGACGGGTATGCAGCATATCGGATGCACTGAAGTCCACGGCACCATGGCTCTGGTGGCTATTGACGCCAGGCGGGGTCCAGCCGGCTGGTTGGTATCCCTCGGGTGGATTAATCATGACGATACTGCCCAACAGCACGAGGATGGCGAATGCGATGCCGTAGATAAAGAACACGCTTTGCACACCGGGCAGACCGAAGAGGCTGGCCGTATTGAGCAGACCGCCAAACCAGGAGCCGGCCAGCTTGACCCAGATGGTCGCACCGAAGCCAAACCCGGCAACCGCGAGCCCGGTAATCAGCCCTTTCTTGTCGGGAAACCACTTCACGCCGACAGCGATTGGTACCACATAACCCAGACCGATGCCTGCACCGCCGATCAGGCCGATGAAGAGTAATTGGGCCCAGAAGCTGCTGCCGAAGAGTCCACCGAGCACGTAACCGGTGCCCAACAGCAGACCCCCTGACACCGCCAGCGTACGTGGACCGACCTTCGGCAGCCAGCGTCCAGCCAAAACCATGACGATGGCGAACGTCGCGAGCCCTGCCGAGAAGACCCAGGCAGTCTCACTGGCACTGAAGGCATAGGGTCCCGCGGGGTCGGTAAGCAGTGCGGTGAATACTGACCAAGCATAGATCGCTCCGAGTGCGAGTTGAATCAGTATGGCGCCAACTACGACAAGCCAGCGATTGAAAGGTGGTTGTGCGACCATTGGCGAGGCTCCGGGTGCAGTCAAGGAATAGAATTGAACTGACAATAGCATATGCACATGACACCCATCGGTATTTTCCCAACGTGGTTTTTTCTTGCATCCACCCCCGGACGGCTCGGTCGATCAGCGGCTCATTAGCTGCAATTCCAACGCTAGAAGTAGTTTTTATAATACACTTTGGCAATATGTCACAATTTTGCAAAATATTCTGCATATTTACTTGTAATTCTTTGTAATTATGCTATTTTTTTAGTTGTATATATGCAACAATTTGAGACAATCGAAATGACCGGCCTCTACAAATCGAAAATCTGCCAGGAATGCCCCCACCTTGTTATCAGCGGAACGGCCTGTGACTGGCAGCCACATGAATGCCCAATCCAAAAAGAGAAGATGCAACGTCAGAAAAAGACCCGCGCGAAAGCGTTCTTTCTGACCAATCTGTTGATTGCAGACGATTTTGACGCGGTACGCAGCAGCAATTGATAGCAACCTCTGGATGAGCGGATTGACTAGGGTGGGGTTTTCCTGACCCCATCCACGGTATGTATGCGTACTCGCTACCGGCGCTCACAGAGAGCCATGACCATCGACCACTTGGCCATCCCACCAAAAACCAACAACAAACAGAAAAAACCAGACCTATCCAAGCTCCGGTTGGTTTCATTCACCTAGATAAAAAAACCCATCCTTCAATCAGGATGGGTTTAAGAAAGACCCAGAATCCGCTTCCCTGCGCTCTAAGCAATTTCCCTTTCAGTCATCAATAAAGCTGGCTATGTTCCCATTCAGGCCGCGCTCCGGTCTGGTGAAATTATGACAGGCTGAACAATCAACGCCCTTATCCTTGACATGTTTGCTGTGTAGTTTGCTGAAACTCATGCTGCCTTTGTCATTGTGGCATTGGGTACAAACCTCGGCTTCGTTTCCTTTCAGGTCATACCCCAGGTCATTCACCAGATCCATGCGTAGCGGCCCGCCAGTGAGACTCGCATGGCATGATCCACAACCCAGTGCTGCCGAAGCGTCTTCGACACCATGGTTGATGGTTTGGAAGGTGTGAATCTTCCTGACGGTGTAGCCGTCACCCGTTCTTCCTGTCTGCTCCAGAGCGCTTTGCACCGCGGTATCGAAACTGCCGGTGCGGAAAAACTCATAGGTCGAATGAGCGATCAGGCTGTTGCTTGCGTCATGCACAGCTGAATTGGAGGTATGCTCCTTCATGGGATAGATCTTGGCATTTTGCGTGTTTACCCAACCATTGGGCAGGCCGAGGGTGATTGCCTCGCTGCCGTCTTTCAAAACGGTTACCGGATAGTCTGCCAGGTTCTCCCCCAATACATAGACTTGGCTGGTACCGTCAAACCATTGGTACGTGGGTGTCAGGTTCAACGCCTTGTCCTCTCTCGGCAACCAGCCACCACGACCGTTACAGGCCGCGGCGGAGAAGTGAGGGTCTTCCCAATCACGGTTGGTTTCCGTTGCCACACCCTTGGCATAGGTTGGAATATGACAGGTTTGACAGGCAATCCGGGTGGCATGTTTGTCACGGCTGCTGCCGACCCGGTTGCTGTAGTCGCCATGTGGCCGATCGTGACAGCTCTCACAGGTAAAGTGCTCCGCCACGTCATTGAGTCTGAGGTCGAGGCCTCGCCCCTGCAGTCGATGTCCACCCGCATCGTGACAGTCAGCGCAAGTGAGGTTCTCCCCGGAAGAACTCATATGGATATCGATCTGCGGACCAGGATTGATCAGCGCTGATGACAAGTCGCCGCGCTTGGTACCGTCACCGCCGCCTGCCTTGGCATGGCAGTTGAGACAAGACTTCCTTGTGGTCGCGTGCACCGATTGTGCGGCGCTCACACGATCCTCCATCATGGGGGTTCCACCCAGGCCAACCAGGGTACTGTTGGCATCGGCGGGCTCGAAGAGGAAATCGAGTGTATTCCGATCAACCACGGGAACTCCTTTCGCACCGGTCCTCAACAGCGGATCAAGATTGGGATCGGGTTTTCCATCCGCGCCAACCGCTACGATCTCCAGGGGCTCGAACTCACCGGTCGGGAAACGCTTGTAGCTGTCCTGGTGGCACATCAGGCAGTCAATATTGCTCAGCTCGGCCTTGCGTTCAGTCTCATCCAAGGGCAATTCCGAATTGGGGAATCGACCATTACCCACATGACAGCCCGCACAGGTAAAACGGGGAGAGTTTTCATGCGAACCGCAATAGGTGTTGATGCCAATGGCGCCATCGCCGCGTTCACCCGCGCGGGGCAAGCCATTTTTACTGAATGGCGTGACATCGTTGGTCAGGTTGATGGCATCTCCCGATTGTTGATAGTGCACCGAACCGTGCATGGCCACCGCTTCATCTTCATGGCAAGCGATGCAGGTTGATGGCCCTTCATAGACGGTAATACCGGCATGCGCCTCCGCCGCGGTCTTGGGCGGCTCGGTTGGCGGAGGGGGTTCAACCGGTGCTGCTTCAACTGTGATTCGCACGGTGTCAGACAGGCTCGATTTGTCTTGATTGTCCAACACCACCAGGTTGTATTTATGTGTACCTTCGCCGAGGCTGACAACAGGTGAAACCACATCATCCGGGTTGGGTGTACCCTGCCAAATATAGCTGGTAATCGAACCGTCCGGATCGGTTGAACCGCTGCCATCCAGGGTCACTGTCAGGCTGGTTTGATCCGCTTCCAATTTATGGACCTGGTCGAGACCCGCATCTGCTATGGGCGCTTGATTTTCAGCGGGTGGTGGTTCGGATATCTCTTTTGGAAAACAGCTGTCCGGTCTTTTTTTCGTCTCGCTGCTAATGACATCCCTTTCCAGGGTCTGAGCCAGGCTTTTGTTTATGACCCTGACCCTGCAAGGGAGCTGCAGAGGCGACCTGAGCCTAACCTTCAGGGCATCCTTTCTCAGCCTGGTATCGGCAAGTATCTGTGAAGGATCGTACGCGTTTTCTATAAGGAGTGTTTGGCCTTGCTTGGCTTTGGCCTCAACAATGAGAACAGACTTTTCAACCTTCCATAGCGCCTTCTCTATTTTAAACTCCGCACCCGTCGCGATACCGCTTAATAACAGAGAGAGCACTACTATTGACAATACTCGGTAGGACATTTTTTTCATAACTTGTACCCCAACCTATTCAAAAAAAAGGGGAAACATCCACTGTTGTGGTACAAACGCTATTGAGCCTTTTTCTGCTTAGTGCTCAATTTGAGGGACAACAAACCTCAACACGATCGTATGAAAAAATCCTAAAACGCAACACAGATGAAATCTGTGAGCCGGTCGATTCATTGTTTTATTAGAATGTACTGGATATCTGATTTTGGGATTTTGATCACAAATTCCCATTGGGATTGATAAAGTGTTTTTTTGCCGCTATCAGAAAAACTGTTATGCATAGACAACGGTTTCCAGACTCAAGAAGAGTCGAAATATTCTCTAGCTAAACAGTGATATATTTGAGGCACACAGAACGGCACATCCGAATAGTGTCGTAGGATACGAACACAACGACTATTCGGCCCAACCTCATTCCATTAGCAGTTATACCGACACACATTCATCGAGAGAAACTCCTGATAGGCCTCTCCCGAGTTCAGCCAGTTATGCAGGTGTTCAGTTAATTGTTCTTCCGTTAGGTCGTCACGGACAGTGCAGTAGACTCCATAGGGGTGACGAGGTGCGTTTCTCGGTTCGGCAATCACGCTAGCCCCATCAACGAATAGCGTGAACTGAGGTAAGCCGCCTGATGAGGCACAGAATGCCGCCGCGCCAAGTTCTTCTATTAAGCCTGTCACTTGCTGATTGAACTCAGTGATAGTCGGTGGACTATGACTCATGTTCCGAGGGCACCAGGGAACGATAGGCATGCCAGCTTGCGTGCCCAACCCAGGGCAACGCAATCAGCAATCCGACGAAATAGGTGATCAGCCCCAAACCTACGATCACTACTATTAATAGTGCCCAAAGCATCATTGCCGGCATGTTATTCAACACAGACTTGACACTGAGGCGGATCGCGGTGAATCCGTCGATCTTGCGGTCGATAAGAATGGGCACCGTGATCACGCTGATCATATAGGCCCACCAGGCAAAGAAGAAACCGACCAAGATGCTCGCTATGGTAAAATTCCTTCCTTTCTCCGAAAGAAAAACATTACTGAAGAAATTATCCAATGGGGGGGATATGCCTTCATAGAGCAGGGAGAACAGCACGTAATTCAAGGCTATCCAAAGCTGCATCATGATGAAGAAACCTGCGGTGATCATGCTGATATGGGCATGATTGCTCTTCCAGGCCTCCAGTGCGTTACAGGTTTTAAGCGGCTCCCCTCTTTCCAGGTGCGCACTCATTTGATAAAGGCCTATACCCAAGAATGGGGCGATAAGAAAGAACCCGGCAACGAGAAAAGGCAAGAGAAACATGCTGTCAGTTGAAAACAAAGCGAATGTCAGCAGGCCGCTGATGAGTACGATGACGGCACCATAGGTAAGACTGTAGCGCGCCGCATCCAACATATCTTTCCATCCTTTCGCCAACCACTCGAAAGGTTTGGTGAATCCTATTTTATTGACAACGAGCTCATGCCATCGGGTGCTGCCTGTATACGCTGTGGTCTCCATCTTCTGTCCTCCCGGAAAAGCGCTATTGCTAAAGTTGTTATTAATGTTCAAGCATCAAAAAGATACTCGGAAATCAGCAAGAGTTACATTAGTAATTAATTATTTCATCCCAATAGGCATCATTCGGGACGATCGGGTTTCAACAAACCCTGTTTTTTTATCGGTCGTGGGTCTAGTGTAGCCTGTCGAGTGAAGGATGTGTATTGTTAACTCAGCCAACTTCGTTTTAAAAAAAACAATGTGACAAGCGTAGAATCAGATCCGGATATTCCCTTTAATCCTGCTATTCAGGGCCCTGCAACACGATCAACACAAATCCGAGATTCCGGTAGTCACGGATCTGCGCCGGCCCGGAAGGGGAAACGTCCACGTAAGCGGGGTAATCTTCCGGCGTGTAACCATCCCATCCGGCATGCACACCGCAGACATGCAGATCGATGTCCTCGGATTGCAGCTGTCTTGCCTTATCGTGGATTGGCGCCAGCAGACCATCGGCCTCATCAGCCAGCAGCCCGAACTGTTCACGGCCATGGGATACCACGGCGATCGGCAGCTCTGGGAAGCGTGCGCGCAATTTGGTGCTTAGACGAGCGACCTTGGGAAGCGCCCAGCCCAGGGCATCGTCGTCATCCTCTATGATCTCGAAGACCACGCCGGCAGGTTCTTCCTCGGCCTCGAGCAGGCGGTCGACCTGCGGGTCGGCCATGGCCAGGCTGGATAGAAAGAGAAGTAGTATCTTAGAGAACAGACGCATGCTGGAAATGCTCCCCGGCTAAGTTATCAATAGATGGACAGCGGACGCGGGATTCAAGTTTCAAGATTTCAAAAAATCGTGTCTGTTATTTCTACATACCCTGTTGCTTCCTCATGAAACGGTTATCCGGAAAATCCACCATACTGAATAACTCTAAGCCATAACCCGTCACAAGTGATGGGCAAATGGTGTACAATTAACAGAACCCCTGTGACAGGGAAGCAGAGCATAGATCCGTGACTAACCGCTACAGGGTGAAGGATGGATTGGGAATCTGCGGATTCAGGTATTACAACAACTCGATCCTGAAATCTAGAATCAGACATGCGCGTAATTAAAGTCACATTCCTGAACCAGGGAAAAGTCTACGAAATCTTCGCCAAGACCGTGCGCCAGGGCGAGCTCTACGGTTTTGTCGAGGTTGAGGGCCTGATTTTTCAGGAGACGAGTTCGGTGGTCGTCGATCCATCCGCGGAGAAGCTGAAGGATGAGTTCTCCGGGGTGCACCGCACCCGGATCCCGATCCACGCGGTGATTCGCATCGACGAGGTGGAGAAGTCGGAGCAAGGACCGGGAAAAATCATCGAGATCGACTCCGACTCCAATATCACACCCTTCCCCAATCCCATGTTCGATCCCAAGAAGAGACCCGATAAATAGCATCGATTGCGAATCCGCATTGAGCCGCCTCCAACGGTAGTGAGAATAGAGAGGATGAAGCTCATCCACGCCAATCCCGTCCGCCGATCTGTCTGCCTGCTCGCTCTGGTCCTGTTGCTGTCGGGCTGCGCGAACGACCGATCGGAAGAGATGGCGGTCGATGAGAGACCCAAGCTGTTGATCGCGGCCGAGCGAGGCGACCTCCCTACCCTCACCCGTCTGCTCGAGAGTGAGCCTACCATCGACGTCAAGGATGCCTGTCTCTGGACCCCCTTGATGAAGGCGGCGCTGAATGGCCACTATGAGGCGGCCAAACGGCTTATCCAGGCGGGGGCGGATGTCAACCAGACGGACAAGGGCGGCTACTCATCGCTGATGCTGGCTGCCTCGAACAACCATCCGGATATGGTCGAACTGCTGCTAGAGAGCGGGGCCGAAATCGACCAGGTCGAGACAACGAAAGGTTGGACGGCCCTGATCTGGGCAGCAAAGCTGGGCCACAGGGATGCCGTCATGCGCCTGCTGAACTACCCGGTGGATCGTGGGATTGTCGATTTCAGCGGCAAGCGCGCCCTGGACTGGGCCAGGGAGAATCGGTTTCACGAAATTGCCGCCCTGCTGGGGAACGAGCGCCTGGCACCTTGAATGGGTTGGCTTCCCGGGAAACTGATTCAGCAGAATATGCTAATTAACTGATCTAGATCATCACCCCTACCCCAGGGCAATTCTATGATAGGTAGTCAGATAGCTCCTATCTGTGATCGCGTCTTACTCAGGAGGGATCTCTCATGCCTCAGCACATCACCAATGACCACGATTTAAGAGAGGCCATCAGCGGACTGTCGTCTGTTCAGCAGCGGGTACTGGGCGGTCAGTTTGTTGCCAACGTCAGCCATTTGAGTCAAGACCCGCGGATCAGCCGTGCCATCGATGCAGCCGCCAACAGCGATATATCACAGGCAGAGCTGGAGGAGACCTACAAGACCGTCAAGGCATTCGCCACCCAGACCTATACCGCCTGCGGCAGCGATGCCGACTGGGCAGCCCAGGCCGAGCACTTTCTGGCAGCGGCCGCCGCCGCTTCCCTGTCAAGCGATGACCAGAGCGGGGCGCAGGGTGCGTGGAAGGCCGCCATGCAGGCCCGAATGGCGAAAAACTGCGAAATGATCCTCAACGATGACGGCGGCCTCGCCAATGAATCGGAGAAGCAGTATCAGATGGCGGAGCGCTATCTCGAGGGGCTGGATCAGTAGTCATCCTATGCGTTCCCACGCTGCAGCGTGGGAACGAGGCAACACAGATTGGTGGAAACGGCGCGGTATTTGGCTATGAGTGCTTGCCGTCCGCCAGGGTGATCCCTTCCAGTTCATCGATCAGCGAATCGCTGGTATGGGTGGCGCCCAGCTTGATCATGAGGCGCACATCGTTGGCGGAATCGGCGTGGGCCAGGGCATTCTCGTAACTGATGACCCCCTCTTGGTAGAGCTGGAACAGATGCTGGTCGAAGGTGATCATGCCGTGCTCCGTCGAGCGCTTCATCAGCTCTTTGAGCTTGTGTATCTCGCCCTTGCGAATCAGCTCCGCGGCCAGCGGCGTATTCAACATCACCTCAACCGCGGCCCGTCGGCCGTTGCCGTCGGCGCGGGGAATCAGCTGCTGGGCCACGATCGCCTTCAGATTGAGGGAGAGATCCATGAATATCTGCTCTCTGGCATCCTCCGGAAAGAAGTGAATGATGCGATCCAGCGCCTGGTTGGCGTTGTTGGCGTGGAGAGTCGAGAGGCAGAGATGACCGGTCTCCGCAAAGGAGATGGCATGTTCCATGGTCTTCCTGGTGCGAATCTCACCGATCAGGATCACATCCGGTGCCTGGCGCAGGGTGTTCTTCAGCGCCACCTCGTAGGACTCGGTGTCGATCCCGACCTCCCGCTGAGTGATGATGCAGCCATTGTGGTCGTGCATATACTCGATGGGGTCCTCGATGCTGATGATATGACCCTCGCCCCGGGTGTTTCGATAGCCGATCATCGCGGCCAGGGAGGTAGACTTACCGGTTCCGGTTGCACCGACGAAAATCACCAGGCCGCGTTTGACCATCGAGAGGTCCTGCAAAATAGCGGGGAGATAGAGCGATTCGAGGGTGGGGATCTTGGTCTCGATGCGACGCAACACCATGCCCACGGTGTCGCGCTGATAGAAACTGCTGACACGGAAACGACCGAGGTTTTTTGCGCTGATGGCAAAGTTGCACTCCTTGGTCTCGTCAAACTCCTTCTGTTGGGCATCGGTCATGATGCTGTAGACCATCTCCTTGGTCTGTCTCGGTGTCAAAGGGGTCTTGTTGATCGGATGGATCTTTCCATCCACCTTGATGGAAGGCTCCCGGCCAGCACTGATAAACAGGTCGGAGGCCTTGTTTTTCACCATCACGGATAGGAGTGCGTTCAATTCCATAATCGTATCCTCTTCATTCACAACCCAACCCGATTCAGCGAGAAAAATTCCTCAAATACATACAGCGTACAGCAAATCTGGCAGGGGCTGATCAGGTTGCATCATACACCCGGAAGATAACTATAGTTTAGAACTGATCCTTGTTCTGTGCCTTGGCCTTGGCATCGAGACGACTTACCACGCCGCGCGCCACCAGATCCTTCAGTGCCTGATCCATGGTCTGCATGCCCGCAGCCTGACCGGTCTGTATCGCGGAATACATCTGCGCAACCTTATCCTCACGGATCAGGTTGCGGATCGCGGGGGTGCCGATCATGATCTCCCAGGCCGCGATTCGTCCGCCGCCGATCTTCTTCAGCAGGGTCTGGGCGATGACCGAACGCAGGGATTCGGAGAGCATCGATCTCACCATCGACTTTTCACCGGCGGGAAAGACATCGATGATACGGTCGATGGTCTTGGCCGCCGAGCTGGTGTGCAGGGTGCCGAAAACCAGATGGCCGGTCTCAGCGGCGGTCAACGCCAGGCGGATGGTCTCCAGGTCACGCAGTTCGCCGACCAGGATGATATCCGGATCCTCACGCAGCGCGGAGCGCAGCGCCTCGGAGAATCCGAGGGTGTCGCGATGGACTTCGCGCTGATTGATCAGGCACTTCTTGCTGCTGTGAACAAACTCGATCGGATCCTCGATGGTGAGAATATGGGAGTAGTCGTTGTCGTTTTTGTAGTCCATCATGGCGGCCAGGGTGGTCGACTTACCCGAGCCTGTGGGTCCGGTCACCAGTACCAGTCCGCGGGGTACGTCCACGATATCCTTGAAGGTGGAGGGACAACCGAGCTCCTCCAGGGTCAACACCTTGGAGGGGATGGTACGAAATACCGCCGAGGCGCCGCGGGCCTGGTTGAAGGCATTGACACGAAACCTCGCCAGCCCGGGGATCTCGAAGGAGAAGTCATTCTCCAGGTACTCCTCAAAATCCTTGCGCTGCTTGTCGTTCATGATGTCATAGACGAGCGAGTGCACAACCTTGTGTTCAAGAGCGGGGACGTTGATCCGCCTGATGTCGCCATCGACACGAATCATCGGCGGCAAACCGGCCGAGAGGTGCAAGTCTGATGCGTTGTGTTTGACACTGAAGGCCAGAAGTTCAGCGATATCCATTCATTCCCCCATTTGAAATTCTAAAGACACTTGACGAGTCGCCCGGTATACACTTTAGCGATGTTCAGCGATGATGGCACTAACCTATCCTTAGATTTGCACTTTTCATAGCTATCGTCCCAAAAATAGATAAGTTTAGCCGCGTTGCGGTTAAAATTTAACTTGAAATGACACCAACCAGACCTCACTTTGCAGGATAGTGCAGCAATCAACAGACCCATCAAGTGTGACAGACCCTGACCCAAATACGCTTCAACAGCGCTATCAGCGCGTATTGAACCGCATACGAAAAGCGGAAGCGGCATGCGATCGCACAGCCGGCGGCGTGAATTTGCTCGCTGTCAGCAAAACCAAGGGCATGGAGGAGATCGCCTCGCTGGCCGATCTCGGACAGCGCGGTTTCGGCGAGAGCTATCTCCAGGAAGCGTTGCAGAAAATCGACCGGCTGCGGGACAGAGAATTGGAGTGGCACTTCATCGGCCGCATCCAAAGCAACAAGACCAGGCCGATTGCGGAAAACTTCGATTGGGTCCACAGCCTGGCAAGTCTCAAGCACGCCATCCGCCTGAATGATCAGCGCCCCCCTGATCTGCCGCCGTTGAATGTCTGTCTGCAGGTCAACACCAGTGGCGAGACGAGCAAGGATGGTTACAGCGAGGAGGCATTGCGCGAGGAGTTCGAGGCCTATACCAAGCTCCCCAATCTACGGATTCGGGGGTTGATGACAATCCCGGCGCCTGGCGCGGAGGAAACTGCTCAACATCGACCCTTCGAGCGGTTAAGATTGCTGCGTGATGAGCTTACGCGTGCAGAGACACCGCTGGATACCCTTTCCATGGGGATGTCGGAGGATCTCGAAGCCGCCATTGCGGAGGGCGCCACAATCATCAGAATCGGCACCGCAATTTTCGGTCCGCGACAGTATAATCAATGAGGTTTGCACCCATCCAAGGTAAGTGAGGGCATGAGTAACAACAACATTACGTTCATCGGTGGCGGCAACATGGCCACCAGCCTGATAAGCGGCTTGATCGCCGACGGTTATGACAAGGCCAGTATCACGGTCAGCGATCCGGACACTGACAAGCTGGCGAATCTGGCCGCCCGCTGCGGCGTGCACACCCAAACCGACAACAACGCCGCAATCACTGGAGCCGATGTGGTGGTGCTGGCCATCAAACCCCAGGTGCTCAAGCAGGTGGCGCAGGCGCTGGCGCAAAGCATACAGCAGGTAAAGCCGCTGGTGATCTCTATCGTTGCCGGGGTCAGGGAGTCTGCCCTCCAGGAGTGGCTGGGCGGCGGTGTGCCCCTGGTTCGCAGCATGCCGAACACCCCGGCGATGATTCAGTCCGGTGCCACGGGCCTGCACGCCGGGTCCGCGGTAACCGAAGCACAGCGCAGCCAGGCCGAAAGCATACTGCGTGCCGTGGGTGTGACACGCTGGGTTGAGAATGAATCTCAGATGGATGCGGTTACAGCCGTTTCCGGCAGCGGACCCGCCTACTTCTTTCTCGTCATGGAGGCGATCGAGACATCCGCCCGGCAGATGGGGCTGGATGACGATACCGCCCGTCTGCTGACCTTGCAGACAGCCCTCGGCGCCGCCCGCATGGCACTGGAGAGCAGTGACTCCCCTGCACTGCTCAGAGAGAAGGTCACATCCCCCGGCGGCACCACCGAACGCGCCCTGGGGATCCTTGAAGAGGGTGATATCCGAACCCTGTTCGACAAGGCCCTGCAGGGCGCCATGGAGCGTTCCATCGAACTCTCCGAGATGCTGGGAGAGCGATAATGGGCAGCAGCTACCTGACCAACCCCGTCGTCTTTCTGGTGCAGACCCTGTTCGGGCTCTATCTCCTGGCGATACTGCTGCGTTTCCTGCTGCAGCTGGTGCGGGCCGACTTCTACAATCCGATCTCCCAGTTTCTGGTGAAAGTGACCAATCCGCCGTTGAAACCGCTGCGGCGGATCATTCCCGGTTTCGGCGGCATAGACCTCTCCTCGCTGCTGCTTGCCTGGCTACTCAAGGCGGTTGAACTGTTGATCATCATCTCTATCAGCGGCGGCAACATAAGCCTGATCACCCCGCTCATATGGGCGATACCGGAACTGGTGGAACTGCTGATCAATATCTATCTCTTCGGGATATTGATTCAGGTGATCCTCAGCTGGGTGAATCCCGGGAGCTACAACCCGGCGGTCTCACTGCTCTACAGTCTGACATCCCCTCTGCTGACGCCGGCACAGAAGATACTTCCCCCGACGGGGGGAATCGATCTCTCCCCCATGCTGGTGATCATCGGCCTGATCCTGCTGAAGATGCTCCTGATCCCGCCCCTGCTGCAGATCACCAGCAGTCCCTTTTAGGGCCTGCTAACACGCATCCAGTTGACCCTAGTGAAATGGTACCGCTGGGATCGGGATGACCTGATTCTCAACCTGCATATCCAGCCCAGGGCGTCCAGGGATGCGTTTCTCGGCCCCTACGGCGAAAATGCGTACAAGGTTGCGATCACGGCACCCCCCGTCGACGGCAAGGCCAACGCCCAGCTGCTGAAATTCATTGCCAAGGCCTTCGGCCTCCCCGCCTCCCAGGTCGAGCTGATCTCCGGAAAAAGCTCTCGCAGTAAGCGTTTACGGTTAAAGTCCCCCCGAAAACTGCCGATAGAGATTGAAAATTGAGAGACCCGCGTATGGCGCCGAGGAGACTCCTCGCGTATTATTGCGGGAGCACTGAAAAAAAGAGTTAAGAGTCTGTTACAGCTAAAAAATATTTTTGGGGCAACGGCATGGAAAAAGTAAGATTTGAAGAACAGTTACAGGCTTACGAACAGTGGAAAACAGATGTTATAAACACCATTGAGGAATACGGCCCCTGGCTGGAAGAGAATGGAATGTCCTCGGCGGACATTCAACAGCGCATTGAACATACTCTGACCACGCTCAAGGGTGACAAGCTCACCATCGCCTTTGTCGCGGAGTTTTCCCGCGGCAAGACCGAACTGATCAACGCCATCTTCTTCGCCGACTACGGAAGGCGTCTGCTCCCCTCCGATGCCGGCCGCACCACCATGTGCCCCACCGAGATCTTCTACGACGATGTGCGCAACGAGGCCTATGTACGGCTCCTGCCCATCGAGACGCGCCTGCAGGAGGCCACCCTGACCCAGTTGCGGCACGATACCAAGCAGTGGGTTCACTATCCCCTGGAGGTCGACTCGGTAGAGCAGATGCAGGCCGCCTTGAATGAGGTCGTACAGACGAAAACCGTCCCACTGGAGGATGCCAAGCATCTCGGACTCTACAGCCAGGATCTGCATCCCCATCAGGCAGAGCCGCCCGAAACCGTCGAGATACCCAAGTGGCGCCATGCCATGATCAGCTTCCCCCACGAAATGTTGAAAAAGGGTCTGATCATTCTCGACACGCCGGGATTGAACGCCTTGGGATCGGAGCCCGAACTGACCTTGAACATGCTGCCGACAGCCCAAGCGGTATTGTTCGTGCTCGGTGCCGATACCGGTGTGACCCGCAGCGACATGGAGATCTGGCAGCACCATGTGAAGGGTTTTCAGAGCGGACGCCAACGCGGCCTGATGGTCGTGCTGAACAAGATCGATACCCTGTGGGATGACCTGCGCGAGCACGAGGACATCCACGGCGCCATCAGCAATCAGCAGAACTCCACCGCCGATATGCTGGGGGTGGAAGCCAATGCGGTCTTTCCCATTTCCGCGCAGAAAGGTCTGCTGGCCAAGATCAAGAGTGAACCCGAACTGCTGGACAAGAGCGGCTTGCTGGACCTGGAGAACTACCTGGGTCAGGACGTGGTCAACATCAAACAGCAGATCATTCTCGACACCATCAGCTCCGATGTCGGGCAGATGCTGGACAACAGCCGCAGCATGCTGTCGGGCAAGCTGAACGAGACCAAATACCAGCTCGAAGAGTTGGAGGAGTTGAGCGACAAGAGCGACGATGTCATCAACAACCTGATGGAGAAGACCCGCAGCGAACAGGCCCAGTACCTACGCGATGTCGAAACCTTCCAACAGAGCAGGAAACAGCTTAAGCAGCAGGCGGACATGTTATCGGAGATCCTCAGCCTGAATCTGCTCGACGAGACCATCAAACGCTGCAGAAAGGAGATGACCAACAGCTGGACGACCAGTGGCATGAAGTCCTCGATGAAGAATCTGTTCGAGGAGACACGCCGCACCATGCTACAGGTCGTGAACCAGAGCGAACAGACACGGAAACTGATCCGCTCCATCTATCGGAAGTTTCAAAACGAGCACGGTTTCGCCGTGGTACAGCCAAAGATGTTCTCCATCGTAAAGTACCGCGTCGAACTGGAACTGCTGCATCAGGAAGCGGAGATCTTCAGGAACAGCCCGGTTACCGCGATGATGGAGCAGAATTTCGTCGTCAAGCGCTTCTTCTCGGCACTGGTCAAGCGTGCCCGCGACATCTTCTTTCGCGCCGACAATGAGATCAATCAATGGATAGTGAGCGCCCTTGAACCCCTGGTCATGCAGATCAAGGATCACAAGGAGATGATGGAGAAACGCCTCAACAACCTGCAGAAGATCGGACAGTCCCGCAACACGCTGCAATATCGCATCCTTGAACTGCAGGAGCAGTATACCGAGTTGGCGCGGCAGTTAACCGCGCTGCGCAACATGTCCAACCGGATCAGCAACAACCGACCCTTGCATGGGAGCCAGCGTCAGAAACCCAAGTTGGTGTCGCAAAATGTCTCCTGAGACAATAGAGAGCCACGAATAGTAATTAATTGACTTTAATATTGTAGGATAACTTGCTGTTTTTTATATAAACAGTTAGTTACATCCGCCTGTCTCCAACTCATTTACCGAGCTGGCCGGTGCTTTCCGCCGGCGGATCCCGATCCTAGCCGGATGCTGTCACTGGCCCACCAGCCAGGCAACGCCTTGAACGACATTTAATTTGTACCAAACAATACGTTGTTCAGAACTGCCCGCTTCTCCCTTGTGCTTCAGCCACTTCACCCGGTCCCACTGATCGTCTACACTGAAACTACAACAAAGACCGGCCATACAGACCGGCATCTGATTCTAGGAGGGGTCTCTCTATGTCTTATACAAAATCTGTTGTTCTATTCTTTACCCTGCTTTTAACGACCATGGTGAGCTGGGCGGAAAACAGCACCAGCGTGCCCGGTTTCACCATTCACCATAACGCCATCCCCAGCGCATCCCTTGAACCCGCAATCGCCAGGCAATACGGTATTCAACGCAGCAAATACCGGGGCATGCTGAACGTAAGCGTGATCAAGTCGGTTGAGGGAACCACGGGTCGGTCCTCAGAGGCCGTGATTTTAGCGAAGGCTAATAATATACGGGGTCAGTTGATCAGCATTCCGATGAGAAAGATCATCGAAGGCGACGCCATCTACTACATCGGTGAGTTTCGCATTGCCGACCAGGAGACGCTGAACTTCGAGATTCAGGTTCAACCTAAAGGGGAAACCCGCTACTACTCGGCGAAACTCTCACAGGATTTCTATATCGACTGATAAGCTGTTGTCCGCACCCTCTTCTGAGCAGGGCGGTTCACAGCCCCCTCGGGAGAGCGGGCTAGGCGTTCATAAAGCCCTGACCAGGGTAAGGATCCCAAACAGGATTACAGTCAACCCTGCAGCTCTCCTGACCCGGATATCCTTAAGCCAGCGTGCAATGCTGCCGGCCAGTATACCCATGACGAAAAGATTGGGCAGCGTGCCGAGACCAAATGCCAGCATCAGGCCGGCTCCCTTGGCAACACTTCCCGCCGATACCGTCCAAACCAGCATACTGTAGACCAAGCCACAGGGTATCCAGCCCCAGACCAGCCCAAGAATCCATGCCTGACCGGGTGTCTTTACCGGCAACAGCCTGCGTGCAAAGGGTTCGATCTTGGTCCACAACAGGTTCCCCAAACGTTCGATTCTGGACAGTCCTGTCCACCAGCCTCCCAGGTAAAGCCCAAGCAGGATCATAAAGACACCGGCAATCGCCAATAATACCTGCTGCGCAATAAAGACCGGCACCGCCTGGGTCAATAAAACACCCAGCCCTCCCATGATCGCACCCGCCACCACATAACTGGTGACACGACCCAGGTTATACCCCAACTGATAGGGAAAAGTGTTAATCAGGCGACTCTGTACCGGCGCGGGCAGGCCGAAAGTCAGTGCGCCGACTATGCCCCCGCACATTCCGACACAGTGTCCGCCACCGAGCAGTCCGACGACAAAAGCGGCAAGATAGCTGCTTTGTTCAATCATTCATATATTCCTAAGCCGTAAACCATACAACTAACCCTGCATGACCCTCAACTGACTGCGCCCGGATCGCGATCCGGCAACCTGCTCGGCGGCAGGTAGCGCATGGCGATTAGAATAAGAATCAATACAGGAATACCCATGGTTGCTGTAATGAGAAAGAAACTCACATAGCCCAAGGCATCCACAATCACACCGGAGAAGCCGCCGATGAACTTAGGCAGCAGCAACATCACCGAGCTGAACAGCGCATATTGTGTCGCCGAATAGGATACGTTGGTGAGACTGGAGAGATAGGCGATAAATGCCGCGGTCGCAAGACCCGCACTCAGATTGTCCGCCGCAATGACCAGGGCCAACATGATCAGGTTGTGACCGACACCGGCCAGCCAGGCAAACAGCAGGTTGGTTGCTGCGGCCAATATGCCACCCACCAAAAGAATGCGCATCACCCCCACCCGGGTCACCAACATCCCTCCGAGAACGGCACCGAGCAGGGTCATGGCCACCCCGAGAACGTTGGCCACAATGGCCACCTCCCGCTTGCTGAAACCCAGATCGACATAGAAGACGTTGGAGATCACCCCCAATACCACATCCGAAATCCGGTAGCTGGCGATCAAGGCCAATATCAACACCGCATGCCATCGATAGCGACGGATGAAATCGGCAAAGGGGCTGATCACGGCACCGTAGAACCATTCACCGAAGCTGCGCAACACACCGGGCAGCCAATGCTGGCGTTCAATCATCCGATCCACCACCGCTTCCTGTTCCAGGGTGGCGGAATTGGGGTGAACATCGGGCTCCTCGATCAGCAATACGGTTACCACGCCCACCAGCATCAGACCGGCCATGGCCAGATAGGCGAACATCCAGGCGTTGAGATAGTAGCCGGTTTCCGTCGGGCTTGCCCACTGCGCGATCGCCAGGGCGCCGCCGCCGCTGACGATCATTGCGATGCGGTATCCGATCATGTAGTTGGCTGCCATGACGCCCTGCAGCCTGACAGCCGCCCGTTCAATGCGATAGGCGTCGATGGCGATATCCTGGGTGGCCGAAGAGAAGGCGACAAACAGCGCCAGCAACGCGAAACCGTGCAATCCCTGAAGAGGATCGGAGAAGGCGAGCCCACACAGTCCGGTGATGATCGCTAGCTGGGCAAGCAGCATCCAGGCGCGGCGGCGTCCAAGGCCTGCGCTCAGCCAGGGAAGCCTCAGCCGATCGACCAGTGGCGCCCAGGCCCATTTGAAGCCGTAGGCAAGGGCGACCCAACTGAGAAATCCGATGGTAGACCGCTCGACACCCGCCTCCCGCAACCAGTATGAGAGGGTACCGAAGACCAGTAACAGGGGCAGTCCCGCGGAGAAGCCGAGGAAGAGCATACTGCGCGCCCCCGGCTGCCAGTAGACAGCCAGGGTCTTTAGCCAGTCGCTAAGCCTGTTGGCTGAAGTCACGAACACCTCTGTACGAATAAAGACACCGCATTATAAGGATCAACGGTTGCCAAGTCCCCTCCCCCGTCTCAAATAGGCAACGCATTCCCTGAAATGGGTATAACAGGAGGTAAAACAGACCGCATTCTGCTTAGTCAAAGCCGATGAAAAAAAGTACAATGCACGATCGCTTTCAACAGGTAACGATTCATGCAGGATTATCAACGGGAGTTTTTACGCTTTGCCCTCGATGTCGGGGTGCTTAGGTTTGGTGAATTCACCCTTAAGTCCGGACGCGTCAGTCCCTATTTCTTCAATGCCGGGCTGTTCAACAGCGGCGCCAGCCTGGCCCGCCTGGGACGCTACTATGCGCAGGCCATCGTCGACTCAGGCTTGAGCTTCGACCTGCTTTACGGCCCGGCCTATAAAGGCATCCCCCTGGCTGCGGTGACCGCCGCGGCTCTCTACGACAAGCACGGTATCGATATTCCCTATGCCTTCAACCGAAAGGAGGCAAAAGATCACGGCGAAGGCGGCGTCATCGTCGGCCATGCCCTGGAGGGCAGAGTCCTGATCATTGACGATGTCATATCCGCGGGCACTTCGGTGCGCGAGTCGATCGATATCATCGAGTCCCAGCAGGCGAAACCGGCAGGGGTTGTTATCGCCCTCGACCGGCAGGAGCGTGGGCAGGGAGAGCGCTCGGCGATCCAGGAGGTCGAGAGCGACTACGGCATGCCCGTCAGCGCCATCGTGCGTCTTGAACAACTGATCGAGTACCTGCAGGAGAGCGATCATACCGGCGACTCCCTGAAACGCATCCAGGCCTACCGGGATCAATATGGCGTGTGACTCCGCTTCCTCCGATCGAGCTGATCGCAATAAGTAAATATTCAAACCGCAAATAGACGCCAATCACTGCAAAATGCCGCAAATGGATTGACATTGAATAATGATAATTTGCGTGCCATAGCGGCCTGCTTACTAACAACTTTACTGGTGCCTAGATCTGGGGAAGAGTCAAAAACCGCATTAGCCCAACACCAGTTTTGTGCCGATCAGTAGCGTAACCACCTCAAAACCGCGCTTGATCCAACGATTGCCCTTGGCGATGGAGAGGTGCGCCCCCAGGTAGCCGCCAAGCAGCGAACCGATCAGCAGTACCGGTATCCATGCCCAATGGATGTCGCCGAGGATGCCGAGGGTGAGCGCGCCGCTGCCGTTCCAGAAGACGCCAACCAGGACCAATGTGTGGGCAACCGCACGCCGATAGTCGAGACCGAACCAGCGCACCAGCCAAAGGGTAACGAAGAGGCCGGTGCCTGAGGTCAGGGAGCCGTTCAGGATCCCGATCAGAAACAGCCCAACGCCACCGATCATAAAACCGGCGCTGTCACGGTGAATCGCATGGTATTCGATGCCCAGCTTGGGACTCAGATAGGAGTAGATCCCCAGGCCCAGGGTCAGTACGCCCAATGCCACCTCGGCATGTCTGTCGGCCACCTGGAGAATCAGGCTGGCTCCCAGCACCACCCCGGGGAGGCCTGTGATCAGCATGAAGATCACGAACTGACGCTCCAGTCCCCCCTCGCGGAGATGGCGGACCGTGGCCCCTATTCCCAAGGCGACGGATGCGACCTTATGGGTCGCCAAGGCCACACCGAAGGGCAATCCAAGAAAAATCAGCGCCGGCAGCTGAACCAGGCCCGCACCTCCTCCCGAAAAGGCTGAAAAGAGGTTGGCCAGAAGAGAAATCACGAAAAGGGTGAACTGTTCCACAAAGCAGCTATCTTATGAGGTAAGCCACGCAGTATAATCCATCTTATATACCTTTTGACTTTGAAACTGAGAATTCTGCCGGTATGCGTCCGAGAATTGTAATCCTGACAGCCTTACTCCTGTTCCTGCTGCCCCTCTCCGGTCTGGCTGGCAAACTCTACAAATGGGTCGATGACAAGGGTCAGACCCACTATACCCAGACCCTTCCCCCCACCGATGCCCACCGTGCACGCTCTCATCTGGATGAGCGCGGTATCACTGTCCAAGAGGTGGATGCAGCGAAGACAGAAGAGCAGTTGAGGCAGGA
Organism: gamma proteobacterium symbiont of Ctena orbiculata; assembly: GCA_003094535.1. GTDB lineage: Bacteria > Pseudomonadota > Gammaproteobacteria > Chromatiales > Chromatiaceae > Thiodiazotropha. Next base: position 53,234 of record NATV01000104.1, on the reverse strand, counting down.
AGCCGAACAGGAGCGGCTTCGCAAGGAGCAGCAGCGCCTGGTTGAAAAACAACAGGCGCAGGACCGTGTCCTGTTGCGCACCTTCAGAAGCGAGGACGATATTCTGATGACCCGTAACGGACAGCTTCAAGCGGTCGACACCTCCGTCCGGGTCACCCAGTCCAACATCAAACGTCTTAAATCAACACTCGAGGATATGCAGAATGACGCCGCGCAACGTGAATTGAGCGGCCGCCGTATAACGAAAAAGATGCTGCAGGATATCGAGATTAAACGACAAGCCCTAAAAGACGCCTATCGCTCCATAATCGATCGGGAGCATGATAAAAACCGTATCCGCCAATCCTTTGCCCGTGATCTGAAGCGCTTTCGTGAACTGAAGAAGCTTGAACAATCGAGCGATCCGATTCTGGAGGCCCGGGTCTCTTTTGACGACGCCCTGCAGAACATCTATCACTGTGAAAACGGTGACAACTGTAATGGACCCTGGCAGAGGGCCAAGGCCTACCTCAGGACCCACAGTACCACACCGGTCAAGATTGAAGGCGAAAATATCGTCATTACCGGCGAACCGATGAATGAGACCGATATCAGTATCTCGATCTCCCGCATCAACGATCGCAAGAAGGGCTCCATCGTGATTTTTATGGACCTTCAATGCAAGATCATATCGATGCAGAACCAAATCTGTAAAAACAGTGAAAATATAAAGCGGATCAAACAGGGCTTCCGCACTGCCCTAACCGAAGGGGCCAGTCTGTCGCAATCCCTACCCTGAGACCGAGTCGGGATCGGAGAAGAGCGCAGCCGACAGCAGGCGCCACTTGGCATCCCACTGCTGCAGGGGAGATATCTTGAAGCGACTTCGCAGGTATTGATGCATCAAGCCTTCGGCAAAACCGATCATCAGGTTGGCCGATACCGTACTGTCCGCAGAGAGTACTATCTCACTACGCATCTCCGCTTCCCTGAGAATCTGTTTGAGCTGGGTTTCAACCCGGTCAAAAAACTGCCCCACCCGTACCAGCAGGCGTTCAGTCTCGCCGACCAAGGCATCTCCCAACAGGACCCGGGTTATGCCTGGGTTGCGTTCCGAAAAGGCCAACAGCAGATAGAGCAGTTGGGCGCAGCGCGGCTCGGCCCGGGACTGCTCCTTGAGAATCTGATTCACCCGCGCGAAGACACTCTCTTCCGCAAAATCGATCAGGCCTTCAAACATCTTGGCTTTGCTGGCGAAATGGCGATAGAGCGCGGCCTCAGAGACACCCACTGCCTTTCCCAGCGAAGCGGTGGTGATACGACTGCCCGGATTCTGTTCCAACTCTCTGGCCAGCGCTTCCAGTATCAACTGCCGACGGGATAGCTTTTCTGCTGCCATTAGCGTCGCCGGATCAATGTTCCTACACCTTCATCCGTGAATAGCTCCAAGAGTACGGCATGGGGAACCCTGCCATCGATGATATGCGAGCTGCCGACGCCCGCCTTGACCGCCTCGAGAGCGGTGGAGATCTTCGGCAACATTCCTCCATGAATGGTACCATCCCCGATCAATGCATCGACGCGTTCCGCGGAGAGACCGGTCAACAATCCACCGTCCTTATCCAGCAGACCAGGAGTGTTGGTCAGGAGTATCAGTTTCTCGGCCTGCATCACCTCGGCCACTTTACCCGCAACCAGATCCGCATTGATGTTGTAGGAGTGTCCATCCTTGCCGATGCCGATGGGGGCTATCACCGGAATAAAATCCCCGTGCACCAGCATATCCACGACACTGACATCGATGCTTTCGACTTCACCGACGTGACCGATATCGATAATCTCGGGGACATCGAGCTCGGGACCCTTGCGGCTGATCACCATCTTCTTGGCGTGAATCAGGTCGCCATCCTTGCCGGTGAGTCCGACGGCCGATCCACCGGCGCGGTTTATCAGGCTGACGATATCCTTGTTTACCAATCCTCCCAATACCATCTCGACCACATCCATGGTTTCACTGTCCGTCACCCGCATACCCTGAATGAATTCGGAATCCTTACCCAGCCTCTGCAACAGTTCACCGATTTGCGGTCCTCCGCCATGGACGACGACAGGGTTGATTCCCACCAGCTTCATCAACACCACGTCCATGGCGAAACTGTTTTTCAACGCTTCGTCAACCATGGCATTGCCGCCATACTTGATAACCAGGGTTTTACCCCTAAAACGCTGGATATAGGGCAAGGCGGAGGTCAGTACATGGGCGACGTTCTGTGCCTGCTCAGGGGATAGACTCATGTTAGTTATCTTTGACTGCTAACTGTTGCAAACGGATAAGTCTTGACCGGGTTCCCGCTCCTGGCACATCAGAATGGAGGCTGCAGTGAGGGATCGACTTTCGCAAGCATATCACGAAAGGTTGACTGAAGCTGCTGCAGACCCTCCTCGTTGTTCGCTTCAAAACGGAACAACAGCGCAGGCGTGGTATTTGAGGCGCGCACCAATCCCCAACCCTGTTCGAACTCGGCCCGCAGGCCATCGATTTTCACCACTCGGGCACCGGGCAGATCGGGCAGTTTTTCAATCTCTGCCATCAAGTTCTCTGCCTGCCCCTCCTCCATCTCCAAGGCATACTCGGGAGTGGAGAGGCTTTCAGGAAGTTCGGCGAAGACCTCGGCGCTGGTTCGATAATCGAGAGAGAGGATCTCAAGCAGACGCGCACCTACATAGATACCGTCATCGAATCCATACCAGCGCTCGGCAAACAGTATGTGGCCGCTGAATTCGCCCGCCAGCAGCGCATGGGTCTCTTTCATTTTGGATTTGAGCATCGAGTGACCGCTCTTCCACATCAGTGGCCGACCGCCGTTTGAGAGCACGATATTTGCCAGGTGACGCGTACATTTTACGTCATAGATGATATCGCCGCCCGGTTCGCGGGTAAGGATATCAATAGCCAGATACATCAAAAGCCGATCTGGCCAAATCAATTTACCCGAAGAGTCAACAATACCGATGCGATCGCCGTCACCGTCGAGGGCGATGCCCAGCGCAGCCTGATGATCCACCACCGCCTTTTGCAGATCCTGCATATTTTTCGGATCACTGGGATCAGGGTGATGATTGGGAAAACTACCGTCAGATGTGCAGTAGAGTTCAACGACCTCACAACCCAATTGCCGATAGAGTTCAGGTGCTACAACCGAGGCAGCGCCGTTTCCGCAGTCGAGCACGATTTTTAACGGTTGACCAAGGCGGGTGTCGGATATCACTCGCTCGATATAATCATTGACAATCTCTTGTGAATCGAACGAACCTTCCCCCTGCAAAAGTTGTCCCGCATCGATGTGCCGACGCAGATCCTGAATCTCATTCTCTGTCGGATATTCTCCACCTACAACCAATTTCAAACCATTGTAGTTTTGAGGATTGTGGCTGCCGGTAACCATAACGCCACACTCAGCATCCAATTCATTGACGGCATAGTAAAGCAGTGGCGTGGGCACCATGCCGATGTCGATGACATCCCGACCGCTTGCCTGTAAACCCGATATCAATGCACTCTGCAGGCGCTCACTGGAGTTGCGGTTGTCGCGAGCCACAACCACCGACTGATAGCCCTTCTCGAAGATATCACTGCCAAAACCCTGACCGAGCAGGTTGACGATCTCTTCGTTTAAAGTTTCACCCACGATGCCGCGAATATCATAGGCCCTGAAGATCGAGGAGGGGATATCGACTCTGACCTCCATGGCGCCTGCTTGCGGCGGTTTGGCGACCACTTCGTCTAGTTTGATGCCCATATCCGTTTCGCCGGAAACAGCGGGCCGCTTAGCTTTGGTCTTCTCGGCCTGTGTTGTTCTGAACTCCTTGATCTGATGCTCCATTACTTCCATGGTTGACTGCAGGTCGCCCAACTGCGCAGGTTGCGATTTAGGCGGACGGCCGACAACCAGCGCCTCCACAAGCGATAGAATCGTTTGCTGATCGCGCTTAAGGGCGTTCGTCATCTGTTGACTTAGACGAAGCAGCAGCAGCGCCACCAGGAAAAACAGCAGCAGACCGGGCGCCAGCAGCAGCAGATTCTCCATTATGTCGAGTGATAGACCTGCCCCACCACCCCAGTAGGCAAGCTGCCAAATCGACCCCCTAACAGGCAGCACGCCATCCGGTTGCGATCCGGGGGTGGGTTTCTCCCCCTTTGCCGCGATCACCAGAGGTTCCTTGGAGGATACCGCCTGCTGTAGTTCAATACGGCCGTGAACCTCCTCGATTCCATGCAGAATTTTTTTCACCAAGTCGGTTGAGAATGCGGCATGGATCACGCCGGCGACAACCCCATCTTGGGCAGAAGGTATGGCGCTGGCGATTGCGATGTGCTGGTGAGGCGTGCCAAATTGATGCAGCTCCGCGGGCATCGCTGCATCACTCTTCTCCGCCTGCCGCAAAAGCAGCAGGGATGCATAGCCCATATTGGGCATCTCGCTGGTATCGGGTTCATTGTAGCCGGCGGGTAGCAGCCTTATCCTCAGCACATCGGGGACCAGGCGGGTGAGTCTGTCCTGCTCGCTGGACAATCCCGCCAAATCGGCGTCAGTCATCAAGGTCATCAGGCCGGATTGCTGGGCAAGGCCCTGAATCAATGCCAGCCGTTGTTGGATATTTGTGCTGATGGAGCCGGCGACCAGCTGGGTTATCGACTGAATCTGTCGTTTCTGGCTCGCCTGGTCCGCCAACATATTCTGATAAACTACGTAGGACCAGGCTAGCGCGGTCAATACCAGCACGCCTAAAACTCCGAGCAGCCAATATCCACGAATGGTCCGGCCGCCATTCTGCTGACTGCTCCCTTCCCCGCTAGATTTCAAAAACCCCATAGATTTTTCCTGGATCAGGCTCGGTGCCCTGAAAAGCGATCTAGGGCAGCCAAATTGACTATATAAATATGTATACTGCTTTAAGAAGATCTTCTTGTTCCAGGACTACCATGCCAAGAATCCAAACCAACCGAGTGATTGGTACATCAGATATCTCCATAAATTCCTTTGACGGCATAGGATCGACACATCTTTCATCCTAGCCTTAAGCGCGCAATCTTCCAATTCGTACCTGGCGAAGCATCGGATAACCGCATTTACCAATTTGGCGGCTAACATAGATCTCCATCAAATGCTCGCATTGTATTGCTCCGCTATCCTTTCGGCGAGCCGCTGAGCCAGCTGTGATTTGGCCATCATCGGCAGCTCTTCCCGGGCATCCTGCCATAACAAGATTAGTGCATTCTGCTCCGACTCAAAACCTCCCTCATCGCTCCCGACCCGATTGGCAGCGATCATATTCAGCCGCTTGCGGCGGCGTTTTTCATCGGCATAATGCTCTATCTGTTCGGTCTCGGCGGCAAAGCCCACGGTGAACGGTGGGTGTTCCATTGCCGCCACTTCAGCGAGTATATCGGGATTCCTCACAAGTTCCAGTGTTAAGATCTCTTTATTTTTCTTGATTTTATCAGCGGCAACCAGGCTCGGTCGGTAATCGGCGACGGCAGCGACAGCAACAAAAATATCACAACTATCCACATGCTCCATGACCGAGGCGTGCATCTCCTCTGCCGTTTCAACGCGGATGGAAACGATTTTCGCCGGTGCGGCGAGGGAAGTCGGACCGCTAATCAGGGTTACATCGGCGCCTAAATCACGCATCGATTGCGCCAGTGCATAGCCCATTTTTCCCGAACTGCGGTTGCCCACGAAGCGAACAGGATCGATCGGTTCCCTGGTTGAGCCCGCTGTCATCAGCACATTGACCCCATCCAGTACCCCGTTGCCGAAGTGGCTCACAGCCTGTTGGCACAGCGCCTCGGGTTCAAGCATTCTTCCCGGTCCGGATTCACCGCAGGCCTGTTCTCCCTCATCTGGTCCCCAGCAGAGATAACCCCGCGCCAGCAATCTCTGCAGATTATCCTGGGTTGCCGGATTCAGCCACATCACACGATTCATGGCAGGTGCCAATACGACTTGAGACTCGGTAGCCAGACAGAGCGTCGACAGCAGGTCGTTCGCCATTCCGTTGGCAATCCGTGCCATAAAGTCTGCGCTTGCCGGTGCGATCAGCACCAGATCGGCCCAGCGGGCAAGGGAGATGTGGTCCATTGCCGCCTCTTGGCTGGGATCGAGCAGTTCTGTATAGACATCATGTCCCGAGAGTGCCTGGAAGGTGAGCGGGGTGACAAAGGCCTGAGCCGCCGGGGTCATGACGACGCGCAGCTCCGCACCTGCCTCTTGCAGGGCCCGAAGCAGTACCGCGCTTTTGTAGCAGGCAATACCTCCGGTTACTCCCAACAGGATCTTTCTATTTGCCAATCCCGACATCAGGTCTCCGAATTATCCCGAAAACAGTATGTAAGAGTAACCCATGCATCTGAAAATGTTAACAAATCTCTAGAACATCGGATAGTTTGTCAACCCCGGTTACCTGCATTCCCTCAATCGCCTGCTTGGGTAGATTCGGGGTCGGAACCACGGCTCGCTTGAAACCGTGTTTGGCCGCCTCCCGCAGGCGCTCCTGGCCGTTGGGAACCGGTCTGATCTCGCCCGTCAATCCCACCTCGCCAAAAACCACCAGGCCGAGGTCGATGGGACGGTTGCGAAAGCTGGAGAGGGCGGCCATCAATACGGCAAGATCGGATGCCGTCTCGGTGATGCGCACCCCGCCAACCACATTGACATAGACATCCTGATCGAACATGCCGATGCCGCAGTGCCGATGCAGCACGGCCAACAGCATGGAGAGTCTGTTCTGCTCCAGGCCAAGGGTGACCCGGCGAGGGTTGGCCAAGGGGCTCTCATCCACCAGCACCTGAACCTCCACCAGCAGTGGGCGCGTGCCCTCACGGGTGACCAGGATGATGCTTCCCGGCACGGTCTCCGCCTGCCGGGAGAGAAAGATGGCCGAGGGATTGTTGACCTCCTTCAGCCCCTTGTCGGTCATGGCGAAGACACCCAGCTCATTGACCGCGCCGTAGCGGTTCTTGATGGTGCGGATAAGGCGGAACTGGCTCCCCGCCTCACCCTCGAAGTAGAGTACGCTGTCGACCATATGTTCCAGCACCCGGGGGCCCGCCAGATTGCCCTCTTTGGTCACATGTCCGACGAGGAAGACCGCGGTCCCGCGGCGTTTTGCAAAATGCACCAGTTGCGCCGCGGCCTCCCTTACTTGCGAGACCGATCCGGGGGCCGACTGCAGCAACTCGGTATACATGGTCTGGATCGAGTCCACCACCATTACCTGGGGGCGTTCCCGTTCCGCCACGGCGATGATCCTCTCGACACAGGTTTCGGGCAACAGCTGCAGCTCCGCGGCGGGCAGCCCCAGACGCTTGGCGCGCAGCGACAGCTGACGAGGCGACTCTTCACCCGACACATAGAGGGTCTTCAAACTAGGGGAGAGACGAGCCAAGGTCTGAATAAGCAGCGTCGATTTGCCGATCCCTGGATCACCACCGATGAGAACCACCGAACCCTCCACGAGCCCGCCACCCAAAACCCGATCGAGCTCCGCGCTTCCCGTGGAGGAGCGCAACTCCTGCTCGCTCTCCACATCGGTCAACTTGAGGATCCTCGGGGAGGTCTCTCCGGCGTAGCCGCTGAAGCGACTGCCGGCGCCTGCAGCGGGGGCGGCCAGACTCTCCTCCAGTGAATTCCAGGCATGGCATTCCGAGCACTGTCCCGACCATTTTGGAAAGCTGGCGCCGCACTCACGACATACATACTGCGATCTCTGCTGCCGTTTACTCCCCTGCCCCATCAAGCCTCCTCCCCTGGACCGATATCGACGAACTCAACCCGCCGCTTGACGCCGCAGAGCAGCTCATAACCGATGGTTCCCGCAGCGCCCGCTATCTCCTCCACCGGCAATCCCCTGCCCCACAATATTGCCTCGTCTCCCACTTTCACCCCGGGCAGGGTTCGAGCGTCGACGCTGATCATATCCATGGAGACGCGACCCACCAGCGGCAGACGTCTTCCCGATACCACTACCGGCGTACCGCTGGGGGCATGACGGGGATAGCCGTCGCCATAACCGATGGCGATGACCGCCACCGGCATCGCTGCGGGGCAGGTGTAGGTGCCGCCGTAACCGACTCGATCCCCCTTTCGGCACTGCTTGACGGCGATCACCCGACTCTGCAGGGTCATCACCGGTAGCAATCCCTCGTCTTCGGCGCTGGATTCCGCGAAGGGAGTCACACCATAGAGCATGATGCCTGGTCTTACCCAGTCAGACAGCGATGCGGGATGTCCAAGAAGTCCAGCGGAGTTGGCAATTGAACAGGCATCAAAGTGGCTATGGTCCAGGGATTCGAAGAGCTTGCATTGCGTCTTGGTTGCGGGATCGCTCCTGTCGTCCGCGTTGGCCAGGTGAGTCATCAGATTGAGCTCGGCAACCGCGGGATTGGCTTGCAATGCAGCGACCACTCGGGTGATCTCAGAGGTGGCGAAACCAAGCCTGTGCATGCCGGTATCGACCTTGATCCAGAGCTTCAGCGATTGAGGATTGAGTCTGGTCTCTGACAAACACCGCAGCTGTGCGCTATCGTGGATCGCTATCTGCAGTGCCGCCTCAGACGCGATGTGGAACTGCTCCCCGGTGTGGCATCCACCCATTACCAGGATAGGCGCTTGAATCTTCGCTTCGCGCAATTGCAGCGCCTCATCGAGGCGTGCAACGGCCAATCCGTCGGCGTCACCGAGGCTGGACGCCACCCGCAACATGCCGTGGCCATAGCCGTCTGCCTTGACCACCGCCCATATCCTGCTTCCTTTGGCCGCACGCTTTGCACGCTTCAAATTATGCTGAAGCGCGGCATGGTCTATCCAGGCCTGAGGGGCATAGCCCATCAATAGCCCTCATCTCCGTATATATTGTCGGTGTAGTTTTCGAATTTAGTGTATTTCCCGAGGAAGGTGAGACGGGTAGTGCCGATGGGACCGTTTCGCTGCTTGCCGATGATAATCTCGGCGATGCCCTTATCCGGGCTATCCTCGTTGTAGACCTCGTCGCGATAGATAAAGACGATCAGATCGGCATCCTGCTCGATGGCGCCGGACTCACGCAGGTCGGACATGATAGGACGCTTGTTGGTGCGCTGCTCCAGGCTCCTGTTAAGCTGGGAGAGGGCGATAACCGGTACATCCAGCTCCTTTGCCAGTGCCTTCAATGAGCGTGAAATCGCGGAGATCTCGGTGGTGCGGTTCTCCCCTTCGCCCGGTGCCTGCATCAACTGCAGATAGTCGATGACGATCAAACCCAGATCGCTGTGCTCGCGTTTGAGCCGTCGCGCACGGGCGCGCACCTCTGTCGGTGACAAGGCCGGCGTGTCATCGATGAAGAGACGGGTCTCCGCCAGCATGCTCACCGCCGAGGAGAGCCGCGGCCACTCATCGTCGTCGAGTTTACCGGTGCGCACCCGAAGCTGATCGATGCGCCCCAGGGAAGACATCATGCGCATCGCCAGCGCATCCCCCGGCATTTCCATGCTGAACACCGCCACCGGTTTACCCCCCTGGATGGCCACATTCTCGGCGATATTCATGGCAAAGGTCGTTTTTCCCATGGAGGGTCGCCCGGCAACGATAATCAGATCCGCATGCTGCAGGCCGGAGGTCATCTGATCAAAATCGGCAAAGCCTGTGCCGAGGCCCGTGATCGGTTCATCCTGCTGAAACAGGGTTTCAATCCTGTCCACCGCCTTGGTCAGCAAACTCTTGATGGGGGCGAATCCGCCCTTTCCCTTCATTGTCTGTTCGGCGATCTCGAAGACCTTGCGCTCGGCATTGTCGAGCAGCTCCTCCGCTTTCCTGCCCTGGGGATGAAAGGCGCTGTCCGAAATATCCGTACCGACGGAGATCAGCTGCCGCATCACCGAATACTCGCGGACAATGGTGGCGTAGGCTTTGATATTGGCCGCACTGGGGGTCTCTTCCGCCAGACGGACCAGGTAGGGCAGTCCACCCCCCTCCTCAAGGTCCTCCTTGCGTTCCAGATGTTCTGCCAGTGTCACCACATCGAATGGCTGACTCTCCTCGGCCTGGGCCGCGATGGCATTGAAGATCAGGCGGTGCTCCTTACGATAGAAATCCCCTTCCACCACCAGGTCCGCTATCTTGTCCCAGCTTGCATTGTCCAGCATCAGGCCACCCAGCACCGACTGCTCGGCCTGAATGGAGTGGGGAGGTACCTTGATGGCACGGGTATCGTGATCCGGATAGGCCGGCATCTCTTCGGGATAGGCGGTTTCTGACATCAATCCTGGTCTACAGATGGGGTGGTGCGAAATTACCGAGTCGGGCTGCTAGCATAAGGGATTGAGCCAGCCCAGGTAAAGATGGTTGACAAGGAGATCGGCCTGGGGGGTAGAAACGGAAAGTAGTGATTGACCGCAAATGGACGCCAATCACCGCAAATAGACGCAAAGAGAAAAGAGTTAGGGTGTGGTTAACCGCACCACCCCTCTGCTAGCTGGTTCCCAGGGCCCGCCGCGGGAAGCCCTATTCAAGTAGTGCTTTCCCGCGCAGCAGCGCGGGAACGAGGAGAACGGTGCGGCAAGCCGCACCCTACGCGAATTGTCGCTTTAGGCTTCCGGAACGATGGTCAGCTTGATCGTGGCGTTGACATCGGCGTGCAGGTGCAAGCCTACGTCATACTCACCCGCGACACGGAACGGACCGTTGGGCAACAACACCTCTTTCTTGGCCAGTTCCAAACCGCTTTCCGCGACCGCCTTCGAGATGTCCGCAGTACCCACCGAACCAAACAGGCGGCCCTCGTCACCCGCTTTACAGGTAATGGAGACGGCCAGTCCGTCGAGCTTTGACTTGCGTGCCTCGGCGGCCTGCAGCTTTTCCGCGGCCTCCTTCTCGAGTTCCGCGCGACGCGCCTCGAAGATCTTCAAGTTCTCTTCCGTGGCCGGTACTGCTTTACCGGAAGGGATTAGAAAGTTACGGCCGTAACCGCTCTTCACGTTCACCTTTTCACCCAGATCGCCCAGGTTATCCACTTTCTGCAATAGAATAATTTCCATTGTAACCACCTTTGTATAGGTCAAATCTTTATTTACCGGGATCCTCAATGAGCAAACCCGCAATAGGTTCTTACCCGTTTTGACCCACTTTGAAACGGGTTCGAAAATCTATCCAAACATCCATCAGACCGATGCTGGTCAAAACCATCACCATCTGCGGCATGAACACAATCAGCAATATATAGGTCACCACCAACCAGAGCTGCGCCGATTTCATTCCCTTGAATACCCCGTGTGCGACGGCCAAGCCTTGCAAAAACAGCACGCCCAGGACAACCGTACCCAAGCAACTGAAAATGGCGGGTATGCTCTCACCCGGCAGCATCAGCAGTAACAGGGCCAAGGCCCCGACAATACCCACCAACCAATGCACACGCAGTTGATGGAACTCTGTGGCAAAACCACCGGGGTTGTACAGCATTGCCTGCCACCAGCGAGCCAGATAGAGGCTGAACAGCAGCTGCAGCATGAACACCACGGCAACCGCCCCGCACATCACCACTGACATCTGCTCGACCAGCTTCAGACTCTGGGCCTGATCCAACAGGCCGGCAACCACGAAACGCTCTCCCAGCGGCTGTAGATACTGCTGCCAAAAAGCAGCAGGGTCGCTCAACACGATGTACTGTATCAACACCACCAAGAGGCCGAAGCCAATCGCCGCTTGGGTTGTGAAAGCCAGCGATCTGGTGTTGCGCAAAACCATGCCAAGCATGGCGACCGGTATCCAAAGCACCAGTAAAATGCCAATGGCCATCAGCGGGTTGCTAAAGATTACTCCCAGCAACAGGGCAATGGCCAAGGTCGACAATAACAGCGTCTTTATCCCGCCCGAGGGACCCTGACGAAGGAATACCAGGCCTATGCAGGCACTGCCCAGAATGCCGATAAACGGGAATATCAGAGACAGCATGGTCAGGCCTGTGGCAGCCATTGCAGACTGGGACGGCCCGCGCATCACAAAGGATGCCAATGCCTTCATGCTCCGCTACTCCGGTAGGTATCTGTCCCCTCTTAGTGCTGATCCGTATACGGCAGCAATGCCAAATAGCGTGCCCGCTTGATCGCGGTGGCAAGCTGGCGTTGATACTTAGCCTTGGTGCCGGTGATCCGGCTCGGTACGATCTTACCGCTCTCACTGATATAGGCCTTGAGAAGATTCAAATCTTTGTAATCTATCTCGTTGATACCTTCCGCGGTAAAGCGGCAATATTTCTTACGTCGGAAAAAACGCGCCATTTATAGTTACCTCTCAATCCACCCGGTTAGTCTTCGCTCGAGGATTCGGCCTCTTCAGCGAGTTCGCTATCACCCTCTACTTGACCGTCACCCTCATCGATATCATCATCGCGGCCACGTACTGATGAGCGCTCTCTCTCCTCCTCTTCCTGGGACTTTGCCAGTTGAGAGACATCGGTGATAGCCTCGTCACGACGGATGATCAGGTTGCGAATAACGGCATCGTTGAAACGAAAGGCGCTCTCCAGCTCGGATAGCGCCTCAGCGTCGCACTCGATGTTCATCATCACATAGTGTGCCTTGTGGATCTTATTGATGGGATAGGCCAGCTGACGGCGGCCCCAATCTTCCAGACGGTGGACCGAACCACCCTTGGTTTCGATACCCGAGCGATAGCGCTCGATCATAGCGGGTACCTGTTCACTCTGATCCGGATGGACCAGGAACACGACTTCATAGTGCCTCATTGTCTCTCCTTTCGGGTTTGGCAGCCTTCCGCAACGGCGGTAAGGCAAGGAGTGATGCCCGGTCCACTCGCTAGCGGGTCCTTGTGACCTCAGCCACGGCAGTCGGGCACCGGGAAGCGGCGGATTCTACCGATTTGAGGAGAAATCTGCAACTTGTGGGCCGCTACAGCCTTACCGGGATCGACAGTTGCGCAATTATTGAACCTATACAGATGGGGGCAGGGCCCCACCCTTTTCGGCTAATTATGGAGTAAGCATAGGGTGCGGCTCGTCGCACCAAGAGACAAGCATAACTACGCCACCCAAGTGTCTAGAGAGTTTAACGGTGCGGCGAGCCGCACCCTACGGAGTTTTAATAAAGCGGTTTAGAAATCTGCCTGCAACCCGAAGAATGCGCCGTCGAAGTCCCAATCGGTATAGATATCATCCAGGTCTTCTAGCTCCAGGGAGATGCGGTGGTAGCCACCCTTGACACTGATATCGACAGCCAGGCTCTCAACCAGCTTGAACGCTACACCGGCGGTGTAGTCCTGCAGGGTATGATCACCCACGCTCAACAGGCTCAGGTCGCCAAAGAACCAGAGGCGCGTGGCGGGAACACCCACCTTGAGAGCGCCATGAAACATGGGTACGTAGCCGTCAAAGCTCTCGCTGGCACGCAGACCGTTGCTCTCCACTTCGATTTCGCCATCCAGATATTTGAGATTCAGACCCAGATCGAATGAAACAGTATCGTTATCGAAAATCTCGTAATAGAAGATGAAATCGGTGTTCTGCGCCTCGAAATCCACGTTGACATCGAGTCCGGCGGGAAAATCGACATCGGAAAAGTCGAAGTCGGCTGCCAAGCTCTGATCGCCGGATGAGCTGAGATCGTTGGTCCTGATCTTCAGGTTTGGGACCACCGGCAGCGGGTGCTCGAGGGCAAGGGTCAGGATCGAGTGACGCTCGCTTCCGAGATCGAAGGATTGCATGTCACTGCTGTCGGCAAAGGAGCCGGACGAATCCATGTTCCAGAAATCGACGTCCGCGGTCAGCCCAAGCAGGGTGTCGGCATGGGCCGGTATGCCCATCAAACCGCTCACCAGGGTCATACATGCTAACTTTCTGATCACAATAATCTCCTTAACTTAGGACCTGCCGGCAACTTGCTCGATTTGTTCATCCATGAATGGTTTCAGACGTTACCACGCTGTCGAACCGCTTCATAGAGAGTGATGCCACAGGCTACCGAAACATTGAGGCTCTCCACACTTCCCGCCATTGGCAGCTTTACCAGCAGGTCGCACTGCTCCCTCGTCAATCGTCTCAACCCCTTGCCTTCACCCCCCATGACAATCGCCAAGGGACCGCACAGATCGACTTCATAGAGCGATTGCCCCGCCTCTCCCGCGGTGCCTATGAGCCAGACACCCTCACCCTTCAACCACTTCAAGGTCCGGGCCAGATTGGAGACCTGGATGAAGGGAACCGTTTCCGCCGCTCCACTTGCCACCTTTCTGACCGTTGAGGTCAACGCCACCGAGCGATCTCTGGGGGCGACAACCGCCTGCACACCGGCACCGTCCGCACTCCTCAGGCATGCACCCAGATTGTGCGGATCCTGTACCCCATCGAGGATCAGGAGAAAGGGTGGTGCCTCGAGGCGTTTCAACAGGGCCTGCAGATAGGGCTCATCCTGGGTCTGTCGCTGTTTGAGACGAAGCGCCACCCCCTGATGATTCCCGCTGCGAAAGCGCTCATCCAGCACCCTGCCCGGAATCTGCTGCAATGGGATACCGGCTTTTTCGGCAAGATCGAGGATCTCTTTAATTCGGCCATCCCGCCGTTTGACATCGACCAGCAACTCCTCCGCGCCCCCCTGCCGTCGGAGCGCCGATTTCACCGCATGCAGACCCAGTACCCATGCATGAGCATCGGACATCAGGCCCTCTTCGAGGATGATCTTGAACCCTTGCCCCGCGCCTTCCTCTTAGCCGTCTTTTTGGCTGCCTTCTTCTTGGCCTTCTTGGTTGTTTTCTTGGCTGCCTTGCCGGCCTTTTCGCTCTTCGAAGCGGTGGAACTGCCTGCTGTACGGTGGTTTTTTCTCTTCTTGGCGGTTTTCTGTTCCGCTTCCTTGGCCGGAACAAAATCGATCTTGCGGTCATCAAGATTGACCTTGGCCACCACAATGGTCAGGGGATCGCCCAGCCGCAGCACCTTGCCGGTACGCTCGCCGGTAAGGCGATGCCCCACGGGATCGTAGTGATAGTAATCATTGGCCAGTGCGGAGATATGCACCAGTCCGTCCACATAGATCTCGTCGAGTTCGACAAACACACCGAATGAGTTGACGCTGGTGATTATGCCATTGAAGGTCTCACCAACCTTGTCCTGCATATATTCACACTTCAGCCAATCCAGCGCATCCCGGGTCGCCTCGTCCGCTTTCCTCTCGGTGCTGGAACAGTGCTCCCCCAAGGCCTGCAGTTCCGCCTTGGTATAGTCGAATTCGTCTGCACTGCCGCGGTTCAGGGCATGCTTGATGGCGCGATGGACAATCAGGTCGGGATAGCGTCTGATCGGAGAAGTGAAGTGGGTATAGGCCGCATAGGAGAGACCGAAATGGCCCACATTGTCGGAGCTGTATAGCGCCTGCGATAGCGATCGCAAGAGCACTGTCTGAATCAGGTGCCTGTCGGCCCGCTTTTTGATCTGCTCGAGCAGGATCGCATAGTCGGAGGCCTTGGGCTTCTTGCCGCCTGGCAGGCTGAGTCCGAGCTCTCCCAGAAACTCCCTCAGATCGGTCAGCTTCTCATCCGCCGGACCTTCATGAATGCGATAGAGTGCGGGTTGTTTGTTGCGCAGCAGATAGCCCGCCGCGGCGACGTTTGCCGCCAACATGCACTCCTCGATGATGCGATGGGCATCATTTCTCTCCACGGGCACGATTCGCTCGACACGCTTCATATCGTTGAATTCAATCCGTGTCTCCGTGGTATCGAAATCGATGGCACCGCGGATTGCGCGCTGTTCAAGCAGCAGCTGGTAGAGCTGATTGAGATGGTGCAGATGGGGCAGCAGTCCGGCATGCTGCTTACACAAATCGGGATCGCCCTCGAGCATTGCCGCCACATCGTCATAGATCAGTCTTGCGTGAGACCGCATCACCGCTGGAAAAAACCTCGATCTCGTCACCTTGCCGCTGTTGTTGATGTAGAGTTCACAGGTCATGCAGAGTCGATCGACTCGGGGATTGATGGAGCAGAGGCCGTTGGAAAGCAGTTCCGGAAGCATCGGCACCACCCGGTCGGGAAAATAGACCGAGTTGCCCCTGACTCGCGCCTCGCTGTCCAGTGCACTGCCGGGTTGCACATAGTGGGAGACATCGGCGATACAGACCAGCAGACGCCAGCCCTTCGGCTTGGGTTCGCAGAAGACCGCATCATCGAAATCCCTGGCATCCGCGCCATCGATGGTTACCAGCGGCAGATGACGCAGATCGACCCGCCCCTCTTTATCCGCTGCGGCCACCTCGTTCGAGATCGTCTTGATCTGCTGTTCCACTTCATCGGGCCAGTCGACCGGTATGCTGTGGGTACGAATGGCGATGTCGGTCTCCATGCCCGGCCCCAGGTGATCGCCCAAGACCTCGACGATGCGGCCGATGGGCGGGGTGCGCACGGTGGGTTGATCCAATATCTCGGCAACCACCATCTGTCCCTGCCTGGCACCACCGATCTCACTGCTTGGAATGACCACGTCCTTGCTCAGGCGTTTGGAATCGGGCACCACAAAACCCACCCCTGTCTCCCTGTAGAGACGCCCGGCAACGGTGCGGGTGTTGCGTTCCAACACCTCCACAACAGCACCTTCAAGGCGGTTGCGGCGATCCATGCCGGTCACCCTCACCACCGCCCGGTCATCGTGAAACACGGAGCGCATCTCCTTGAAGGAGAGATAGAGGTCGTCGCCGCCATCATCGGGTCTGAGGAAACCGAAGCCGTCCGCATGTCCGATAACGCGCCCGACGATCAGGTCGCGCTTGTTGACCAGGCAGAAATTGTTGTTTCGGTTGCAGACCAGCTGCCCATCGCGCTGCATCGCGCGCAGGCGTCGGCGCAGCGCTTCCTGCTGCTCATCCGATGCAAGCTCCAAACGCTCGGCAAGGCTGTACATATCCATCGGCACACCCTCTCGTTCCAGGGTATCCATGATGAATTCGCGACTCGGGATGGGATTTTGATATTTACGCGCCTCCCGTGCTCGATGCGGATCCTTGCCGGGGGACCGCCTGCTCTTATTTTTCTTTGCCACTTTTTACCTGATCCAATTGCCTAAAGAAAGCGATTTTAACATTTAACTGAGTAATACCCCATGACTTATCACAGTCATTGTCCGGGGTGATTCACAGCAGCGATCAAAAAATTGCTCGGCACAAATAAACTTGCATACCTTGTTCCTTGCGAGGGTTGATCAATGCTCTAATGTACGAACCATGATGTACCATGCTGGATAGTAGTTTTTTTGCATTCATTTACGGACTAAAAACAATCGCGATTATTTACGGCTTGCTTTTGCAACACCCTGCTAAAACCATGAAATGAATATACATACCCTGCAAATCATTCTTGTTTTGCTAAGTGTTGCCGTGTTGACGGTTACCCTGTTCAAGCGACTGCACCTACCGCCGATACTCGGCTATCTGATTGTCGGTATCCTGGTGGGACCGTTCGGCACGGGTGTTATTCCATCCAACGAGGAGACCCGTTTCCTTGCCGAATTCGGGGTTGTGTTCCTGCTCTTTGCCATCGGACTGGAATTCTCCCTGCCGCAGATGATTGCGATGAAGGGCGCCGTGTTCGGCCTCGGCGGCAGTCAGGTCCTGATCACGGGCCTGATCGCCGCCGCTGGTGCCTGGTTGCTTGGGATGGAACCGGACGCCGCGATCATCACCGGTGCCATCCTGGCCCTCTCCTCTACCGCGATCGTCATCAAGCAGCTCTCGGAGCAGGTGGAACTGAATACCGCCCATGGCCGCGTCGGGGTCAGCATTCTGCTGTTTCAGGATCTCGCGGTGATCCCGCTGCTGGTGATCATCCCCATCCTCGTCAGTACCAACGAACAGGGCCTGCTGCAGCCTCTCTCCTGGGCGCTGGTCAAGGCCGCTGGGGTATTCGCCCTGATCATGGCAATCGGTCACTGGGCATTGCGTCCGCTGTTCCACGAAATCGCACGCAGTCGATCCGCGGAACTCTTTACCCTGACCGTGCTGCTGGTCTCCCTGGCCGCTGCCTGGTTGACCCACGAGGCCGGCCTCTCCCTCGCCCTCGGCGCCTTCCTCGCCGGCATGATGTTGGGAGAAACCGAATACCGTCATCAGATCGAGGCCGATATACGCCCTTTTCAGGATGTCCTGCTGGGACTCTTTTTCATCACCGTGGGTATGCGGGTCGATCTCCTGTCACTCGTACCCCTGCTGCACTGGGTGCTGCTCCTGGCCATCGCGTTAATTGTTGTGAAAGCGGGGATCATCCTGCTGCTTGTCAGGCTTGCGAAACGCCCCCAGGAAACCGCCTTTCGCTCCGGACTGCTGTTGGCCCAGGGGGGTGAGTTCGGATTTGTCCTCCTCGACCTCTCCCTGCAATCCTCCCTCATTGCGGGGAAAGCGGGACAGATTCTGTTTGCCGCCATTATCATCAGTATGGCGATCTCGCCCTTTCTGATTCGTTACAACGGCAGGCTAACTGAAAAGATCTGTCATCTGCGCCTGCCCGATCAGGATTACGCGGTCACCCAGGATCTGGAACATGAAGCCGAGGGGATGGATCAACACGTCATCATCTGCGGCTATGGCCGTATCGGGCAGAACCTCGGCCGGCTCCTGGATCATGAAGGCTTGTCCTATGTCGCGCTCGATCTGGACCCCACCATCGTCCGCGAGGCCCACGAGGCGGGGGAACCGGTCCATTTCGGTGACGCATCCCGCACTGAAATTCTAATCGCGGCCGGTATCGAGCGCGCCGCCGTGGTCGTGGTCACCCTCGAAGACCACACCACGGCGTTGCGGATTCTCCACCACATGCAAAAGCTGGTGGCGGATGTACCGGTGCTGGTGCGCACCAGGGATGACACCCACCTGGAAGAGCTGGAGGCCGCCGGCGCCGCCGAGGTGATGCCGGAGGCTGTCGAGGCGAGTCTGATGATGGGGGGACAACTGCTGCTGTTGCTGAAGGTACCGGGCTCCCGAATCTTCAAGATCATGCGGGAGATCCGTGAAAACCACTACAAACTGCTGCGCGATTTCTATCACGGCGAGGAGCCGATCGATCTCGAGCAGGATGAAGGCTTTCAGGAGCGTTTGCATACCATCACCCTGCCCGAGCGCGCCTTCGCCGTCGGCCATACCATAGAAGATCTGCATCTATGGGATTGGGATGTTGGCGTGACCGCGGTGCGGCGCGGCGGCATCAGGGGCGAGGCGCCCGCCCCGGAGACACGGCTGCAGGCGGGCGATGTGCTGGTGCTGGCGGGAACCGCGCACCATTTGGAGCATGCAGAGGGGCTGCTGCTTTATGGACGCTAGCCTACTCCGGGCGCAGGTGCGGAAACAGCAGCACATCACGGATCGAGGCTGAGTCGGTGAGCAGCATCACCAATCGATCTATACCTATCCCTTCACCCGCGGTGGGGGGCATGCCGTGTTCCAGGGCACGCACATAGTCGGCATCGTAGTGCATCGCCTCGTCATCCCCGGCCTCCTTCTCCGCCACCTGTTTACGGAACCGCTCGGCCTGATCCTCCGCATCGTTGAGCTCGGAAAAACCGTTCGCGATCTCCCGGCCGCCAACGAAGAATTCAAAACGATCGGTGACGAATGGGTCGTCGTCGTTACGCCTCGCCAGGGGTGAAACCTCGGTGGGATAGGCGGTGATGAAGGTGGGATTCATCAACCGGTACTCCACACTCTTCTCGAAAATCTCGATCTGTATCTTGCCGAGTCCATAGCTCGGCTTGAGTGGAATCTCCATACCCTCGGCGATGGCCCTGGCCTGTGCCTCGTCGTCCAGCATCGCCGCGGTGATCTCGGAATTGAAATGGCAGATCGATTCCTTCACCGTCATGCGCTGGAAGGGGCTGCCGAAGTCGTAGCGCTCACCCTGATAGGAGACCTCCGTGCTTCCCAACACCTCCTTGCAGAGTGCCCGCAGCATCGCCTCGGTCAGGTCCATCAGGTCGTTGAAGTCGGCATAGGCCTCATAGAACTCCAGCATGGTGAACTCGGGATTGTGTCGGGTGGAGAGCCCTTCGTTGCGGAAGTTGCGATTGATCTCGTAGACCCTTTCGAAGCCGCCCACCACCAGACGCTTCAGATAGAGCTCGGGGGCGATGCGCAGAAACATATCCATGTCGAGTGCATTGTGCCGGGTGGCGAAGGGACGCGCGGTGGCGCCACCGGGTATTACCTGCATCATCGGCGTCTCGACTTCCAGAAAACCGCGCTGATCGAGAAAGTTACGAACGAACTGCACAATCCGGGTCCGCATCTGAAAGGTCATGCGCGACGCCTCGTTCATGATCAGATCCACATAGCGCTGGCGGTAGCGGATCTCCTGATCGGAGAGGCCATGAAACTTCTCAGGAAGGGGACGCAGCGCCTTGGTCAGCAACCTCAGGGTGTCTACTTTGACGGAAAGCTCCCCTGTTTTGGTCTTGAACAACAGACCTTCGGCGCCGATGATGTCACCGATATCCCACTTCTTGAATTGACTGTTGTAGAGACCTTCCTCGAGGGCATCGCGCTGCACGAAGAGCTGGATGCGTCCCGACATGTCCTGCAGATGGGCAAAGCTCGCCTTTCCCATGACCCGGCGGCTCATCATGCGCCCGGCCAGTCTGACACGCAATCCCCGGGCTTCCAGCGCCTCACCCGACTTCTCCCCATACTCGGCATGCAGTTCACCGGCCATGCTGTTGCGGCGAAAATCGTTGGGAAAGGCATTCCCGTTCTCGCGCAACTGCTGCAGCTTCTCGCGACGCTGGGCGATGAGCTTGTTTTCGTCTGTCTGATCGTTCATTAGCACTTCATATCAAGTTGTCTGTTGGTTTATAACGCAAAGAGTGCAATGTGGATAATGTTGGTCTCGACAACCAACCACACAAACCCACATTAACAAACTTTGCGCCCTTGGCGCTTCTTTGCGTCCTTTGGGTTATAAAAAATCCACTCAAAGGCCGCTCTTGAGACTCGCCTCGATAAACATATCGAGACCACCGTCGAGTACGGCCTGGGTGTTCCCGGTCTCGACACCGGTGCGCAAATCCTTGATCCGCGAGGCGTCAAGAACATAGCTGCGGATCTGGCTGCCCCAGCCGATGTCGGATTTGGTCTCTTCCAGCTGCTGCTGCGAGGCGTTGCGCTTCTGCACCTCGAGTTCGTACAACTTGGCCTTCAGCTGTTTCATCGCCGTCGCCTTGTTCTTGTGCTGGGAGCGGTCGTTTTGACACTGCACCACGATGCCGCTCGGATTGTGGGTGATTCTCACCGCCGATTCGGTACGGTTTACGTGCTGACCACCCGCACCGCTGGCGCGATAGACATCTATGCGCAGATCGGCGGGGTTGATCTCGACCTTGATGGAGTCATCGATCTCCGGCGAGACGAATACCGCGGCAAAGGAGGTATGACGCCGATTCCCAGAATCGAAGGGCGACTTGCGCACCAGGCGGTGGACGCCGATCTCGGTACGCAGCCAGCCAAAGACGTACTCCCCCTCGAAACGCACCGTGGCGCTCTTGATACCCGCCACCTCGCCTGCCGAAACCTCGATGAGCTCGGTCTTGAAGCCACGATGTTCGCCCCAGCGCAGATACATCCGCAGCAGCATCTCCGCCCAATCCTGCGCCTCCGTACCCCCCGAGCCGGCCTGGATATCGAGAAACGCATTGCAGTGATCGGTCTCACCGGAGAACATGCGCCGAAACTCCAGATCAGCGACCCGCTTGTCATACCCGGCAAGCTCCTCCTGGATCGCCCCCACCGCGGTCTCGTCCCCCTCCTCGACCGCCATCTCCAGGAGTTCGCCCGCATCCGCCAGTCCGCTGCTGAGCTCGTCAAGGCTGACGACCACGGTTTCCAGGTTGGCACGTTCGCGACCCAGGGCCTGGGCGCGCTCCTGGTCACTCCAGATCCCGGGGTCCTCCAGCTCGCGAAGGACCTCGGTCAAGCGCTCCTGCTTGGCCTCGTAGTCAAAGATACCCCCTCAGGGCGGAGACTCTGCCCTTCAAGTCGGCTATGGTCTGGGTTATCGGATTAATGTCTTGCATGGCAATACCGGCATGGGAAAAAGCGGGAATTCTACACTACCTCCCTGAGAGCAGGAACCGCAAACGCCATTTAGATGCCACTAAGAGATGAGAAAACAGCCTTACTGTCGCCAGAGCGTTCCTGCGCAGGCTTGCAGCTGAAGCGTCAGTGATGGTTCGAGGAGAACTTGCGTACCCGAGACCCTTTGGTTTCGGATCGTTTGCCCAGATTCGACAGTTTGGTTCTCACCTGCTGCTTGAACTGCCCAAATTTATCGGCAAGGCCCCCGGCAGGCTCCTCTTCCTTGGCGGGTTCGGCAGGTAGCTGCGGCTGCTCCGCCTGCATCAGCCACATATTGAAGGAGTCGATGATCTCCCGATCCCAGGAGGCAGGCGGCTTCACGACCCTGCTTTCGCGATAGAGCCTTTCCAGCGAATGCCTTACCGGGCAGCCTGAATCCTTCATCGCCTCGCGGAGCAGGCTCTCCGCTTTACCGAGCCGCTTCTCGATGGTCTTCTTGTCCACATCCAGCGCCTTCGCGATGGCAGTCTCACTGATGCCAATCTCATGCTTGAAGAGGAAAAAGCGTTTCTGTTCCGCAGAG
This sequence comes from gamma proteobacterium symbiont of Ctena orbiculata, assembly GCA_003094535.1. Lineage (GTDB taxonomy): Bacteria > Pseudomonadota > Gammaproteobacteria > Chromatiales > Chromatiaceae > Thiodiazotropha. Next base: position 30,582 of record NATV01000104.1, on the reverse strand, counting down.
AGTTTTTTAAAGTGCTCCAGGAGCACCAGGCTCCAGTTGCCATCCGCCTCTATATCCTTCGGCAGATAGTTGCTTGGCATCTCGACACTTTTGAGCCCTCCCGGGTTTTGCACCGACTTCCCGAGATACTTGTAGAATGAGAGCTTCAGATCCTTGGGTGTCTTTAAACCGAGCCCAGAAACCACCAGATGCCGCCATGTAGAATAGTAGGCGGCCTTGCCATACTCCCCGGTACCGTACTGTCTGACGATAAAGCGGTAGACACGCCCCCGATAGCGTTCGTAGAATGAGGTAAAACCTTCCTTGTCGTGCTGCAGAATTTTTTCGAGCACGGCGTCTGTATCGAATCTTCTTGATCTCACTTCCGCATAGGCTCCGAGGAGAAACCCTCCTCTCAGATAGATTGCCGGAATGTGCAAAATCCCTTGCCAGTTACGCATTTAAGAGAATCCATCCCTAGGTTTCTGCGCATAGTACCGCTGTCAAGTATAAAGCATATGGGCTTTTTTGCCCGTTTTTTGCCAAGCGGCTCATATAATTTCACAAAAAAACCGCTTGTTTTCCAGTCATCGTGACCTCTCCGGGGGAAATCCACCTATTTCGATTATTATTAACAGGTTAGGGGCTACTCATGAGAATTAGCTTCTGTTTCTATCGGGGAAGCAAGCGGAGTCTCCCCGCAATAAACCCCATATCGTTTATCCAATTTCAGGATAGACGCCGCTCAATCCGACGTTTAACCTTGATCCATGTCGGTTTCTGTCGTAATCCCAACCCATAACCGTGCCCACACCCTGCCGCGGGCACTCGACTCCGTCTTGGCCCAGAGCCACCAGCCGCTTGAGATTATCGTCGTCGACGATGGATCGGACGATGAGACGGCAGAGCTGATGGAGGATCACTATGGCTGCTGCGACTATCTCCGCCAAGCCAACCAGGGAGTCAGCAGCGCCCGAAATCTGGGCATCGAAAAGGCGCGCGGCGAATGGATCGCCTTGCTCGACTCCGACGACCGCTGGTTACCGAACAAGCTTCAGCTGCAGCTCGAGGCATTGGCCGGCGCACCCCGATATCGTCTCTGTCACACCGACGAGTTCTGGATACGCAAAGGTGTCAGGGTCAATCAAATGCTCAAACATGCCAAAAGCGGTGGCAGGATTTTTCAACGCTGTCTCCCACTCTGCGTCATATCACCCTCGTCGGTGATACTCCACCATACCCTGTTCGAAGAGTTCGGTCTGTTCGATACCGAGCTCCCGGCCTGCGAGGACTACGATCTTTGGCTGAGGATCTGCGCCGGGGAAGAAGTGCTGTTCATCGACCGGCCGTTGATCGAGAAGTATGGCGGCCATGATGATCAGTTATCCCGGCGGCACTGGGGAATGGACAGGTTTCGTGTCCACGCTTTAATGAAATTACTCGATCAACAACAACTTGAAAAAGAAGACCGGATTGCCGCCGTGACCACATTGATCGAAAAAAGCACCATCCTGGCCGAGGGCGCTGAGAAGCGCGGCTTTCCCGAGCGGGCCGCTTACTATCGAGACATACAGCAGCGATATCCGGCGGACTGAGACCCATGGAGCGAGGATACGGCAATTCAACCAACCTTGTGATTGCCCTGCCTGCAGAGGCAAGGCCGTTGATAGATATGTTGAACTTAAAGAGAGATCAGAGAAACAGGGCGATGCCTCTCTATTCAGCCGACGCTGTCCGCCTGGTCATAACCGGTCCCGGAGCAACCGCAGCCGCCCAAGGGGTGCGTTATGTCCACGATGTACGGCCCCACTCCCATGCCCATTGGATCAATATCGGAATCTGCGGCCACGGCACGCTTGCCGTCGGCACGCCAATCCTGGTCGATCGTATCGTCGACGTGCAGGGCGGTGGGGAGTGGTCACTTCCCTTAACCCATCCTTTGTTCAACTGCGTTGGCCCGCTGGCGTGCGTCCCGCAACCCCAAGCTGAATATGAGGCGGAGATGGCTTACGATATGGAGTCGTGCGGATTCATCGAGGCAGTGACCGCGATCAATAGCCTCACCTCTGCAACGGTGATGAAGATCGTTTCGGATAATCCGGACAATGACGTGCAACAGATCAGTGGGAAATATGTGCGCAGGCTGGTTCAACAACATCTTGGATTGATTCGATCCCTGATCGATTCGCCACAATCAAACGATAGCTACCCGGTTCCACAGTAGATGATGATCAGCGACGAGATCCTGGATTGATGGAAAACGGGCATCAGGAATCACCCCGTAAACTCTTGGTGACCGGTGCCAGTGGCGGTATCGGCGACGCGATCACCCGTCGACTGCTGGACCGCGGTCATCAGGTCGTTGCTCTCAGCCGGGATTTCTCCCGCTGTTCCGACCAAACCGGTCTCGACAAGCGTACCGTGGACCTTGCGGAACTCGATGCACTTCCACGGCGCCTCGCAGAAATCATGGCGGATCATCCCGATCTGGATGGTGCTGTTTTGAATGCGGGATCCGGTCGATTCGGAAATCTGGAGGAGTTCTCTTATCAGCAGATCAGCGAATTGGTGACAATCAACCTGACACAGCATCTCTACGTAGCCCGCGCCCTGGTGCCCCTGTTGAAAAAAATGGCACCTAGCGACCTGATTACCATCGGCTCGGAGGCGGCGTTGACAGGTGGCCGCAAGGGTGCCGTCTATTCGGCCTGTAAATTCGCCTTGCGGGGTTTCAGCCAGTCAATGCGGGCTGAATGCAGCGGCAGCGGCGTCAGGGTCAGCCTTATCAACCCCGGTATGGTGGACACAGGCTTTTATCAAAATCTCAATTTCAAACCGGGGGAAAAGGCAGAGAACGCCTTGCGCGCAGATGACATAGCAAATGCCGTGATGCTGGTACTTGAGGCCCATCCAGGCACGGTATTCGATGAGATCAATCTCAATCCGTTGAAGCGGGTAATCGCCTTCAAAAACTAGGGCCGATTCCTACCAATCCATGGCGTATGAATTCCATCCAATCGGCCTGATACACTCCTGTTTCAAGGAGAAATTCGGTATTCCCAGGCAGTCGCGGCTGATCACCGAAGCCGAAGCTCGACTGGAGATCCTGCCTCCCTACAACCGCGCGGAGGCATTTCGCGAGTTGGCCGACTACTCCCATCTCTGGATCCTATTCGTATTTCACGCGACCAGGGATGAATGGAGGCCGAGGGTTCGTCCACCCCGGCTGGGGGGAAACCAACGTATCGGTGTATTCGCCTCACGCAGCCCTGTACGCCCCAATCCAATCGGACTCTCCGTGGTCGACCTGCTCGACCTCGAGTTGGCGAACAATGGTGTGGTGCTGCATCTGGGTGGCGTCGACCTGTTGGACGGCACCCCGGTGCTCGATATCAAGCCCTACCTGCCGTATGCGGATGCGATTCCTGATGCGAAGAGCGGGTTTGCACCATCCCCCCCTGGAGAAGCGATCGAACTGAGCTACGCCCCCGCTGCGGAGGCTATGCTGCGGCGGCTGCCTCCTGCCCAGGCAGAGCAGCTGAAAACACTGATACGGCGCATCCTGGAAAACGATCCGCGCCCCGCCTACCTGGATGAAACGAAAAGAGATCGATTCGGCATGCGGCTCTACGATTTCAACATACGTTGGGAGGTGCGTGACGGATCCTTCCTTGTCACTGAGCTGCTGCCCCTCCGGGAACCGGGTTCTACCTAGGGGAACCCGGCAGAATGTAAAACTGTGCAACACCCGGCCATTTCCTCAAACAGTGCTTCCTGTCGGCCTAACAAAACGCTATCATTCCCTGATCGGACAAGTAGTTAGACGTTGAAGCCAAAGTCATGTATCGATAGCTCGATCCATCGCCGGGCCCCGGCAAGCTGTATAGTACTAAAACAAGCACAACTTCCTGATGAGTAACGACAAATCCGCTCAACAAACTGTAAAACCCGACTTGGTACAGACATTTCTGAATCAGGTCCCGGGGAGGGTATCCGCGATTCTGGAGAATTGGCATCAGTTGGTCCACAGCGACTGGAAAGGCAACCTCCTGGATACCCTGATCGAACGCATCACAACACTGAACGAGTCCGGCAGTAAGTTCGGCGTGCCCCAAATCACCCAGAGCGGTAAATCCCTGATCGCTCATCTCGGCGACTACCACGGAACCGGCTTAAAACCACAACATGACGATGTAGTTGCCCTTGACGGCCTGGTCCATGCCTTCAAGGATGCCGCGATTCAAGCCTGCAACCAGCAGGCCGAAGTGCTCGCCAGCGCCTCGGCCGAAAGCGCCAAGCGGACTGCTGAATCAAGCGGAGAACAGAAGGTCTTCATTCTTGGCATAGATGAAGCACTGGCGGCGAATCTGACCCGCCACCTGCAAACCCATCAATTCGATGTCCACTACCTAAGCGAAGTGGATCAAATCGTTCATCACTACGAAATCAATCCGGATGAACCGAGTTATCTCGTCAGCCATGTCGAGATGCTGGACAAACTCTTCCCGGAATCGAAACAAGGGGGATTGTGGAATAAAAACAACGGCCTTCCGGGGATGCCCGTGGCCTTTATCGCCGATAACTCCGATCTCAAGACCCGCCTCTCGGCGATGCGCGTGGATGCCAGCGCCTACTGGGTGAAGCCGGTTGATCCCTACCTGGCGGCAAAGCGTATCCAAGAACTCTCCACCACCCATTCCCATACGGCCTATCGCATCCTCATCGTGGAGGATGATCCGGCGCAGGCGGATTTCGCCGACGCCATCCTCAGCAAGGCAAACTTCGAATGCCGCAGCGTGACCGATCCGCTGCAGGTAATGGAGGTACTGCAGGAGTTCAGGCCCGATTTGATCCTTATGGATCTCTACATGCCGGAGGCAAGCGGTACCGAACTGACCACCGTAATCCGGGAAGATAACGATTTTGTCGATATTCCGATCGTGTTCCTCTCCGGCGAACAGGATCTGGACAAACAGCTGAGCGCGCTCAGTTTCGGCGGTGAGGACTTCCTTTCAAAACCGATTGCCCCCAAACACCTGATCACCACGGTCACCAACCGTATCCGACGCGCGCGCCAGCTTAGCCATCGGCTGCACGGACATACCCGGGGTGAAAAGGAGACCGGGCTTCACTCTCGCAACTATCTGCTTGAGCGCCTGGATGCGCTGCTGAAATCGGAGTCGCCGATTGACGAAGTCACGGGAATCTATTTCATCCAGATCGACAACCAGGAAGATCTTATCAAGACAGTGGGCATCGGCGGTCTCGATGCCGTACTGGCCGTGGTGGCATCGCACCTGAAACAGAATCTGCAGAGCCAGGATATATTGACACGCTTTGGCGACAACAGTCTGAGTCTGCTTGCCCTGCGTCCAACCGGCGACGACCTGCAGGCCCTCGGCGAAAGCCTCTGTCAATCGGTGTCGAAGCAGATCATTGAAGTTGAAAACTCCACCGTCGGTGTCACCCTCAGCATCGGCATCTACCCGGTGCAGAGCAATCAACACGACTCCAGCTCCATCATTGCCCAGGCCCAGAGCGCCAGCCGCAATGCCCAGGATGCGGGCGGCAATCAAATCAATATTGTCGAACCGGAAGTGGCGACAGAGGATCAGTCAGCGGCGACTGCCGGCGGGGATATGGGCGCATTGATTGAAAAGGCCATCGAAAACAACTATTTCGATATCTATTTTCAACCGGTGGTAGCGCTGCAGGGCAGTACCCAGGCCCACTACCAGACCCTGCTCCGGCTGCAAGAGCCCGATGGCAAGCTCCATCGTGCCGCCGAGTTCATCCCCAAGGCGGAAGAGCTGGGATTGATCAGCAAGGTTGACCAGTGGACTATGCGTCATGCAATCCATGTCATCAACGAACACATGGCCCAAGGCAACCGGCTTCATCTGTTCGTCTCGCAATCCACCGATCTGCTGGAGAACATGGAACGTCTCTCCTACCTTCGTGAAAAACACCGTCAAGGACAGATTCAGGATGGCAGCCTGACCTTCGAGTTCAATATCAACGAAGTGGCAAGGAACCTTAAATCCGCCAAGATCTGTTTCGATGTGCTAAACAAGATCAATATCACCTCCCTGCTTACCCGTGTCACCTCTTCAGTGGAAACGGAGCGCGTCATCGAGCACCTGCCGATACAATATATCAAGCTCGATTTTACCCTGCTGCAGGATCCCGAGCAGGGACTCAAGCAGCTGATCGAACTTGCCCATGGAAAAGGCATCAAAGTCATTGCCCCTCAGGTCGAGGATCCGCGCAGTATTGCAATTCTGTGGAGCAGTGGTACCGATTATGTGCAAGGGAACTTCGTACAGCGGCCGGAAAGCAATCTGATCTACGATTTCAACGAGTCCGTACTCTGACGCTCTCCGCCTCTCGAGCCGCGACCCATCGTTGAGAACTTGGGAGCCGTTTATGATGCAACTGCAACGATACACCTCGCCTCTGCTGTTGATGCTGCTGGTCTCGAGCCCCCAATTGCCTGCCGATGAACAGAGAGCCTATCCACGCCCGGTCGAGCCCCTCTACGAGGAGAGTGATGAAGCGATGGACTGCAGGCAGTTGGAGCAGCGGTTGGCTGAACTCGAAAGTCAAACATACAGCGCCAAACCGGGCTTCTATGAGGATCCGTACACCGGTGCCTCCATCTGGATCGGCTCACTCTGGGTACCGGGCGCACTTTCCTATCTGGGCTATTCCGCTATCGCCGAATATCAAGAGAACGATCGTCTTCACTACAATCAGAGCCGCATCGAGGGGCTGCGACGGATAAAGGCCAACCTTCGTTGTCATGAGTAACGGTGCCGACTATCCACTACCCAATTCGGCAATACGCGAGGGGGAGTATCGCTGGAATGAACTGATCCAGATGGTACTGGATCACCGGCGTGAACTGATCGCCGCCAATCTGATCGCCGTTCTCGGTGCCATAGCCGCTGTACCTGTCCCGCTGCTGATCCCGCTGCTGGTCGACGAAGTGTTGCTCGATCAGCCCGGCAAGGCGGTTGCCGCCATGAATGCCCTCTTTCCGGAGGCCTGGCACGGGCCCGTGCTCTATATCCTCGCAATTCTGGTTCTCACCCTGATTCTGCGCATCTTCGCCTTGATCTTCGGCGTTTGGCAGACCTGGCAGTTCACGAGAATCGCCAAGGATGTGATTTTCCACATCCGGCGGGATCTGCTGCACCGGCTTGAACGCATATCGATGTCCGCCTATGAGACCATGGGCAGCGGCACTGTCGCCTCCCACCTGGTCACCGACCTGGAGGCCGTGGACAGCTTTGTCAGCGTCACCACCAGCAAGTTTCTGGTAGCCGCCCTCAGCATCATCGGAACCGCAATCGTGCTGCTCTGGATCAACTGGGCGCTGGCCCTCTTCATACTTTTTCTCAATCCCTTGGTGATCTACTTCACCACCATCTTCGGCCGCAAGGTCAAGCAGTTAAAGAAAAGAGAGAACTCGGCCTTCCAACTTTTCCAGGAATCCCTCGAAGAGACCCTGGACGCGATTCAGCAGATACGCGCCAGCAATCGCGAGCGCCACTATATCCGACGCATCATCGACAAGGCCGACCATATCCGCCACCACTCTTCCGCATTCACCTGGAAGAGCGATGCCGCGAATCGGCTCTCCTTCATGATCTTTCTCTTCGGCTTTGATATCTTCCGCGCGGTCAGCATGTTCATGGTGCTCTGGTCGGATCTGACCATCGGCGAGATGCTTGGCGTCTATGCCTATCTCTGGTTCATGATGGGGCCGGTGCAGGAGGTGTTGAATATCCAGTACGCCTATAATGGGGCGCAAGCGGCGCTCGGACGCATCAACGATATGTTGCGGGTAGATCTGGAACCCGCCTATCCCCACAAGCACAATCCGTTTGACCGCAAGACCACCGTCGCGCTCCACCTAGAAGATATCCAATTCGCCTATGGCGATGGCCCTGCTGTCTTGAATGGCGTCAACCTGGAGATCAAGGCCGGAGAAAAGGTTGCCTTCGTCGGCGCCAGCGGTGGCGGAAAGACCACCCTGGTGCAGATCATTCTCGGCCTCTATCCGGTCAAGGCCGGCAGGGTTCTGTTTGACGACATCCCGGTGAATGAGATCGGTATGGATGTGGTGCGGGATCATGTCGCCACCGTGCTGCAACACCCGGCCCTGCTCAACGACAGCGTCAGGATCAATCTCACCCTGGGACGCGAGATAACCGAGCAAAGGCTGTGGCAGGCATTGGAGATTGCCCAACTGAAACATACCGTCGAAGCCATGGACCAAGGCCTGGAGACCTTGATCGGTCGCTTCGGCGTCCGTCTCTCCGGAGGACAGCGTCAGCGCCTCGCCATCGCCCGCATGGTATTGACCGATCCCAAGGTAGTGATACTCGATGAAGCAACCTCCGCCCTCGACACCACTACCGAAGGCGATCTCCATGCCGCGCTGCAGAACTTCCTCAAGGGACGCACCACGATCATCATCGCCCATAGATTGAGCGCGGTAAAACAGGCCGACAGGGTGTTGGTCTTCGAAGATGGCCGGGTGGTCGAAGAGGGACGCCATGAAGAGTTGCTGGAGAACAATGGTCTCTATACCAGCCTTTATGGTCGCCAGGAACAACAGATCTAATCATTCGTCATTGCCGGTTGGTTTCCAGAAGAAACCCGAGCTGATTGCTATTTCCGTTTCAATGATATGAAAAGATCTATATGTCGGTAACAGTAAGGAGCAGGATTGCTGGATAGTCTTCATGTCAAACAACAAAAGATACCCATTACCGATCTCTTTTATCATGCTGGCATTACTCCTGGCGCCTCACCTGGCCGTGGCACATGAACAGGATAATGAGCATGCCACGGATTCAGCTGTAACCAAAGAGGCATACAACACCGGTTGGCAGTTTTACTTCGACAATGACATCTCATTCAGCGATGAAAAGGATCGGAACTACACCGGCGGTGTTGCCCTTACCCTGACAGGCAAGCGCGCCACCGAATACTGGTTTTCACTTGATAACTGGCTGAATGGAATGGATCGGGCGATCGGCTTCCAAAAAGAGGAGGAGAAGGATGCTATCGAACGCCATGCCATAGAATTTGGTCTCACCATCTTTACCCCGGATGATATCGTCGAGGCCGATGCCATAGAGGATGATCATCCCTATGCCAACATGCTGTTTCTCTCCAACAGCCAGAGCCGGACCTATCTGCAACGTGGAATAATCTTCCAGTCTACCCTGTTGATCGGACTCCTGGGCAGCTCCGTGGGCGAAGAGGTACAGAAGGCGATGCACAACCTGACCGGTTCCGATCAACCTCGGGGATGGCATAATCAGATCTCCAACGGCGGAGAACTGACAGCGAAGTACTCTGTTGCAGCACAAAAGATTCTGCTGAGTCACCAGGGTGATGTCTCATTCGATATACGTGGTGGTGTGGAGGCAGGTATCGGCTACTCCACCGACATCAACGGCTCCATCAGTTTTCGTCTCGGCAAACTGGAGACGCCCTGGTGGAGCTTTACCCCTCATCAATCCGAATACATCAGCATTGGACAGACTTTCGGTGAAGCCGCCAGTAATAGTACCAATCAACCCGAGCTCTTTCTCTGGGGTGGCCTGAACCTGAAATACCGCCTCTACAACGCCATTCTTCAAGGCCAGTTTCGCGGCAGCGCCGTCACCTTCGACCGGGATGAGCTGGAACCTGTAATCCTGAACGTTTGGTTAGGCGCCACTAAAACATTCAGCAATGGGCTGGGCATCAGTTTTGTGATGCGAAAGCAGAACAACGAGATAGAGGGAAGCAACAGGGACGATCCGTTCTGGAGCGGTCTTATCATTAGCAAGACCTACTAGTCCCTCGCTGCAGCTCTCTCGTTCCCGCGCTCCCGTGTGGGAACGTGTGGGTTCTACTCCAATGCCCATCGACGCAACACCTGATAGCGACTCCCGGATGTACCCGGATTTGCCGACGCGGCCAGGACAAAATCATTGACCTGCCAGGTTATCGGTGTTGTTAACTGGGTGGATACAACCTTGTGCGCCTTTCTATGGAGGGTGACATGGGGTTTATAGGCGCGTCTCTCCGGTTCAAACCCGCAGCCCTGTAAACCATTGTTCAAATCAGCGACCAGCTGGTTCAGTGCTTGGGGCGTATCATGGGGAGAGGCCAAAAAAATCCTCGGCCTCGGCCAGTAACCGGTATGATCGATGATCAAATCGAAGGGGGTCTGTCGAATGCGGTCGGCGACATCCTCGATACAGCGCCTTTGCGAGGGGGCGATCTGACCGAGAAAGACCAGGGTCATATGCAGATCATCCGCATGGTGGCGGCGTCCCTCAGCCATTTCCGCGCTATGTGCCAATGCACTTAATGCTTCCCGTACCTGTCGATCCGGCCATAGGGCAAAGAAAAAACGTCGACCACTCACGCTACTCACACCCCCTGGGATCAACCGGGAACTTGCGACTCATTCAACATATGTTGCAGTTGCGCCAGGGCGTGCACTACCGCCTGCCAGCGCACCCGGTCGCGATCGCCATCGAAACGGATCCGCATGGTCTCAGTATCGCCACCCTTGAACTGCCAGGAGAAGCAGACCGTACCCACCGGCTTTTCCACCGAACCCCCGCCGGGTCCGGCGATGCCGCTGATGGCGATTGCGACATCCGCGCCGCTCTCGTTCAAGGCACCTTGGGCCATTTCGATAACGCAGGCTTCACTTACTGCTCCCTGTTGCTCCAGGGTGGCGGGAGAGACGCCCAGCATTGTCTGTTTCGCCTGATTGCTGTAAGTCACAAAGCCGCGGTCAAACCAATCGCTGCTGCCGGGGAGGTCGGTCAATACCTTGGCCAGCCATCCGCCGGTGCAGGACTCGGCTACCACCAGACGATAACCATGGCGGCGCAAAACGTCGGCACAGTGTGCGCACATCTCCTCGACAGCCCGTGGCGAAACAATCTCCATTACTTCACTTTCACCTTCAGGTTCTTGCTTTTTTTCTCCCGCTCCGCCTCGACCTGCCAGGTTATGCGTAAATTGATGCGATGCCGCTCCTCATCCTGGGTTGCGGCGACCTTAAGCTGCAGCAGTCCATCCGGCTGCATCACCATCTCTCCATCCTCGTCGCTCAGGGTCAGCCGGCCCTTGGCGATACCTTGAGAGATCGCTTTCAACAATGCCTGAATCGAGTCCCGATCCTGCAGCGATTCGTGACGAAAATTTTTTTTGCCCTGTCTCATATCTGTTTCCCGAAGTGGATCGAGTAAAAGCGCCAGTGTCGCCGTGGTATCCCATTCAGCCCGTTTATCAAATACAACCTTAGGTCGTTCAGTGGCTAGCTAAAGAAACGACTTCTGGTCGAATACTTTGATATGGGGATAGTCGGTACTGATCCCCATGATAAGACGTTTCGGGTGGATGATGGTCACCGCGGCGCCCTCGCCTTTCAATCCCTCTTTTTTGCGGCTGTTGCGGTCGATGGTAGCATCGCACTGAAAATGGATCATGCCCTTGCGCAGCATGATGCGCTGTCCGTGATAGCAGTTGGCATGGCCGTGAATAATGGCGTGGATATCCGCGTCATGCATCAATCCAACACCCTTTCGGGTCAGCGGCATATCCACGTCCCGATACTTGGTGCGAATCAGGTTGGCCATCGGACCGTAGTAAAACTCGAAGATTTCATCCTCGATGCTCTCCTTGAACTCCTTGTTGAGATAGTCAACGCCCTTGCGATTGATCAGTTTCGCCATTCTGTCATCGACACCCGCATGCACAAAGAGAAATGTTCCTTTGCGATAGGCAAGCTTCATGCGCTTGAAGAACCAACTGAACTCCCCGCCTGGCTTAAGAAAAAGCTGCTGCCATTTCATCACCGCCGCATAGACATGGCGCAGTGTGAGTCCGGCCGCCGCACAGTCCGATTCGAAACTCTCGGTCTTTTCCCTGAGACGCCTCAATTCACGGGCCATGCGTTTTTCCGGCATCACCCAATCCGCCATTTTAGGGAACTCCCTGAACCAGCTCTTGGGCGGATAGAGTATGCGCCTGCAGGTGCGGCTTGGCGGCACGCCCTTTAACGCACTCTTGCCCTGGAGATACTCGTCGACGATCTCGCGCAGCATGGGTATCACCTTGCTGCCCATGCGGATAAAAAAGTGATCATGGCGAGGATCGGGATCCATCCCCACCGAAGCGATGCCCAGCTTGACCCGGATATCGTGGTTACCCGCAAGCAGCACCACCTTCGCTCCCTGTTTCCTAAGCAGGTGGATCACACGCAACAACCTCAGGTTGCTGGGGCCCTTATCGAAGCAGTCTCCTCCGATAACGAAAGTAGCCTCTTTGCCACTGGATGTCAGCTTCAGGTCAGTCTCTTTTTTTCCGCTCTTTCTGACCCCCCCGGAGGCGATGAGCGAAGTGATAAAGGCATCCGCATCGGCGTGCAGATCGGAGAAGAAATAGTGTTTCCGCTTCGGCCAACGCCACTTATCCCGGCTCACCGCTTCGGTCAACAAACTCACTGTCGGAGTGCGCTGCCCCCGCTCCTTGACCACCGATCGCTGCCTGCCCAGATGCCAGGGTTCGCCGGTCGTTGGCAGATCGACCCCGAGCCACTTCAGCCCCTTGTAAGTCGGCAGGTATCTCTCCAGGGGTTTGTTGTTGTTAACCGATTTAGTCGACAAGTTCATCCCCTTCGGAACGGATTTTCCACTCCCCGGTCAGGTGGCGCCAGCTGCCCTCAGACAGACGCTCGAGAAAGACCGGCCGGCAGTGGTACATGCTCAGCGCGGCAATCTGATCGAAGGCCAATACCCCGAGATGGTATGCGGCGTGACGAAAAGCGGCGCCATGGCCGACAAACAACTTCACGCTGTCCACCGCGACCCTGGACTGCAGTTCCACGAGCCGCCGTTCCAGATGTTCGGCCACCCGCTCCCCCGCCTCCATCAGCGACTCCGCACCCTGAAGCGGCAGCCGATAGTAACTGTCGGATTTCCAGCCCGCCGACGGAGGCGAAAATCGTGGGTCGTCATGGAGTATCGACTCGACCTGACTGAGGGTCAGATTGGCCGCCGAGCCCAACGAACGCTCCGCTAGGGCTTCGAACGATTCGATGCTCATTTTCTGTCGGCTGCCGATCTGCATGCCCTGCCGCATCACTTCGGCTGTCTGCCAGCCGCGCAACAGTCGCGAACTGTCGATCACCGGATGCAATGACCAGTTAAACATCTTCAGGGTACCCTGTATCAGACTCACCGAACGTTCTGCCTGCTGCTCTCCGGAAGCGGTCAGGGGAAAGGGCTGCATGGCGCTTGGTGTATCGGGCAGTTGATGATACTCGCCATGGCGCAACAGGGCGGCAATCACTCTGGCCATGAGGTGCCGCTATCCTGTACAGAGAATGCCGAATGATAATAAACCATGGAGATAATGGCCTATTTTTTGAGTACCCTGGCCAGGGCCTGGATCATCGGTTTCAATTCAGCCTGCTTGACCCGTTTAATCGCCTGTTTCGGAGAGAGCCACTCACGACCGCGATGGTTCTCCTCCCACTCCTTTTCCGAAAGTTCACGAGTCACCCGCATGGGGAAGACATCCACCGTGCACTCGGCACCCCATTTCTCGTAGCTGTAGCTGCCGATCGGCTCCTCGGCCACCTCCCCTTCGATCCCAGCCTCTTCGAGGGCCTCCTTTGCCGCCGACTCCTGCAGGCTGAGGGCGGGTTCGCTGATCCCTTTCGGCAACACCCAGTGCTTGCGCTTGCTCGACATCACCACCATGATTTCGACCTTGTCATCGACGACTCGATAGGGAATCACCGAGGATTGTTTATAATAGTAGGCTGGCCGATCCCGCATCTCGGTGCCATGTTCATCGGGATAGGGAAACTTCTTATCCATACTGCTGGGCCGTACGATGGAGAGCAGCTTGCCGTCACCGGCCTTCAGATCGCTCCAATCATCAGGCATTTCGATGAGCACCAGGGTGGCGGTGGGAATCAGCTTGCCATCGCTCGGTAAGGGTATACGCTCCCCCTCCAGGAACTCGGCAAGCAACTCAAGGCCGGGATTGTGCCCCACCAGCATGACCCGTTTGCTGTCAGCGGGGACTTCGGCAAGCACCTGCAGCAACTCATCCACGTTTGCGGCATAGACCCGACGCTCCTCCTTGATTGCCTGGGCATCACCACCCATCGCCTTGATCGTCTTTTGTGCCGTGATGATGGCACGTTCCGCCGGCGAACTGATGACATAATCGGGTTGCAGCCGTTGCTGCAGCAGCCAGACGCCCATGCGCTGGGCACCGCGCTTGCCCCGATCCTTGAGCGGACGCTTGAAATCCTCTACCTGCTGACTCCAATCGGACTTTCCATGTCTGAGCAACATCAATTCTCTTGTCATTGTCTGTTTGCCTCATACATTGTTGACTCTGCGGAGTATCGACGCGCCAGTTAACTACCCCACTGTTCCAAACACAATCCACTCAATGCGTTGAAATCTATTCTACCCGTGACCTCGTAGACGGGAACACTCTTCAGCAGTGCCAGATAGGGTGCGGGCTGAAGCGGTTCGTCATCCCGCAGGAAATTACCAAGCCCGCCCTGGTAGAAGGGTCCGGGCGATTTCATCACCGCGCTCAACAACTCGCGGCGCTGGGTAATATCTATCTTTGCCAGCCTGACCGGCGAACGATCATGTCTGTTCCAGTTCAGGATCACCAGGGCCTCCAGGGGAACGGGCGTCGAGGTGTCGATGCGGTCCGGGCCATAGAGCCGCTCCACGTCGACGTCGAACTTCTCCTCAAGCTCCCACAGCGCCTGTTTAGGCAACTGCAGCAGCCGTTCCCGCCTCTCCTCATCGATCAACGGCGAGAGCCGCGGATTGTTCACCAGGGTCCCGGGATTGATGCGGGGAAGCTTGGGAATGCCCATTGCCTCCACACTGACCCCCTGGCGACGCAGAAAGAGTCTGTCATTGGTCAGGTAGCGGCTCTTCGGCTGTTCCATCAGATGCAACATCAGGGTCGATTTGCCGCCCCCGGAAAAACCGGCCAGGGCGATTCCCTTCCCGTTCAGCAGCAAGCCGGCGGCATGACAGATCAGCCACTGCCGCTGCTGCAGCCAGTTCATCACCTGGGAATTGATGAAATTGATCAACTGGTTGTCATGGGCCATGCAGGGACCCGCCGCGATGCGCCACCGTTCACTCTGCAGAAACAGCATCCCGGTGCGCACCTTGCGCACCAGACGGCCGTCCGCCAGATCGACATAGGCATCCTTTCGCCCCGATTTGCCGGCTTCCCGTCGCCAGTCGATGAAAGGGAGACCGGTCTTGATCTCCTCACCCTCGATGGCGACGACCTCGGTCGACGAGGCTATCTGATTTTTCGGCAGATGGTGGAAATAGCCTGCCAGCCGATCCAGCAGCGGCTGGCTGTTGGAGCGTATCACCAGGCCACAGTCTCCTGTCGCCAGCTGCAGGGATCTCTCCCCCAGGGAGATCCCCTGCATGAGCAGGTCGGCGGCATGCCCGGCTTCCAGGATCCCGGCCCATTTCACCGCCAGGCTCATGCCGCAAGCTCCTCCAGAATATAGGCGACATAGTGGGAGGGCACATCGATGCCGATCCCCTCCCTTGCACCGCGAAAACCGCCGAATGCCGAGACCTCGAAGACCACCGGGCCCTGATCGGTCTCCGCCACATCCACGGTGGTGAAGTCGAGGCCGAATATTGCCTGGGCCTTGCGAGCCAGGGTCACCAGATCCGCATCGGCCTCATAGCCCTCGTAGCGACCGCCGCTGCGGATGGTGGTGTTCCAGGTCCCCGCTCCGCCTACCCGGGCGTAGCTGCCGAGATAGTCGCCATCGAGAAAGACCATCCCCAGGTCCCTCCCCGGCAGCTCGAGCCGCTTCTGAATGTACATCACCGGGTTGTCTGCGCGAAAGGACTCGATCTGGTCACGCAGCCGCTGCGGATCCTGATCGGCATCGATTAGCGTCATTCCCCGGGCCTTGGTGGAGTAGAGCGGCTTGAAGACCGCAGAACCGAATGCCAGGACCGCATCGGCGGCGATGTCGGGATTCTCGGTGACCCGGGTCGGCGGCAGGGGCACCCCCGCGTTGTAGAGCGAGAGGGTACAACTGAGCCTGTCGATGAGACGGATGATCCGCTCCACCTTGCTGAAGACCCTCACTCCGGCGCGCTGCAGCTGGCGCAGCATCTCCAGCCTGTCGAGGACCTGGGGGCTGTACTCCTCGCTGATCTTTTTCACCACCAGGGCATCGAGACGGGTCAGGTCCAGGTCGCGATAACGGAGCCGGCCGCTGTCGAGCTCGGCGCAGACCTCGGTCATATCGATCACCAGGCGAAAGCCGGTGGCGGCCTCTACCGCGTCGGCCAGGGCCTCGGTGGACCACTTTCCAGGGATGCCGACCACTCCGATCTTCGGTTTATCCAATGAATATCTCCTTCACGGGCACAACAAACGGACGCTTGGTTTTGGATTCGCTCTCGAGCAGCCTCTCCATCAGGTAGGTTGCCCGGGAGAACATTCGCTCCGACAGGGATTTGTCGAGAATGAACCGGGTCGATGTGGCAAAGGAGCGGATCAATCCCATTGCCAGGCGGATCTCGAAGCTCTCATCCCCCTGCTTGCGGGCAAAGGCACCGGTGAAGCGATAGAAGGCGCGGCAGAGATCCATGATCCGCTGCCTGACCCGGGGATCGAAGACCTGCAGGCGGTAGTTGGAAACCATGAAGACGCTGACATCCTGCAGGTAGTCCATATAGGTGGAGCGGTGCAGATCGATGAAATTGATCCGCTTCTCCGCGGCATCGTAGATGATATTGTCGACATTGAAATCACCGTGGATATAGACCGAAAACGGCGCCCTGATGCCCTTCTCAAACGCCTGCATGCGCTGCAGCAACTCATCGAATGCGGCCAGACTCACCCCACCGATATCGACCGCCGGCTGCCTGAACTCGGGATGGATGGCATAGACATCCTCCATGCGTTTCGCCAGCTGCCGCATGTAGCCGGCGGAGACAGGCTTCCTGGTCTTTGTCTCCAGCCAGACCCGGCTCAGGGTTGCGGTAAGGCGGTCCAAGGCATCCTGCAACAGCTCATCGGAACCGTGGAGCAGGATCTGCTCGATGGTCTGGCCGGCGAGGTGTTCGATCAGCAGTGCCGCCGAGTCCCCCTGCTTCTGGTAGGCGAGTATCTTCGGCGCCAGCCCGGGAAGGATCTCGTGCCAATCCTCGACCCGCGCCCGCTCTTCCTTTAGTTTGCGCTTGCGCCCATCCTTGAAGATGGCGTGGTAGCCACTCCCCTCCTTGCCGCTGCTGAGGGCATTGATGGCGCTGCCCGACTTGGTCTCGGCGATGGTTTCGAACGCCAGGTTGTCGATATCGTCCACCGTCTTGAGTTCACCGAGAGAGGCATTGAAGGTGTGGTATCGCTCGGTATTGAAATGCTGGCCCATGGAGGCCGATATGATCGCCTCGCTGATGCGCAGTATGGCATCGCCCATCTGCTCGATGAGATGGGCCAGCATGATCAGGGAGATGCGATCCGCCGGGTGTTTCTCCTTTTTCAACAGCCTGGTGTAGCGCTTGAGCTGTTTCTGATAGGCGCTGTCGAGACGCCGTTCCACCCGGCCGATCTTCAAGGCACGCCGGGCATCCTTCGCCGACAACGCCGGTTCGATCAGCTCCAGCCCGTTGCTTACCTGGTCGATCATGGTCAGATAGTCCTTTACCTTCAGCATCGCCCTATGCTGCAGGTGGACGCTCTGCATCACCGCATCCCGGGTCAACTCCGCGATCCTTTCCAGCTGACTGGCGATCCCCTCCACCGCCCGCAGCAGCTGGTGATCCGATTCCCGGCCCTCGGGTGAGACCATCTGTTGCACGCAGTGGTTGTGGATGCTCAGTTTCAGATTCTCCACGTAGCCCTGGCGGTCGAGCAGACGGGTGGGAATGGTCGCCTGGGGCAGGATCAGGTACTCTTTCAGCAGGGAGAGATGGGTCGCGGTTTCAGTCAATAGAAAGTGGAGGTTCTCCTGGATGCTCTTGGCGAGGGGCATATCAGTCGATCACTCCCAGATAGGCTGGAGGCTTGATATCGCCCAGTGTTGAGAGATGGGTGGCGAGGCCTTTGGGATAGACCTCATAATCGCGAATACGGTCAATCGGCAACCAGACCACATCGATCTGATGTTTGTCGGGATGCCCCCCCGACACCGGTTGATACTCCACCGGCAGCGAACAGGCAAAATGCAGCTCCACCAGATGCCTCACCGAGGGGTAGGCGGTATCGCGCTGCTTGTAGAAGTCCGCAATCCAGAGCAGACCGTCGATCTCGACCCTGGCGCCGATCTCCTCCTCGCACTCCCGCTGCAACGCCTCAACCAGGGTTTCATGGACGTCCTGTCCGCCGCCCGGGAGGGTATACCAGGTGCCGCGATGTTGCGCCCACTTCTTCTGCATCAACACCGCGTCGTCGCGTACGATCACCGCGCGCACCGCGTTGCGGATATTGGGTTCGAGCCCTTCAGGCTGTGGTCGGTCGTTCATAGGGCAGGTGATTAGCTACCTCTTAGTTGTATAAAACTGTCATGCAATCAGCTTCGAAATTGCTTTGGTCCGTATCTGCCTACATCCCCAGCTAACCGCAACTCACAAGAAACTGGTAGACGGCTAGGTGACTGGTGGTTGTCATTCGCAAAAGCGGCAGTGATGCCCCGCAAGCCCGGTCCTATTTCCACTACTAAATTAACCTATTGGCCAATACCGACCCCCAACACAGGACCACAAGCATCAGGGAGATCAACACAGCCGCCGATCCCTGATCCTTCGCCCTGCCCGAGAGCTTGTGCTTCTCATCGCTGATCCTGTCGACCACGCTCTCGATGGCGCTGTTGAGCAACTCGACGATCAAAACGAACAGCAACGGCCCCACCAGCAGCGCCCGCTCCACACCGTCGTTACCCAACCAGAACCCCAGCGGCGCCAGCAGAATCAGCAAATAGACCTCCTGTCTGAACGCCTCTTCATGTTTAAAGGTCGCCTTGAGTCCCTTCATCGACCAGCCCAGGGCGTATACCAAACGCCTGATTCCCATGTGTTCTTTGTGTTCTCTATCCAACATGACGGCCTTTCTATCAGCTTATGCGAAAAAAATCGACCAGGTAATAAACAAATCATATTCCCCACATGAAATTGCAACAGTCTGCCACTATGGTGCGCAGGCAATGAAGCATATGAGAAAACGTATATGACGACACTGCGCTATAAGAGTCTCTTCATATCCGATACCCACCTCGGCCTCCGCGCCTCCCGCACCGAATATCTCCTCGACTTTCTCAAGCACACCGACAGCGACAACCTCTATCTTGTCGGGGATATACTCGATTTCTGGAAGATGCGATCCGGGTGGTATTGGCCAAACATCAACAACGAGATTGTGCATCAGATCATCGCCAAGGCAAAGCGGGGCACCCGGGTGGTCTATGTCCCAGGCAACCATGATGAAGTGATGCGCGACTATTTCAATTTCCATATCTCGGGAATTGAAATCCAGAAAGAGGTGATCCATACCACCGCCGACAACAAGCGCTTTCTTATCCTCCACGGTGACGAGTTCGACGGCGTGGTGATGAACAACAAGTGGCTGGCCCATCTCGGCAGCGACGCCTATGACCTGCTGCTGTGGCTCAACCGCTGGTTCAATATCGCGCGGCGCCGCCTCGGTTTCGGCTACTGGTCGCTCTCCGCCTACTTGAAAAACCAGGTCAAGGAGGCGGTGAAGTATATCGGCAACTATGAAGAGGCGGTGATCCACACCGTGCGCGAACGCAACCTCGACGGTGTCATCTGCGGCCATATCCACCATGCGGTGATCAACGAGATGGATGGGCTCACCTATGCCAACTGCGGCGACTGGGTGGAGAGCTGCACCGCCCTCGCGGAAACACCCGACGGTTCCCTGAAACTGATCCGCTGGGTCGATGAATCGATGCAGCTGCTTGAAACCGCTGCTTCGCCCACACCCACACCCGTTGTGCCCGATCCAACCCCGGTTGTAGCGAAAAACGAACCGATCAAGGCACGCAAGGTTGCTTAGTGAATGTACAATGAGAAATAGAGAGATTTTATGCGCATAGCGATAGTGACAGACGCCTGGTTCCCCCAGGTCAACGGCGTCGTTCGAACCCTGGACAAGACCATCAATCTACTGAAGCAGTGGGGGCATGAGGTACTCTGCATCAATCCGGGGCTGTTCCGTACCCTGCCGATGCCGACCTACCCCGACATACCCATCGCGCTCTTCCCCTATGGGGATGTGAAAAAGCTGCTCGACGACTTCCAGCCGGACGCCATCCACCTCTCCACCGAGGGCCCCATCGGCTGGGCCGGAAGACGCTACTGCCTGCGCCGCAACATCCCCTACACCACCACCTACCATACCCGATTTCCGGAGTATGTGCGGCTGCGTGTGCCGATCCCGCTCTCGCTCTCCTACGCCTTCGTCAGAACCTTCCACAGCAAGGCCTCCCTGACCATGGTGGCGACCAGCTCGATGAAGGCGACCCTGGAGGAGAGGGGTTTCAAAAACCTCGAATACTGGACACGGGGTGTCGATATCGATCACTTCGTACCCATCGACAAGCCGGTGCTCGACCTGCCCCACCCCATCGCCCTCTACCTGGGCCGGGTGGCGGTGGAGAAGAATATCACCGATTTCCTTGAGCTGAAGATGCCGGGCTCCAAGGTGGTGATCGGCGACGGTCCCGCCATGGAATCGCTGCAACAGAGCTATCCCGACGCCCACTTCCTCGGCTATCGCAAAAACGGCGAACTCGCCCGCCTCCTAGCCTCCGCCGACGTCATGGTCTTCCCCAGCCGCACCGACACCTTCGGCCTGGTGATGCTGGAGGCGATGGCCTGCGGCGTGCCGGTGGCCACCTACCCGGTGGAGGGCCCGCTGGACGTGATCAAGAACGGCGTCAACGGTTGGATGGATGAAGATCTGCAGACCGCCGCCAACAAGGCCCTCGAGGTAGACTCCGCAAGCTGTCGCGAGTTTGCCGAAGGCTACTCCTGGGATGCCTGCACCCAGCAGTTCCTCTCCCTGATACAGACCAACGTGAAGGGTCCGGCCGCCACGACCACGACCGCGGAAAAGAGCCTTTGACCACAACTGTGCGGCATGCCGCACCTTTTCCGCAAAAAGCCACCATTCCCCGGCTTGACTAAGGTTGAGCCTGGGCGGCCAACTTCTCTACAATATCGATATGACCAACGATCGTATAGCAAGCGAAAGACCATGGATGATCTAAACAGCCCGCTCAACGATGACGAGATCGACCGTCTCGACCAGTTCCTCATCAACCGCATCGACAACGAGATCATCACCGAGGAGATGGACGAGGGCATCTTCGACATCTCCACCCTGGACGGCTTTCTCACCGCCATCGTCAGCGGACCGGTAACCCTCCCGCCCTCGGTCTGGCTGCCTTCGGTGTGGGGCGATTTCGAACCGGAGTGGGAGAGCGAGGAGGCCTTCAGCGAAATCCTCACCCTGCTGATCCGCCACATGAACGGCATTGTTCAGACCCTGATGCAGTACCCCGACGACTTCGAACCCCTCTACCTGCAGCGCCAGGTCGACCACATGACCTATACCATCGTCGACGAGTGGTGCGAGGGCTATTTCCGCGGCGCCGAGCTCTCCTCCAATGAATGGCTCGCCGGCGGTGAAAAGATCGCCGCCCTGTTGAGCCCCATCTACGCCTTCACCGAGGCCATGGACTGGCAGGGACACAACCAGGACGACGACGAGGTCATCACCCTGCAGAAGGCGATCGCCCCAAACGCCAGGGAGATCCACGCCTACTGGCTGGCGCGACGCGTCGAGCACCCGCAACGGGAACCGGAAATCTCCATCGATCAGCCAAATGCAGGCCGCAACGATCCCTGTCCCTGCGGCAGCGGCAAGAAGTTCGAGAAGTGCTGTCTGCACTGAAGTAAAAACGTAGGGTGCGGCTTGCCGCACCGATCATCCCTTGCCTCCAGCGGCTGACCTAGCCACCATCTCGTTGCCACGCTGGAGCATGGGAACGAATAAAGCTGAGTCATAATATCGACAAGATAGCTTGATAGTTCATATTTTATGAACTATAGTTCACTAATTATGAACTGAAAGCTTGCACCATGACCCGACTAGCCGATGCACTCTTCAGCAAGACCCAACAACAACTATTGGGCCTGCTCTACGCTAAGCCGGAAAGAAGCTTCTACACCAAGGAGATCATCCGCCTAACCGGCATGGGTGTCGCCACCATCAAGCGGGAGCTCGACCGCATGCTGGATGTGGGCATCTTACACATGACCCGAATCGGCAACCAACACCACTACCAAGCCAACCCGGATTGCCCGATTTTTCATGAATTGCTAAGTATCGTTAGCAAAACTATCGGTGTAGTCAACGTCCTCAATCAAGCCCTACTACCCTTCGCTGATCGCATTGTCTGGTCCTTTATCTTTGGCTCTGTCGCGAGTAAGCAGGAGATCTCATCAAGCGATATCGATCTGATGATCATAGGCGAGATCGATTTTACAGAGATGGTGAATGCACTCCACCCCATCCAGGAGAAATTAGGCCGGGAGATCAACCCGAAACTATACCGCGAAGATGAGTGGTTGGACCTGCTGAAGCAAAAGAATCCGTTTATCAAGGATGTGTTAGCAAAACCTAGAATGGATGTCATAGGAGATGGAGATGAGTTTACAGAGCTTAGTGGGAAGGACCCTGGAGGAGATTGAACCCGATGCAGTCGTAATCAAACGGCTAGTAGCAGCGGCAACAGGTAACATCGCTGATGCGAAAGTCGACAAAATCAGTTTTGAGAACCGCTTCGATGCCGCCTACAAGGCCATAATGCAACTAGCCAATATCGCACTGCAGGCAAACGGCTACCGAACATTGACAAGCAGACCAGGCCATCACACCACGATGATTCAATTACTGAGCCAAACGGTTGGTCTGGACAAGCCCACAGTGATTGTATTGGATGCATTACGTAAACAGCGAAACATCGCCGATTACACAGGTGACAACGTACCTGCCAGTACCGTTAACGAATGCATCGGGCAAGCTGAGTCATTGTTGGATAGGGTTAGAGATTGGCTCAAAAACAACAGACCCGACCCGATCTGATTGTTTGACTTACCCCCCTCACGCGTCTCGTTCCCACGCTCCAGCGTGGGAATGCATACCTCGCTTGGAAACACCCCCAAGGTCCCTAATCTGCAACCAAATAGGAATCCCATTCCTCGACCAACCAACAACAATCCTCACCATTCCATTGATAATCTTGCAAAAGTAATATAAACATAACGAATCACCCATCCGACAGGCCAGAGACTTCACGGAAGACCTCATTGAGCAACAGAACAGACAATTGCCAAACGACAGGAACCTCCGGCACCCAATACCCAGTCGGCATCCCACGCCCTACCCGGCAGCGCACACCATGACACCGCCCGATTCGAATTGTGCTCATTTGCTAAGAAATGGCTATGATGTGGTCCCTTACAACAGCATGGTTGTTCACTTAACTGGCCACATAATCAAATAATGCTCACAGGAAAAATCAGAAACCAAGTCGACGAAATCTGGGAAGCCTTCTGGACCGGCGGCATCGCCAATCCCATCTCCGTCATCGAGCAGTTCACCTACCTGCTCTTTATCCGCAGTCTCGATGAGATCCACACCCGCCGAGAGCGCCAAGCGCAACTTGGTGACGGCAAGATAGAAAACCCTGTCTTCAATCGAAGACAAGGCAAATTCCGCTGGAGCAAACTCAAAAACTTCGACCCGGATGAGATGTTCAACCTGGTCAAGGATGAGATCTTCCCCTTCATCAAGAACATGCAAGGCGAAGACACCACCTTCGCCCGCCACATGAAGGACGCCATCTTCATGATCCCCACCCCCAGCCTGCTCGACCGGGTGGTGAATATGATCGACGGCATCGACATGTCCGCCCGTGACACCAAGGGCGATCTCTACGAGTACATGCTCTCCAAGCTGCAGACCTCCGGCACCAACGGCCAGTTCCGCACCCCGCGCCACATCATCCGAATGATGGTGCAGATGACCGCGCCCAAGCTCGGCGGCAACCACAGCGACATCATCTGCGACCCCGCCTCCGGTACCTGCGGCTTTCTCATGGCCGCCGAGGAGTATGTGCGCGAGCAGTACAAAGATGCACTGATGAAAAAGGCCAACGCCAGACACTTCCATAACCAGATGTTCAGCGCCTTCGACTTCGACCAGCACATGCTGCGCATCGGCGCCATGAACCTGATGCTGCACGGCGTGGAACACCCCACCGTAGAGTACCGCGACAGCCTCAGCGACCACGGCGAGGAGAATATCAAGGACCGCTACACCCTGGTCCTGGCCAATCCCCCCTTCAAGGGCAGCGTCGCCTACGACGAACTCTCCCCAGATCTGCTCACTGCCCTGGGTAAGAGCCCGAAGAAGGCCCAGACCAAAAGCCAGAAAAGTGACAACGACAAAAAGAAGAAAGGCCCCTCGGAGAAGACCGAACTGCTCTTCCTCGCCCTCATCCTGCGCATGCTCCAGCCCGGCGGCCGCGCCGCCGTCATCGTGCCCGATGGCGTACTCTTCGGCTCCACCAAGTCCCACAAAAAGATCCGCGAGACCCTGGTGGAGAACCACAAGCTCCAGGCGGTCATCTCCATGCCCTCCGGTGTCTTCAAACCCTACGCCGGGGTCTCCACCGCCGTTCTGCTCTTCACCAAGACCGGTGACGGCGGCACCGACCAGGTCTGGTTCTACGATATGCAGGCCGACGGTTTCTCACTGGACGATAAACGGACACCGCTACTCAAAGAGGGCGAAAAACCACAACACGATCTCGACAACATCCCCGATATCCTCAAACGCTGGAACAGCCCGAAGGGCGAAGCCCGACGCAAACGCACCGAGCAGAGCTTCTTCGTACCCAAGGCGGATATCGTCAACGAGGGTTACGACCTCTCCATCAACCGTTACAAGGAGGTGGTCTACGAAGAAGTGGAATACGATCCACCCAAGGTGATCCTGCAACGCATCCGGGAACTGCAGAAGGCGATGGATGAGAGAATTGCGGAGTTGGAGGGGATGTTGTGAGTTGGCCAATCGTCAAGCTAGGGGAGATTTTTGATATTGCGCGAGGGGGTTCTCCTCGCCCTATCCAGAACTACATAACTGAGGATCCAGAAGGATTAAACTGGATCATGATTGGCGATACAAAAGGCGACTCTAAATATATCGAGAGGGTTGCAAAAAAGATCAAGAGAGAAGGTCTTGGTAAAACAAGGCAGGTTCAGCCCGGAGATTTTCTTCTAACGAACTCAATGAGTTTTGGCCGACCGTATATTCTTAAAACTTCAGGTTGCATTCACGATGGATGGTTAGTTTTACATCCGAAGAGTGATAACCTGTATACTGACTACTTCTATTACTGCCTAAGTTCTGACGCTGTTTATCAGAAACTATCTGCAAAAGCTGCCGGTGCAGTAGTTAAGAATTTGAATACAGCTATCGTCAAGGAACTTGAAGTTCCCCTCCCACCCCTACCCATCCAAAAACAGATCGCCGCGCTGCTGGAAAAAGCCGACACCCTGCGCAGCCAGTGCAAACAGATGGAGCAGGAACTCAACCAACTCGCCCAGTCGGTGTTTCTGGAGATGTTTGGTGATCCGGTGACGAATCCGAAGAATTTTGAAGCGAAGCTGCTCGAAGAAATTATTGATCCGGAAAGGCCAATAACTTATGGGATTCTTAAGCCTGGCCCCGATTTAGATATCGGCATCCCCTATGTCAGAGTTGTTGATATGCAAGACGGGAGGGTATTAACAGAGCAATTAAGAAAAACCTCAGAAGAAATTGCCAATTCATATAAAAGGTCAAAGCTGGATAAAAATGATGTTCTACTTTCTATACGAGGGCATGTCGGAAGGATTGCAATAACTAGTGCTGAATGTGTCGGAGCAAATATCACACAAGATACGGCAAGATTAGCACCCATACCTCAACTTGTAGATCACAGGTACCTAGGCATGTGTTTAGCATCTCATCCGATGCAAGCATACATGCAGCGATATGTTAAAGGGGCGGCTGTGAAGGGTATAAACCTCGGTGATGTAAAGAAAATACCTATTCCATTGCCAAAATTTAGCGAACAACATGCATTTGGCGAAATTGTTTCTAGGTATCAAATGCAAAAGGAAGGAATTAAGCAAAAGTATGAATACAGTAATCAGCTGTTTGCCTCGCTTATGCAAACAGCCTTCAATGGCAAACTAAACCTAACCAAGGCCGCATAACGGGAACGAGATACGGATGTCGAACTTCACCTTCCTCACCGAGTGGCCCGAGATCGAAACCAACGCCCAGCGGGCGGAGCGGCTGGTGCATGCTGATCCCCGTGGCGCCTGTTTCTACGCCCGCTACACCCTAGAGCGGGCGGTCCACTGGATGTATGAGTTCGACCACTGGCTGCAGAAGCCGAAGTATGACAACAAGCTCAACACCCTGATCCACCAGAATGAGTTCCGCCAATCCCTGGGCCACGCCATCTTCCCCAAGATCAAGGCGGTGCAGAAGGCGGGCAACAACGCCGTCCACTCCGAACGCAAGATCAGCCCCGCCGTCGCCACCCAGACGGTGAAGGAGCTGCACCATATCCTCTACTGGTTCTACCGCACCTATACCGCCCACAAACCCGCATCCGACCAACGCTTCGTGTTGGAGTCGATCCCCCAGACCGTAGAGATCGACGCCCAACTGGTGATCAGCAGCACCAAGCGCTTGAAGGCGCAGGAGAAGGCGCTGGCGGAGAAGGACAAGCAGCACGCTGAGGCCATTGAACAGCAGCTACGCGAGAATGCCGAACTGCGCGAGAAGCTGGCGGCGGCGGAAGCCCAGGTCGCACAACAGAAGGCGGCCAATGCGGAGGTCAAAGACAGTCACGACTACAACGAGGCGGAGACCCGCAGCTTTATCATCGACCAGTACTTGAAGGAGATGGGCTGGGACCTGGACGCCCCCAACGCGAAGGAGTTCGAGGTGAGCGGCATGCCCAACCCCTCCGGGGTGGGATTCGTCGATTACGTGCTCTGGGGTGCCGACGGTAAACCGCTGGCGGTGGTGGAGGCAAAACGTACCACCGTGGAACCGACCCAGGGGCGGCAGCAGGCGATGCTCTATGCCGACTGCCTGGAGCAGATGTTCGGCCAGCGCCCGCTGATCTACTACAGCAACGGCTACGAGATCACCTTCTGGGACGACTGCAGCTATCCGCCGCGACCGGTGCAGGGCTTTCTCAGCCGAGACGAGATGCAGCGCCTGATCGACCGGCGCGGACTTTCTAAGAAACTGGACAAAGTTGATATCAACACCGAGATCGCCGGTTTCAAACGGCCCTATCAGATCGAGGCGATCCGCAGCGTCTGCGAACAGTACCAGGAACACAAACAGCGCAAATCCCTGCTGGTAATGGCCACCGGTACCGGCAAGACCCGCACCACCATCGCCCTGGTGGATCTGCTGATGCGCGCGGGCTGGATCAGAAACGTACTCTTCCTCGCCGACCGTAACGCCCTGGTGAACCAGGCGAAGAAGGAGTTCGGCAAGCTGCTGCCCAAGGTCTCCCCCGCGATTCTCTCCGGCGGCACCGATAAGCTGGAGGGACGGCTCTACCTCGCCACCTATCCCACCATGATGAATCTGCTCTCCGCCCCTGCAGATAGCCGCCTGTTCGGGGTGGGCCACTTCGATCTGGTGATCGTGGACGAGGCGCACCGTTCGGTCTACAAGAAGTATGGCTACATCTTCGACTACTTTGATTCTCTGCTATTGGGCCTGACCGCCACCCCCAAGGCCGATATCGACCGCAACACCTACGAGATATTCGATCAGCAGGAAAGCGTACCCACCTTCGCCTACGAACTGCATGAGGCGGTAGCCGACGGTTTCCTGGTACCACCCAAGGATGTGGATGTAGGGCTCGGCTTCATCCGCGAGGGGATCAAGTACAGCGACCTAAGCCCCGAAGAGCAGGAGGAGTGGGAGAGCAAAGAAGAACTGGAAGGGCGTGACGAGGTGTTGCCCTCTGAAGTGAACCAGTTCCTGTTCAATACCGATACCGTAGACAAGGCGCTGGCGGTACTGATGGAGCGAGGCATCAAGGTAGCCGGGGGTGACCGCTTGGGCAAGACCATTGTTTTTGCCGCCAATAACAGCCATGCCGAGTTTGTAGTGGACCGCATCAACACCAACTATCCAAAATACAAAGGTAAGTTCGCCCGGGTGATCACCTACAAAGAGAAGTATGCCGATACCCTGATCGACGAGTTCAAGGGGGAAAAGCCCCCACAGGACCCTAACATACCACTCTCCGTGGCTGTGTCGGTGGATATGCTGGATACCGGCATTGACGTGCCCGAGGTGGTCAATCTGATGTTCTTCAAGGTGATCAAATCAAAGGTAAAATTCCTGCAGATGCTGGGGCGTGGCACACGTCTGAATCCGGATCTTTTTGCCCCTGGTGATGACAAGGTGTTTTTCAAGGTATTCGACTGCTGTAAAAACTTCGAATACTTTGAGATGAATCCGGAAGGGGCAAAGGACAGCAGCGACAAGCATCTTTCGCAGGTAATCTTCGAGAAGCGGCTGCAGCTTAGCGACAAGCTGAAGCAGAATGAAGATTTCGGCGACTTTGGCCAAACCCTACGCGCTTATCTGTTGGATACTCTGCACAACCGAGTGTCGGGTATGAGCCTCGATAACTTTATCGTGCGACCACGACGCCAGGTTGTAGAGAAGTATCAAAAAAAGGATATTTGGCAACAGCTCACCACAGAGCAGCTAGGCGAGCTAGAACGACAAATCGCCAATCTGCCCACTGAAGCGGAACCACTGGAGCCAGATGAGAAAGAAGAAGAGTTGGCGCTGCGCTTCGATCAGATGATTCTCTCCATGCAATTGGGCCTGGTAGAGAAAACCGGTATCAGCGACTTCCTGCAAGACAGGCTAGTTACTATTGCTTCCAAGCTGGAGTCTAAAAGCAGCATCAATGCTGTGGCTGAACAACTGGAGTGGATACAGTACATTCAGTCCGCCAACTTCTGGCAGGACCTTACTCTAGAAGAACTGGAACAGACCCGGAGGCGATTGCGCCTGTTGATGCGCTATTTTGATAAGGAGAGCAGGATCACTGTCTACACAAACTTCGAGGATGAAGTAACCGGCGTTAACGAAAACCAAGGGGTCTATATACCCGGTGGGAATGATCTCGACCTATACCGCCGCAAGGTAGAAGCCTACGTACACGAGCACAAGGACAACTTAACCATTCAACGTATCAAACGCAATCTACCAATTACGCAGCAGGATTTGGACGAGCTGGATAACAAGCTATTTGAGGCTAGCGGGATCGAAGACAGGAAGCTATACAGTGAGACCATACATCCAGATAAACCCCTTGGAATATTCATCCGTGAACTGGTTGGACTGGACCGCAATGCCGCAAAGGCTGCCTTTGCCGAATACCTGGACGAGACAAGATTTAACCCGCAGCAAATTCGATTCATCAATACAATTATCGACTTTCTAACCCAGCGTGGTGTCATGAGCCCTGCACAATTGGCGCAGCCACCATTTTCTGATATCCATTTTGAAGGGGTGTTCGGGCTGTTTGATGATGTGGAAGTATCTAAGCTAACTGGCAGTATCAAGAAGATAGGCGAGGTGATATTGGCAGCAGAGCCACTATAGAACTCCGCAGATTCGGTATTCTTATCCATCCCACAAACACGCATGGTATACGAAAATAATACATTTCATGAATAATTGAGTATCACTATAATTTCGATAGGATGTTTATATGTTACTTGACCTTTGGAATTCCAATAAGGAACACCTTGAAAATAAACATATACAACAAATTGTTGCCATTTCTGGCGAAGGCAAACTCAAGGATAACAGCAAGTGTGCCAAAGAAATTCGTGCTTATCTTGCAGAAATCGATATCGATCGAATTGAAAACTACATTATCCAGTGTTTAGAAAAGTCATTTCCAGATAGCGGACTAATACTACAAGACTTAGTTAATGAAGTTGGCCGGAGACTTGATTTCGAAGTGGAGGATGGTCTCTATCAAGGTACTAAGAATAAAATTGGTTATGATGGTTTATGGCATGCACCTGGGAATTTCTCAATTGTCGTTGAGGTGAAAACGACTGATACCTACCGAATTTCACTTGACAAAATTGCTCGCTATCGCAAAGAACTCATTAAGATTGGGAAAATCACTGAAGAGTCCTCTATTCTCATAGTTGTTGGCAGGAATGATACTGGTGATCTTGAAGCACAAGTACGCGGTTCAAAACATGCATGGGATATTCGTATAATCAGCGCAGAGGCATTACTTACTTTGGCAAAGATCAAGGTAGCTTCAGAGGAGGACACCAGTGAAAAGATGCGACAAATTTTGTGCCCTGTTGAGTATACCTT